>JAZUNH010000026.1:0-45729 GCA_045604065.1 Anaerovoracaceae bacterium
GATCTGGAGAGATTGTTGAATTCTGCCTTAAAGTCTTCTTTAGTCCGTATCATATGTGTCCCTTTCAAAAAAGTATAATTAACTATTTGATATTATATACCAAAATGAAGCGATATTCTATATCACATAAAATCAGCGGCCCCTTCTGAAGTCATGTCCCAGACTTTTAAAAGGGCCGCCGCACTCAGGATATATCCTCCTGATCTTATTGCTGTATCATATAGTTCCGGCTACTCGTCTTCATCATCGTAGCCGTTTTCACCTTTATCCACTATGTATGTCTTCCCTGTCTTGGGGTCCCGGTATACCTTGCCGATCTCTTCCATGCCGGCTCCGTCCCTCCTCTCGACTTCCGCGCTCTCGCTGTCGTCCTTGTATCTTACCACAGCTTCGCTCAGCCTCGACACGTCCACGTTAAGGTTGATGATCAGCGCAACCATGAGGCCGCACGCGAACACCAGCATGACGTCTGACAGGTTGGAAAGTGAATCCAGTGGATTCTCAGGCTCCGATGCTTCCATCCATGAAGACGAAGTCCTCCTGCTCACGCGGCTCTTCCTTCTACCGCTTCTTTCTCTTCCTTCTCTCATGTCACGCCTCTTCCATCTTATCCAGTATTATGTCCACGGCCGACTCAAGATCCCTGGCGTACGTCTGGTACCAGCTCTTCCTGAAGTACTGCACCACGAACGCGAACGCAGATACTATGACGCCGGCGGCAGTCGTATCGAACGCGATAAGGAGCGACTGAGAAAGTACTTCCGTATTGCCCTGCCCGAGCGCGATCAGGCCAGGGCCCAGCGGGATCAGTGTACCGAGGAGCCCGAACATAGGGCCGAGGCGGAGCACAAGCTCAGGTACTTTAAGGTACTTCCTGTAATGCGCAGCCTCATCGAAAAGGAGCTGCGACGCGAAGGCGTCTCTTGAATCGGGATCCATATCTCCTGACTCGAGTATCCTGATTATCGCTTCCTTCTGGCGCTTTATGAGGCTGCTTCCCATCACAATGTCGGCCGCGTCTGAAAGGTCTGCGTCAGTAAGCTTCTTTAAAAGGTCGGGTATCTTCTCCTTGAGCTTTCTGTGCTCTGTGAAATACTCCACCGTGAAGCTCCCCGCCATCGCCACCGCGACGACTATCAGTATGAGCAGTACCACCACCACAGGCGTCTGCAGCGCTGACACCACTCCTCTCAGCAAGTCATTTGTCACCTTCGTTAACATATCTCCTCCTATGCCGCGTCACCCCTGTATCTTCTGTATCTCTTCTGAGCTCCGTACGTGTACGCTCCAGCCACGATGAAGATGAGTAGCATGAGTTCCCACAGCTTCACCATGCCCTGGCTGAGCATGCCGCCGGACCCTTTCCTTTCTATCTCGGCCTCACGGTAGTTCTGGCCGGCTTTCGACTTCACGTCAGGCGTTTTAGACGTGCTCGTATTGGAAAGAGCGACGCTCACCGTATCCATATCGTTTCCTCCGTCCGCGTCGCGGGCTTCAGGCTTGCCCCCGCCTCTGCCGTTTCCGCTTCCGTCCGACGGCTTGCCGTCGTTATCTCCTGCTCCGCCGTCGTCTTCTCCATCTCCTTCCTGATCGTCGCCGGGATCATCAGGATCCGGTTGATCACCGCCCTGCTCTCCGCCGTCATCAGGCTCTCCGATATCTCCGAAATCATCGTCCCAGTCCTGATCTTTGCGGTTCCCTAGCATGTCAAGGAAGTCCTGCCAGTTGTATACCTTGCTCTTCTCACGGTCTGACAGCTGATTGTACAGATCGATTATCTCCTTGTAGTCCCTGTTCTTGGCCGTCCTCGGGTCCAGATCATTTATACGCTTTATGACATCCTGGAGCGTCGTCTTCACTACCTTATTATATACCGATATGTTTCCAAACACATCGCGGACCATGATCTGGCCTGCCGGGATCGAAGCCCCGACCGGGATAGATGTCGAGTTAGATACCTGCCATGTCTTACCGCCGTCGAAGCTGTATGCCTTCGGAGCAAGCCCGGAGCCGCTCTTTGGTTCCGTTGCTGCCACATATACTCTAACTATGCCTGACGCATCATTGAAGTATTTGTATTCTGTAGTCACTTCGGAGATCTCAGGGCCTTCCTGGTCGATATATCCGCCCCAGCACCATGTATCTTCATATCCGATGTTGCCCGCGGCGTCTCTTACCCATAGCCTTATTCCCCATTTGAGCCCTAAAGTAGTGCCGTGATTCAGCCCATGTTGCATATAGTCTCCGGCATCGGCAAGCCACGTCTTATCATATTTTCTGCCCAGGTTACTGATCTTGAACTGATCATCATCCGTATTGTCTGTCCATTCCAGCTGAAGATCTCCCGAAGGGTAGCCTCTGATGAAATCACAGAGAGGTATAGGAGATATTGCATATTCAAGATTCCTGGATCCAATGTCTAAAGCTGTTATCACAGCTCTTATCTCTCTGGTGACCGCTCCCGAATTACCGGAAAAAGTAACAGATGATATCTCCGGAGATTTGCTGTCAATATTTGTTAGATCGATCACCTGATCATATGTCGTAATATTACCAGCTTTATCTGTAACCGATATCGTACCAGCACTAAGCAGCAGCGGCAGAGACGTTTCCATTTCATTCGATTCTGTATATGTTATGCCGTCGAACGAATACGCCGCGATCTCACTGCTGTCTGATTCTGCCTCTATCGTAAGTACCGCTGACTGATACCACTTTCTTCCGTCATATCCTGTTCTGCCGCCTTTTCCATACTGGATATCCACTTTCTTTATTACAGGTCCTTCCCCTTCAAAGCTGGCCTTTGTCCATACATAGTCATCATCGTACACGGTGATATTGCCGGCCTTGTCACGTACCCTGATCTGATCTGCGGCATATTCTCCTAACGTAACAGTATATTTATTCGATTCCTGCCACGTCTCTCCGCCGTCAAAGCTGTATGCCTCAGAAGCCAGACCGGAAATCGTATCTGTTGCTTTGACTGTAAGCACCATCTCATTGGTTTCTCTGGAAAACGATGTAAGGACTCCAACACCAGGCTTCTCAATATCTACATAGATATATCTTACTCCTTGAGTCCCGTCTTCCCACCTTGGTCCGCCACTTCCGCTGAACCACGAGCTTCCGGAATAGCGCGGTCCTGTTGGAGAAGTATAAAGGTCAAGGTCGAATCTGGAACCAACGACAGCAGTAATGTTCCCGAGCTTATCTCTGATCCATATGTCAGATATATCTATGCTGCCAGGCTCTGTGAATGTGATTGTATTCTGAGATACCCAGCTTTCGCCGCCGTCGAAGCTGTACGCTTCATCATGCAGGCCGCCCTGTCCTATATCCTGGGCTTCGACTCTTATTGTAACCGCCTCATTCGTATATTCAGGCGATGACGGTTTTTCACTGTAAACTCCTGTGCTGCCGCTTGGATCTATGCATACTCTTGCTACCGGCGGCTTTCCGTCTTTACATACGGTGATGGTAGCCGGCTGAGATCTGTTGCCGGCAGCATCCTCAAACCATGCAGTCACTTCGTAATAGCCGTTCACTGTCTGATCCGCATATCCGCCCCAGTCACTTATATCGGCATTGATGAACAGATGACCAGAGTGATTTATGTCCTGAGTGGTAAACACTTCACAGTCATGATCATTATCATGCCTGTAGAATGCACTATAAGTGCCGGTCCAGTTGAGCCAGACATTTTCCATTTCATCGTTTTCAGTTTCAGCATACCTCATTGTATACTTGACGCTGTATCCGGCTTTGACAAGCTGTTCTTCGGTTATGCCGGCTTTTCTCTCTAACACAGGTATGCCCAATCCGGCAGATGCAAGACTGTAGTACATATCGAAAGAACCATATATGCCGCTGATCAGGCTTCCGTCATCTATGCCGAATCCTATCTGCAGAGTCCTGACGTCAGCAGGCATAATTATATCTTCTGCACCCTCAGAATACGGCGGCAAATAGAGCTCCATAACAGAAGTCTTATATACCATATCCGGATCTGCTTTATTGTATACGTCATATCTCAGATACATCGAGTGCTCAAGCCTGTCACGCTGGACATAGTATCTATAATATGTATAACCAGTGGCGCTCTGATAGTATGACCGTTTTATCATGGCCATTCCATCCGGGTTGTCAACTATCACAGGTGTAGTTACGATATTCTTTGACTGGTACTCCGGGACATATATCTCTACCATTCCCTCGCCTGCATCAAAGATCTGTATTTCCTCAAGAAGATCCAGCTCATCAGCCACAAACTGCGGATCCATCAGATAAGGCCGGCGCGCTGAAACGACAATATCACTGTTATAGAGCGTAAACGATGTTATGGAATACAGATGACTGCTGTCATTTACCGCCTGAAGATCATATTGTCCCGGCGGCAGCGTAAATGATTTCTGATCTGTTTTTACATAATATTCAATTTGCGTGTTGGATTCTCGGACAGTATATACCGCATCCTTGTCCGGACATTCGACAGTAACCATATACTCAGGTACATCTGTCTGTATCACCACATCATCTGTAATGATCGGCCTTGAAAGGTCGTCCTCTACCTTAAACGTAACAGACTTCTTCATGCTTGCCGCGGTATATTCTCCCGGAGCCAGTTCAAGATAAAACGCACCTTCTTCAAAGTGGAGACTCGATATAGGAACATACTCTTCGTTAACAGCAAACGATGAAGGTATGAATGGATTCCCCAAAGCTGAAAGCACTTTGAATCTCTGTTTCGTATATCTTGCATTAGTTATGCGGAACAGATATTTCTTTGTGACGGTCTCCCCTGATTCAAGCGTATAATCAACTTCGACCGGGACATCCAGCGCCTCATAATTTGGGTATACTCTGATACTGTTTCTGGTATAATAGCGCCAGCTGAGTCCTGAAGAATCTTTTTCAATAAATCCAAACTCCGAATATTTACACCGTATCTCGACTGATTCTGCTGTTTTCTCATATGTAGGACAGATCACCAGATCAACATATGCTGTCTGCGCTGTATAATCGACTATACGAGTCGGATAGTCGATCTCATACAGCTGTACTCCTGACGTCATCAGAGTTTTCCTGTATGGCAGCACTGAAGCATCGCTTGCATCCAGTATGATCATTTCAGAATCAACTGTTTCTGCCGCATCTTCACTTGCTCCCGTACCAAAATATATCGTATATCTATGCGTGACACTCGATTCATCCCTCGTGATAACAACAGCTTTTACGTCTTCTCCAAGAAGAGCTCTGTTCATGGTTCCGACGCTTATCCCTGTGATACTGCTTTTAGGATACGCTGTGATATTCCCAAACAGATCCGTCAGCCTGACAGCTATCAGCGCTTCATTATCTGTCAGATCAAGATCAAGGTCGAATTTAACTTCATCGTCCGGAAGATCCAGCCTGGATGTTCTGGAGCTGTCTGTCATCTCTCCCTTGATAGACCCTTTCGCTGTTTTGACTGTATAGCCTATGAGTCCGTTGGCAGTGATATCTTCACTTTCCGCAAAGACCGTTACATCCTCCTGCGGCATAATGAAGCTGTACTTGTTGACCCCTACATATTTCAGATCAACGGCGTCCTCCGATACCGTTTCGGCCACTCTCACCGTACTGTCGTTCAGGCGCTTTCCAGAAGGGAGAGTGAATGTAACCGTCACTTTCTCCCCTCTGCAGTACTTACCGTCGGAATGATCAGGCGTCATCGTGCATCCTATAAGACTTCCTGTCACACTGAGAGGATAATCATATCTGGTCTCACATTTAGCCTTTACCTCAACGTTGTTCCCTGGCATCGTGAATGAATAGATTCCGGGCTCTTCCTCACTGAGCTGTATATATCTTCTGCTGCCGCCTACATATGCCCTGACACCCTCTTCTGTCACCTGATAGCGGCTTTCGTTATATCTCAGCGTCACTGTCACTTTCTCTCCTGCGCTGTATATACCGCTCTCACGGTCGAGCTCAGGTATGCATTTCTCACCGGTCAACTCGGCCAGGAAACTCGGACTGCCTTCGTATACGTTGATCTTATATACCACCGGCTTTACTGTGTCTTCCTGCTCATATGAGTTCATAGACGGCCACGATGGATCCCCGCATTTTACGGTTACGACTGTCCCATCACTTATAGGTATCTTTGCCCCGCGTTCATATTCCTTTCCGCCGACTATGCTTTTTACGAGATAGTTCCTGTTCACCGCTGTAGTATATATCGAGATACTTTCTGTTCCTTCCGGAACAATAAGGTTATATCTGTCGAAGTCAGGATCGAATTCAGGTGAAAGGTCTCCCGTACTGACATTTAAAGCACTGACCCTTTTATCCTTAACGTTGAACGAAGATCCGAGATCCTCGCCCAGATCGCAGGTATATTCCACCTGGATCACATCTCCGTCCTTTATCGTCATCTGGTCGAACCCACGATTAACGAACCAGTCATTCAATGTGCCCATCCAGCCGGATCCGCCGCCGCCCTGGAATTCAATAAGGCCGCCTATCATACGGATATACGAGCTGTCTGTCCCCCAGCTTTCTATATTATTATCCTGGCAAACCTTGTGTATAGCCTGCATCATTGAATAGTCTGAAGGAACTGTGACATTTGTATCGACCAGAGTACCTTCCCAAGGCGCGCCCTCACTCTCCGGATATGTATCGTTCCTGATCGAAACTCTTACGGTTATGGTATCGGTTTCCTCGCCATCTCCGTCATCTGAAGGCTCATCATTCTCAGTCAGCTTGAGTCCCGGCTCTGTATTCTGAAGCGCTGCTCTTGCTTTGTCCTTCTCCTCATCGGAAAGGTCACTTTCCCCGCTCCCTTTTTCATTTTCATCTGCCTGGTCATCCGCATGATCTGTTTCCACTCCAGGCTCTTCAGCCGATATGTCATTATCTGCCTTGTCATCAGAGATTTCTTCTGTCTCATCCCTATCCTCCTGGAGCGTTACTGAAGACCCTTTATCATCTGATACTGAGTCAGCAGCGTACACGAGCATGCTCTGATCCATAACAAGAAACACAGCAAGAACAAAAGCAAGTATCCTCGCTGTCTTACCGTGTTTATCCATACCTGTTTTCTTTAACCTTGTATTCAGAATCATATGCGATACCTTCTTTTCATGCCGTTTTTCTGCCTTCTCCTTAACGGCAGCATACCGAGCAGCATCCTTACAAGAAAATACGGCTCGGTATGCTGCCCTGCGGCGGTCTCCCGCCGCAAGGCAGTCATGTTATGTCCATCCTCTGTGAGCAAGAGTACAAAGAGGATGAAGTGTTCTGACTACTAAAGCTTCTACTTTACTTTAGCCTTCTTTGCTGCAGACCACGCTCCATAGAGCGAAGCCTTTCCTGCAGTCTTGTAGCTCCTGATCCTGACATAATATGTCTTCTTGGAAGCGAGCTTCTTTATGACCTTCTTGGAAGTCGCAGCCTTGGTCACCTTGGCTGTCTTGGCTCCCTTGAAGTTCTTCTTGAGCGAGTACTGGATTTCATAGCCTGTCACGTCAGCGTCTTTCTTCCAGGTCACTGTCAGCTTCTTCTTGGCAGCCTTGAGCTTTGGAGCTCCCATCTTCTTCGGAAGGATCTTGAATGTCGCTGTCTTTACGACAGGATCAGTCTCGGAAGTTCCAGTCACTGTCACTGTCGCGATTCCAGGCTTTACATTATCCTGATATGTCACAGTGTAATCCTTACCTTCTTCCATGATAGCTCCATCTTTCCCGGTCACTGTAACAGCCGGCTTCTGCTCATTCCCATCCGCTGTCAGCTTTTCTTCAGCTACAGTTACAGTTGCTCCAAGAAGATTTATCTTTGCATCAAGGGCATCAAGCTCTTTCTGGAGTTCCTCGAGAGCTTCATTGTACATGCCTTCCTTGACAGAGTCTTTCTCAAACTGCCCAAGGATCTCAAGGGCTGCTGCCTTAACTGCATCTACATCAGCTGCTGAAGTTGCCTCTTCGATACTGTTGTAAGCGGACTCTAGTGTGGCGTTCAGCTCTTCTCTGCTTAAACCGTATTCTGTAGGATCAAGGAAATACTTGATTTCGGTGATCGCAGCCTGTTTTAGCTTATACAGATCTGTCTGCCATGCAAGGATAGGATATCCGTTGTTCTTCGCGTTTTCTCCTTCTTCGTCAGCACAGAATGCATCCTGGTCGAGTCCATCAAGGAGCGTACCGTCTTTGAACTGTTCTTCAGAAAGTGCCACGCATCCGGCTCCGTATCCTGAGTCAGGCGCTCCTTCGAGATAGAAACTTCTATTAACAGATTTGTTGCTTGATGCGAAAGGTTTGCTGCCTGTTGAATAACACGAATAGATCGTAGCAGAACTGGTTCCGCTGCCGATACCGTGTGTGTTTGGTGTGCCTACGTTATAGCAGTTTTCTATAGTAGTGCCCCAGCACTCTCCTACTATTCCTGCGCCTTGATCACCGATAACTTCGCCTGCATTGAAGCACGCTTCAACCGTGGAATATTCCGGAAGTGCAACTATGCCTCCAGCGATACCGATCCTGCTTTCAACACATCCGTTAAACCAGCAGTTTGCAATTACGGTGTCAGTTGTCGTTCCGGCTATTCCTCCTGCTCTCGCAAACTGTCCTGTGTTGTAGATGTATGATTTGTCTACACCAAGATTCCTGATCTCAGCGTTGTCTGCATACGGCAGCAACGCAACTGATGGATAGTGATAATCTGCACTGTACGAATCAGTATATATTGCAAACAATCCGCTTATCGTATGGAAGTTACCATCGAAAGTTCCCTTGAATGGAGCAGCATATGATCCAATACCCTGGTCCCACACCTGTACACTGGTAGTATCTTTGTCCCAATCCTGCCAGTTTTCTGCATCTTCACCATTCAACTCGATATCTGTATCAAGAAATGCTTTGGCTTTTTGGTTCTGCTCCACCCCTTCAAGAGTGCCGTTTACCAGACCCGCGAACCATGCGAGTTCTTCAGGTGAAGTGATCTTGTAATAGCCAGCGAATTGCGGCCGTTCAGTATCCCCAACAGGAATCATCTCCGGCTGGTCAGCATATACGCTCCAGCGCTTTGTCTTTCCTAATGTGAACGACTGTGTAAATGGTTCATCCTGATTTAGAGCTACCGAGATCTCGATAGGCTTTTCTTCTTTATCCATAAACTCTGCAAGTGTATTGAATCTCAATGTGACCTGATCTCCATCTACAGAAGCGGTGCCTTTCAGCGAAACCGGAGTAGCCTGTTCCTGCCCCTCAATTTTGTAGGAAACAGAGAACCAAGATCTGTCGATTTTGAGATATGCGAAACTCTTGTCGATTTTTACTGTTACCAAAGCATCGGACGTGATACCCCCGCCATCAAATTCCTGAATAGCAACAATCTGTAAACTGTCTGAAGATTCGATATCCGGATATATCTTACTATTCTGATGTTTCAACACAGGATATCCGTTGTTTATATTATTTGTGTCTGCCTCAAACGCATCCCCAAGGTCAGAAGGAACTATAGATGATACTTCAAAAACTGCGTCTTCAGTAATCACACTGGCATCAGCCACATATCCTGCAACAGGTGTTCCATCACTACTGAGGGAATAGTTATTTTTCAAATCTATATTACTGTACAAAGCGGCAAACAGTTTGCCTATGGTACCACCCGTAACAGTTCCCGTAGAATATGAATTCTTACAGGTACTTGTTGACTGACATTCGCCTCCTATACCAGCTGCATATCCAGCTCCCTGAATATTTCCAGTGTTATAACATGAGTAAATAGTTCCATATTGGTAAGCCGCAATACCGGCGATAGTACCTGAACTGCCATTTACATTCCCCAGATTTGCACAATAGACGATCGAACCGGCTGCCATATTATATGCCGCAATAGGCGCCATATAGTTATAGGTAGTTGTCATTGTCGCCTTATTAACGCACCCCGAGATAATGCTCATGTTATATGCTGAAAATGCAGCGCATCTTCTAGCAGTACAGTTTATGGCACCTTCTATAGTAAGGTTTTTGATAACGCCATAGTTATATCCAACCAGGCCGCTATTCTGAGAGGTAAAATTCCATTCTACGTTCTTAAGAGCCTTACCATTTCCGTCAATTGTTCCATAAAATTGAGAACTGCCAATAGCTGTCCATGCGGTTATGCCTGTCATGTCGATGTCATTCATGATTCTGGCATTGATGTCAGTTTCTCCAGCATTGACTTTGTCACGGAACCAGCCAAGCTGCTCGGCATCTGTGATCTCATAGAAGCCATCATCGCTTAATTCGGGTTCACCTTCCGCAAACGCAGCTCCTGTCATAATGATCATTGCCATTACAGCAAGTGTCATGACTATGATTAATCTTCTCATATTCTTCATTACTTCCACCTCCTTACTTGGTCTTTACAGACTTTACAGGAGACCACGCTCCATAGATCGTCTGTTCACCGGAAGTAACGTATGTGCGTACTCTTACGAAGTACTTCTTCTTAGCCTTGAGTTTTGATACTTTCTTTGAAGTCGTCTCGCTCTTGGCGATCTTCACCGTCTTGGCTCCCTTGAAGTTCTTCTTGAGACCATAGCTAACCTCGTAGCCTGTTCCAAGCTCATCCTTGGTCCATGTTACTGTGAATGCCTTCTTGGCCTTCTTGCACTTCAGGATCTTGTTTGCTGCAGGAGCGATGTTGAATGTGATCTCCCTTGTTCCCGCATAGCTGCCTTTACCTGTAACCAGAACTTTGGCAACTCCCGGGGCAACGTTAGCATCGTAAGCCACTTCATAGTCTGTATCCTTGACGAGAGCAGCACCGTCCTTCGTCGTTGCTGTAACAACAGGCTCGATCGCGCTTCCTGAATACTCTGCCTCTGTTTTATCAAGGCTGATCAGGCACATATCGAATGCCAGAGTCTTAGTAGCTGTTACTATCTGTTCCTGAAGTCTTGCAAGTTCATCCTCTATTTCCTGCTTTGCCTGTACGTCATTTGGAATCGCATCGATAGCTGACTTGGCTTCTTCAAATGCCGCTTCTGCTTCAGCTGAAGTCGTAGCGTTAGCGATCCTTTCAATGGCTTCATCGATTATCGCCTGAATCTTGTTTCCATTCAGATAATACTGGTTAAGGTCTACATAATTCTGGAGTTCCTCAGGATATTTTGCCTGTGCGGCGATAAGCTTGCTCTGCCATTTAAGAATCGGATAGCCGTTGTTAATGTTCTCTTCATCAGCGACATAGTCCTCTGAATCCAGATATTCCAGAAGCGTACCATCTGTAAAAGCATTTTTGGATAACACATCTACATTCCCTGTAACCTTGCCGCATCCCTGAAGTGCATACGTGTTCTGGATATACTGAGAAGCTGTCGCATTGATTGCGAAAGTGCACTTCCCGGCATTATAGCAATCAATGATATCAGTATTACTTGCATAGCCTACTATACCCCCTCCGGTAACAGCACCGGTATTGTAGCAGGATTGTATATCTGTAGATGTATTATAGTATCCGAAGATGCCTCCGGTATTATTTTCAGTGATTCCCTTAACTTTTGCATAGTTTGCACATCCGGTTATGGTACCTGACCCGGTACCGACGATACCGCCTGTCCAGTTGCCTCCCGTAACTACTCCGCTGAAGCTGCAGTTTCTGACCACACCATTAGTAAGTCTTGCTACGATACCTGCAGCAGCTGCTGAACTAGTGGAGTTAGTATTTGATACAGAATCATACACCGAAAGGTTCTGTATCACTGCGTTGCTGGATGTGTCTCCGAACAGAGCAGCACTGCGTCCGCCATCGTCTATGTACATTCCGTAAATGGTGAATCCGTTTCCGTCGAATACGGCATTGAACTGATGATATGCGTTCTCTATCCATCCGATCGTCTTATCCCAGATCATCTTTTCCGGATCATCTTTCCAGTCCGGATCTGTTGTATCATTCAGATAGATATCATTTGTGAGGAAACAGTTGTCCCTGAACACTCCATTACTTGCTGTATCACATGTAACGGCTACCCAGGCCAGCTCTTCAGGTTTGGTGATCTTATAGTATCCGCTGAATTTCTCCCCGTATCTCTTGTCTGCCCTGGTGACCCTTGCAGGTTCTACTGCGTAATCAGACCACATTCTTGACGCACCGATATGATAATCTGTCTGGGCGACTTCACTTCCGGCAACGAGAAGCTTGATCGTAAGATCCTGCTCATCTATAGACCTTATCAGCTTACCTTTAGCGTCTTTGGCCTCATTGATAGAGTTGAATGTAAGGGAGATATTCCCTTTACTTCCCTGGCTGAGATCTGTTACAGCCACATCTGCAACCCTGTCTCCGGCAATGATCTTGATTGTAAAATCTGTGCTCTTGAGCTTGTAGTAATCGAATTTAGTTGTCGATGTCAGATTCATAGTCGTATCATCCAGATATGTGATATCGTCAACCGTGAGATCCGCCGCACTCTCTACATGAGGGTAATCACCACCAAGCTGGAATGGGAATACCGGATATCCGTTATTGATCGAATCATCGCCTTCTGGATCATCGACAAATTCGCCGCCGAGGTCAGCAGCTGTGAATTCTTCATCTGCCTTGTAGCAGTTCTGCATCTTCTCCAGCCCTGATGTGGCGTTCGTGAGCGAATAGTCTGTTACCTCAGTTCCGTCTACTCCACCTGTATACAACTTTCCGCAGTTATAGCAGTTGCGCACCGTGCCCATCATATTGCTTCCTGTGCAGAACAGACCATATGGGCTGCCGAACTGGAACGATACGATCTTCGCCCTGTTATAGCAGTATTCGATGAGTCCGGTATTGGTATTATATCTTGTTATCGGGGCACCGCCAGAGTATACGGCAAACAGTCCTTCCGTAACGCAGTATCTGATGATGCCCTGGTTCTGTCCGCATATCATTCCGCCGCCTGTAGCACTCGATGTATTATATCTAAGATCGCCTCTTACAGTGATTCCGCTGAAGACACCACCCTGCATATTATCCTGTGCCACTACGCCGAGCAGGCTCGGGTTTATGTAATCACTGGAACTCGGGACTACAGTGCCGACATCCAATATGATATCTTTTACGACTCCGGCATTATATATAATGATCCCGGGGCGCGCTTTATTCGACACCTGATAGTTATACAGCTTATGTCCCTGACCGTCGATGGTACCTGCAAATGCGTTTCCACTGCTCGTACCAAGCTGCACCCATGTCTTCCCTTCGAAGTCGATATCGTTCATGAGTACGCAGCTTGCGTTTCTGTCCGCAGGCATAGTCTCGCCTTCCCATGTGCGCTGCGTACCATTAGCAGCGTAAGTATAAATCTCAAGCTGGCTGGCAGTATATATTTCATACACTCCCTTTTCGTTTTTCTCAGGCAGCACACTGTCAGCGCTGGCATATACGGAGCCTGCACACGCAAAGAGCGCGCACAGTATGACCGCCGTGACGAGAGCAAGCCTGACCGTGAGCCTTGAAATTACTTTCTTACTCATCAAAAAGTCTCCTTTTTTTAGCAATCTTCCAATTAAAAATAACGAATAAGCATCGCGCCTCTCAGTTTTCCGCCTCCTTTTCTACGGCACGATCCTAAGCTGAAACTCACGTTACTTATTCTTCCCTTAGATACGCCGCGGCCTTCCCGCGGGCGTATGCTGTATTCTGTTTTGACGGGGAGTTTTTCGTAACCGATTCCATAGCCCGTAGAAATAGTTACTTCCATGGCGTCGTGTGTTCCTGACTTATCTCCGGGGGAGGAGACATACAGTTGCGGTACAGCACAGGATTCCCACCTGTTTCCACTGACGTCACAGTATATCGCAATCAGTCTTCGCTGATCACTTTCTTCTTATGCTTCCATCTGTTCTTATGCCTTGCCCTCCTGGCAAGCGTCACCGCAGACGGTATCTTCAGGCCGGCAGCTTCCAGTGCGTAGCACCACTTCCCGAATGCTTTCCTGTAAAGCGGCCTGATCTCTTCAGGGATATCTTTCTTCGTCGGCATGCGGCCGAGCTTCTGCTTCAGATTACTAAGTATCGCCAGTAATTCCTCATTAGTATACGGTGATGGTTTACTCACTCTTCCCTGCTTTCCGGTCAAAAAAATACCCACATCTATACTTAAATTATAGATGTGAGCCGTCTTAATTTCTTGAGATTAAGTTGTCCTGAACAGTACCACTTAGTGTACTAAAGGCACAAAGAAGAAAAGCTTCCCTTTTTTCCACAGCACGAACGTGCGGCGGGTGAGGTCAAGACGCCATCTGTGCTCGTTTATCCAGCCGCCGAACGCGACTCTCGTAAGGAATCGGAATGTGTCCGCCGGTGAATCGTCAGTATCTCCGTAAACAGAAAACACAGCGTACCTTCCGGGTTCCGTATGCTCTAAATGCAGCGACGCGTTTTCTTTAAGCCCGGTCATATCATCTTCTTTGATCTTTTTCTTTACGACAGAACCGATATAGTAAGGATATACACGCTGTATACCGTGGATCACCGGATCGTTTCCCCAGATGAACACCTTCTCTTTAGGATAGGCAAGGTATTTCTTAAGCCCCTTAAGATCCTGGAAATCTCGTCTGAACCAGTATACTATACGTTCGACTGTCTCATCCGGGATCGCTTCTTTTTCTATCTCTTCAACGGAATGGGCAAGTATCGTCTTCCCCTCATAAACGCCGAAAGAACAATGAACATTGTCTTTGTTGGATTCATATGAAGTTATGAGGTCGCCCGCCGGATCGTCGAAGATCAGTTCTGAAAGGTTTCTGCCGAATTCCTCCCTCGAGGCTTTCTCAAGCATCATATAGTTGGCAAAACGGTACTTTTTCAGGATATCCCGCATCTCCTGATGGCTATGCGCCTTCTCGATCTCTGATGCAGCCAGCGTGATCCTCCGCCTTCTTATGTATACTGACGGCGTGACGCCATAGTACATGCAGAATATGTCCCTGTAGTTATGCGTGCTGTAATTAGCTTTGAACGCGAGCGACTCAAGGCTGAGCTTTTCGGTTATGTGATCGTCTATATATCTTGCCCACGCAGGAATGCTCCATTTATGCGGCAGTAGCTTCTCTGTCGTGAGGAACCCCGCCTGAAGCGGAAGATACATGTAAATGCGTTCAGGCGTAAACACTTCATATGTACACCTCAGCTTGTTGGGTATCTTACGGTTGAGCGGCACCCACTCCTTGATCACATAACGCCACATGATCCTGGAACATTTCGGGATATCGTCGTCATTCTCGGGTCTTTCATATGACCATATCACATAATCACCGCCCTGCAGGATCACGTCCTCATCCGCCCTCTGTGGCTGATGCGCGGGCTCGTGGTATACGGAATCGAACTGTTCCCTGATCCTTCCGAAAATATATTTCATGCCTTCTTCCGGATCGTACCACCATGTTCCGACATACGTGCCGTCAGCCCTCGCGGGATACACGACAGAGCAGTTGTCCGCAAGATATGTGTCTGAGCCCCTCGGCGGGTCGAGCGCGACCCCTCCGACTCTCATCGCGTTGACTTCATGGTACTCCTGCGTAAGCTCAAGACCCATAATTACCTTGCGCTCGGGCATATCAGGTACATCATACCCCCCCCCTTGGAAAATTCTGGGAGAAATACCAAATTCTTTCCGGAACCCTTTAGAAAAGCTCTGGGCGGATGAATAACCGTACTCTCTTCCGGCCTCGCCGGGATACTTCCCCTCGAGGATCTCTCTTGCGGCCTGCCTCAGCCTGAGCTTCATGAGATATGTACCGAAAGGAAGGCCGAAATAGCGCTTGAATTCGCGCTCAAAATAAGAAGGTCTGAACCCCGCGGCTTCCGCGCAGTCGTCCGGCTTAAGCTCGGGGTCATCCAGCCGCTCAAGCATCTCATCAAGAGCACGTTCCATCTTCTGCATATGGCGGAGCTCTTTAAGATCAAGCTCGTACGGAGCATCATCCATCTTCTTATATTCATATTTGATGTCTTCTTTTATCCCCGCAGCTTTAGCAAGCTCGCTCTTCAGCATATCGATCCCCGCAAAAAGTGTTATTCACATCCGGAGCCGTCCTGCCCCGGTCTCTATCTCATATCAGTATGATACTACACTTTCAACTATGTTTTTGTTCAGATAAGTTGTCCTGAACTGTATTGTAACACTTCATGCAGGTCTTTTGCACTGCAGCCGGAAAATCCGGCTGTACCGATAACATACTGCAGCTGCCCAAACCGCAAAAGGGCCGCCGCGTGAGCGGCAGCCCTTAAGACTTGTATGTATTTTATGTGAGAGGCATGTATTTCCTTTTATGCAAGTTCTGCTTCAAATGTGTTCGCTTCCGGCTCTTCTTCATCTTCGCTTGTCTTCTTCTTTGATGCTATACCGAGTAATGCTTCGACTGCGAGGATGATGACCATCATCATCGTCCATCCGTCTGTGAGCTGCATCGTAAGGCTCATGTCCTCTGTCAGGATGAATGCGATCACTGATACGATAGCTGTGACGACTCCGAGTCCTCTTACCGGGACCTTCCTGTCCGTCTTCTCGTTCTCGTCCTCATCCTTCTTCTTAAGTCCGAGGATCGCCATGACTGCCGCGATCAGGACCGTTACGATCGCCGCGATCAGGTTGATCAGCGCCCACGCGCCCTCAGCTCCTGCCTTTGCTACTGATCCGTCTTCGATCGATTCTGTCTGTGCTTCAGGTGTCTCTGTCTCTTCGATGTCCATCTCAGCGCTGTCGCTTCCTGTGAGGATGCCCATGACAGGCGTCGTCTGATATTCGGACGGTGTGATGGAAGCCGCTTCCTTCTTGCCGTCTGATGTGTCCTGTGTGTCTGCTGCATCCTGTGTCCCTGCAGGCTCCTCTTCCGGAAGCTCAGGTACGTCGAACAGGTCCATGTATGACATCATGTCAAGGTATGCCTTTTTGACCGGTGACTCGATGAAGTCAAGGATGTCCGCGTCTACGATGTCTTCCAGCTGCGCTTCCACATACGGGGTGTTCTCAAAGTTTACCTCTCCCTTTACAGGCTCTGAAGGAGCGCCCGGCTCTGTAGGGACGTTGTATGTCTTGTATGTCCTGAGAGGCATCCACATGTAGTTGTATTCCACTTCGATATCCTCGATATCATTTGCTCTAGCAGTGCCATCCCTGAAGGAGATCTCATGTGTGTCGCCGCAGTTCCAGCCTGACTCGTGGTAGTTCGCGTTAGTTCCTACATATGAGTCGCTTTCCATCCAGTAGCCCATCGAGTGAGCTTCGTCTGTGTTGTAGTAGAACGCTGCGTATCCCGGGTTAGTTGTCTCTGCTCTCGCGCTGAGCGGCATAAATGTGATGATGTCGTTCGCGTCGATCTCGAATTCCTCTGTGTAAGAGAGGTCTGTATCGTAGAAGTTGTGCCTTATCGTGACTTTGATCATGCGTCCGGATTTCTCTTCGGCTTCCTGTACGCTGTATGTATCGGTCACTCCCAGCTCAGGAGCGTTGGCGTTCTTCTCGACCGATCTGCTTGCAGGCTCGTTGTAGTAGCTGTTGATCCTGTCGTTGTAATCCTCTACCGACGCGTATCCCGCGTTCTTGATCTTCTGCTCCATGGCAAGGTCATATTCGTACTGCGCGTAGTCTGTCTTGTACTGCTCAAGATCCTCGTTGTACTTATTGAGATCGCTCTCGTACTGTGCGTCTCTTTCTTCCTCTGCCGCCTTCAGGCCGGCCGCGTTCTCCTCGTCGATCTGACGGTTTCTTTCCTCCGCGTCTTTAGCGGCCTGCTCGTTGCGCTCCATTGCCTCGCTTACTCTCTGCTCTTCGGCTTCATTATGAAGCGCGATCTCTTCATTTCTTCTGTTAGTTTCTTCGACAGCTGCGTCGTACTCTTCGTCAACTGCCTTGTTGTAGCTCTCGGCGTACGCGTTGTACTCGTCCACTTTCCTGTTGTACTCCTCGATCTTCGCGTTGTCCTTGTAGCTTTCAACGACCGGCGCCTCCGGCGCTTCAGGTACGTCGTCTGTTGTCGCGGCGAACGCGGCTGTCGGTGTAATCATCATCGATGTGATGATGCCTGCTGTGATCATTCTCTTTAACAGGTCTTTCATGTTTGAATTCTTCATTGTTTTTCTCCTCTCACTTTCATGTGTTTTGTTTGGGTGTCTTTCCTTTTGACAAGTTAATGATACGGCTCAAACCGTCACAAAAGCCGTCTCAAAAAATTAGCAGCGCAGGTTTTTTGCAAAAAAATATCCAGGACTTTATTCAAGTCCCGGATATCCATCCGTCATATTTGATTATATAACAGGCTTTATTTTACTGTGACTACTACCTTAACGGTCTTGGATCCTTTCAGGAATGAGCTGTTTCCAGCCGCCGTAACTGTGATCTTGATCGTGTACTTGCCCTTCTTGGCGCCTTTCTTGACTGTGAGCTTCTTCGTCTTGGAGCTGAAGGACAGGACCTTCTTCGACTTGCCTGATGCCTTTGCCTTGTATGTCAGCTTGCCCTTATAGTTCTTGACCGTTACCGGTTTGAAGACAGCCTTTTTCTTCTTCAGAGCCTTGGCTTTGAATGTCTTCTTGACCGGCTTGACCGTCATAGGCTGCTTGGCCTTCTTGATCTCTACTGCTACTTTGCACTCACGTCCGGAATATTTTACTGTGTAGTAATTTGTTCCTCCGGTCCAGTGCTTCTCATACTGATTACTGTTATACTCTACATATTCCTCCGGGATCATCTCACCGTCACAGACGAAATAGCCGTCATAATTCTCTTCCTCATCATAATATTTGTATACGTAGTTCTTTGTTCCTTCTTCTGTCGTGACTGTCAGGATGTCTCCTTCGTTGAACCCAGGAAGATAATAATAGAAAAATTTCTTGTCATTATCATCATAATCATATTCGCCGATCTCTTTGTCCTCTGCTACACATGTGTACGTGTAAAAAGGAGTGAATGATATGGACTTGACCGGGTTATCTATGATCTCAACCAGAAGTTTGAATTCGAATCCCATGTACTCATATGTAATGTAATTCTCCTTGCCCTTCTCCCAGTGTACTTCATCCTGATCGTTCCAGCTGTCAATGTCGTACTCGTCTATAAATTTGCCGTCCGCGCTGTAGAACCCCTCATCGTCTTCTGAATATGTGTATACTATTGTTCCGCCGTCCTTGAGAGTGATGATCAACTGATCTCCATTTTCATACCAAGGTACAGTATAATCGAAGTATTCGTTATCTTCGTCGTCCGTGTCCCACTCGCCGTAGCCATACTCAACAAACTTATATGGCTTTGCCGGACGGAACTCGAATCCGGTGTAAGGATTTTCGATGATCTCTACAGGCACCTTGCATTCGACGCCCTTGTATGAAATCGTCAATTCGTTATCTGTGCCGAGTACCCAGTGCTTCTCATACTGATTGCTGTTTCGCTCGATTTCTTCTTCGCTGATGCTGTCGCCGCCGGATCTGACGAAGTATCCCTCGTCATCTTCTTCGTCATATGAATACGTATAGCTTAATACGGATCCGTTGTCTTTTGTGATCTTAAGTACATCACCGTTAATGAAAGATGGAATGTAATAGTAGTAGAACTGCTCGCTTGTTTCTTCTTCATCTTCCCATTCCCAGTCTCCTCCGGCGTTCTCAGTATACGTATACCGCTCCTTTGGCAGGAACTCTATCGCCTGGACAGGGCTCTTTTTGACACTGACGTTGCAGGTCTCATCTTCATCCACATATGCCTCCAGATAATACGTCTTCCCTGCCTCTGCCGCAAACGCGACGCGGAACATATAATCGTATTCGTCGATATCTCCGTTGCTCGCCAGCTCAGTCCATTCGCCATCTTCCAGCACGAATACTGTTCCATAAGGATCTGAGTACTGTCCGTTATACCTGCTTGATTCGAACAGATACGTGCAGCTTTCCTGTGGGGTGAATGCAAATGTCGTGTACCCCTCATTGTCTTCGGTATACGTTACTTTCTTTGTCTGACCTACGCTGATCGCCTCGTAATCGTCATCAGCGAATGCAATGCATGTCATGGCCGTAAACAAAAGAGTACATGCCAGAACCATGGTGATGATTAGATTTTTCTTTTTCATAATTAACTGTACCTCCTATAGCTTTAAAAAAGAAAACCCCTGTTTACGATCCATCCCTTATCCTAATGTCCCTGAAACAACTCTTTCTTCCTGAAGATGCATCCACCGATCGGCGGCATCTTGAATGTTATCGAGTACGGCATTCCGTGTACCGGCTGCTTCTTCGCGCGGATCTGGCGCGTATTGACACAGCCGCCGCCGGCGAACTTCGTGTCGTCCGAGTTGATGATCTCCTTATAGAAGCCCTTCTCAGGCACTCCTATCCTGTATTCTCCGTACGCCTGATACCCGCAGTTAAGCGCTATCACGAGGAGCTCGCCGTCAGGGTCCTCCTTTGTCGGCTTGCTCTTTCTCATGTATGTGTATACCATCTGGTCGTTGTTGTCGGCGTCGATCCACTGGAATCCGCTGAAGTCGTTGTCATTGTCCCAGAGCGCCGGATGGTCTTTGTAGATATGGTTTATTGCCTTTATGTACTTCTGGTACTTCTCATGGTTCTCATACCCGAGCATGAACCACTCGAGCTCTTCGTACTCACGCCATTCAATGAATTCCGCGAGCTCGTGGCCCATGAAGTTCAGCTTCTTGCCCGGATGTGTCATCTGGTACATGCTGAGAAGCCTGATCCCGGCGAACTTACGCCAGGTGTCTCCAGGCATCCTTCCGATCAGGGAAAGCTTTCCGTGCACGACCTCGTCGTGCGAGAGCGGAAGTATGTAGTTCTCACTGTACGCGTATGTGATCGAGAACGTCAGCTTGTTGTGATTAGACGGCCTTCCAGGGAAGTCTGTCTTCATGTACTCGAGCGTGTCGTTCATCCAGCCCATGTTCCACTTATAGTGGAATCCGAGGCCGTTCGCGTCAGGAGGCGCCGTTACCAGAGGCCACGCTGTGCTTTCTTCCGCGATCGTGATCGCTCCATTGCACCTGGTCCCTACCATATAGTTGAACTCCTTCAGGAATTCGATCGCGTCGAGGTCTCCCTCGTCTCCGTATTTGTTGAACTTCTTCAGCTTCTCGTCATGGATGCCGAAGTTCAGATACAGCATGCTGGAAACTCCGTCCACTCTTATTCCGTCAGCGTGGAATTCCTCGATCCAGTACATGGCGTTCGACAGGAGGAAGCTCCTTACCTGCGGACGCCCGTAGTCAAATTTATATGTTCCCCAGTCAGGGTGCTTTTCCTTCTCATACAGCTTGCCGCCGTTGAACTCGCAGAGCCCCTGCTCGTCCGGGCAGAAGTGTCCCGGGACCCAGTCGAGTATCACCGCGAGTCCTGCCTCGTGGCACTTGTCGATCAGATATTTAAGGTCTCCCGCAGATCCGTATCTCGAGGTCGGGCAGTAGTACCCCGTCACCTGATATCCCCAGGACGCGTCAAGAGGATGCTCCATTACAGGAAGCATCTCGATATGAGTATAGCCCATGTCCTTCACATACTTCGGGAGCGTTTCAGCAAGCTCCACATATGTGAGGAACGATCCGTCTTCATGTCTTCTCCATGAGCCGAGATGCATCTCGTAGATGTTCATAGGGGAAGTGAACGTGTTCTGCTTCGCGCGCTCCTTCATCCATTCTCCGTCGGTCCATGTGTACGACGGGTCGCAGATCTTCGACGCCGTTCCGGGCCTCGATTCTGAAGCAAAGCCGAACGGGTCAGCTTTCATGAGATGCCTGCCGTCATTTGTCTCGATATCGTATTTATACAGCTGCCATACCTGTGCGTCAGGCACAAAAGCAGTCCAGACTCCCGTATCTCCTATAGGCTCCAGATGATACCTCGGATCCTCAGGATTCCAGCCGTTGAAATCTCCTGTGACTCTTACGCCTTTTACGTCAGGAGCCCATACGGTGAACTGTACTCCGCCGTCCACAAGGTGCGCGCCGAATCCTCTGTACGCGTGATAGTTCTCACCGGTGTTGAAGAGATAAGTAAAATCATCGTTGAGTATGTTCTTTAATCTGTTTTCCATCTCATTATCTCCTATTGCCACAGCAGAAGTGTTTTCCTTCTATATGTATAATCATACCACATCTTCATCGTTAATAGGGCAACAAAAACCCACCGGTTTGAACCCGAATTCTTCCTGTATCAGTATCGTAAAAGGTATCCCGAGCGCCACAGGGAATAATATGGTATTACATAGGACGATAACGGCGAACTTCATATAGTCGACGTCCGGATAGAAGTATGCCACAGCCGGCGTTATCATCAGCGCCTCTATGGCGGCTACAGCTATTATCGTTCCGATAAACTTTATGACGTTCTGCCATGATCTCAGATCAAAAGCGGTACGTGAGATCTTTGTCCAGTAGATATAGAAAAAGAACGGGCCGGCAAAATTGGCCGCGGCGCCTGCTGCCGACGATATCCTCAGGCTTCCGCCTATGATGTCTGATATCACATTCCCCACACTGAGCACTACGCATCCCGGGATCCCGAAGAATATCCCGTAGACCGGCTGGAGTATCGTAACAGGCCTGATGTCGGAGAAGCCCGGCATTATGTCCAGAGCCTTGAACGGGATGGAGATTATGAAATATGTGATAAACAGCAACGCCACGATAAGCACCCTCTGTCCGGATCCTGCATCCCTCACGTTTATATGCGGCCGCAGCCTTTCCCCCTGAGCTGCGCTCTGCACGCCTTCCGCCGCGGCATCTTCCTCTTCCGCATCCTGCTTCCTGCTTCCCGGCAGCCTTATCAGGTCCGTAAGATTCCCAATCAGCACAAACACGACCGCCGCTATCTTTGTGGCGGAAATAGTAACGCTCCCGACTATGCTCGCCGGAAGCACCACGCACCACAGCGTCGCAAAGACATTCTCAAGCGCGTATATGATGGTCGCCGACGAGGCGGTCGTCCGTCTCTGGGCGAAGATGTTGAGCACCTGCGCGGACACCGTGACAAAGTACGCGTGTACGAACAGGCCCGCGATGACCTGCTTTGACCACGGTATCACGAAAAACGTCTGCGGCTGAAGCACCGTCCACGCTACATAGCTCGTGATTCCCGAGAACAGGATGATCAGAGCTGCCAGAGTGATCGCGTCGTACTTCTTCGACACCCTGTTGAGCTTTATGTAGAACAGTCCTCTTAAAACAGCCGCGGCGATCACTATCATGAGAGACTTCATATCAGGATGTCCCTCGTTCCCTATGAACGCAAAAATGACTCCGGCAGCGATGAACGCCGAAGATATGAGCGTCCTTATGCTTACCTTCTCCCGCATAAGGAACATCAGGGCAGGCATGAAGATGACCGTCATGGAGATCGTAAAATCCCCTGTCAGTACGTCGAACGCCTTCCATCCGTGTATATACATAACGTTATACGTAAAATACAGGACCGCGAGAAGCGCGCACTGGCCTGCAAGGGCTTTCCCCGCCTTTATGATCTCATCCTTTATCCTTCTGAAAAAGCTCATGAAAAGAAGCGCCGCGCCGATAAGATTCGTCATGCAGGATACGGCGAACGGCGAGATGCTGTCCGGCAGGCAGGAAAGTATGATGACCTCTGCCGACCAGATCGCGGTCACGCAGAGAAGACATATGTTGGCCTGGAACCTGTTCATATCACTCCTTTTCTGCCGCGCTCTCTGCGCAGTCATTACAAAGTCCGTATATTACCGTATGACGGAAATCCGGCATGAAGCCGTGATGTTCTTTCAGATGCTCCCGGAGGTCGACCAGCTCATCGCAGTGAAGATGGAAGAGCTTCCCGCACTTGAGGCACTTCCCGTGTACGCAGAGGCCTTCGCCGCACTCTTCGTGGTCGATATACTCGAAGCATGCCGGCGTGTTCTGGTCAATGATGTATTTATCCGCGAGCCCCTCTTCAACGAGCCTCTCGAGCTGGCGGTATACGGTAGCCTGCCCGACTTTTTTCTCCTGAGTCCCGGCAAGATACATGTATACGTCAGACGCAGTCACATGACTGCCCTTTACAGACTTCAGATATTCCAGTATCTCCTCATGCTGTTTTGTATTGTACTGGGTCTTTCCGTTCATGCCGCGCTCCCCCTTGCCGCCCCCGCCAGGCAGCAGATGACAAATACGATGACCTGCGCCGCGACTATCGTCGACCCCACAGGAGTCCCCGCCAGTATCGACGCTATTATCCCGGAAAACGCAGATATAACGGCGATCACAGCGGAACACACCGTGACGGCGCCGAAGCTCCTGAACAGCCTCATAGCAGAGAGCGCAGGGAATATCACAAGCGCCGAGATCAGAAGCGACCCCACGAGGTTCATCGCGAGGACTATGACCACAGCGGTGATCACCGCGATCAGGAGGTTGTATGTGTCGGCTTTTACTCCTGTCGCGCTGGCGAAGTCCTCGTCGAAGGTAACGGCGAATATCTTATTATAGAACAGCACGTATACCGCAAGCACGACGGCCGACATGACAAGGCATACCGCAACGTCTTCTTTCTCCAATGTAAGTATCGACGTCGACCCGAAAAGCGTGCTGCACACGTCTCCCGATATGTTGGACGATACGGGGAATATATGCATGAGCAGATATCCGAACGCGAGAGCGGCTACTGATATCATCGCTATCGCCGCGTCTCCCTTTATCTTTGCTTTCTTTCCGCCTCTGAGCAACAGCACCGCGCTCGCCACCGTGACAGGAAGCACGACGAGCATCTCGTTCGTAAGGTTCGCCACGCTCGCTATCGCCATCGCCCCGAAGGCCACGTGCGAAAGTCCGTCTCCGATAAACGAGAATCTCTTGAGCACGAGCGACACCCCGAGGAACGACGCTGAAAGCGCGATGAGCACGCCGACTATCAGCGCGTACTGCACGAACGGAAACTGAAGATATTCTATCAGCTTCTGCAGCATGACGCATCACCTCCTTCATGGTGTTCATGATGCCTCATTGGCTCGCCGAACACCTCGCTGTCTTCTATTATCTGGCCGCAGGTGTCACAGACGTCGAAGTCCTCCTTCGCGCCGTATTCCACCTCGTCTCCGATCGACAGGATGTGCGACGCGTACTTCTCGGCGGCGGCAAGGTCATGCGATATCATTATTATCGCTATCCCGTCTTTGTTCAGGCTCTCGATGAGGTCGTACATCTCGGACGTGACCTTGGGATCGAGGCCCGCGACAGGCTCGTCGAGAAGGAGGATCTTCCCCGCGGCACAAAGCGCTCTCGCGAGGAGGGCTCTCTGCTGCTGCCCGCCAGAGAGGTCTCTGTAGCATCTTCCCGCTATGTCGAGGATACCCATCCTCTTCATGTTCTCTTCAGCCTCGCGCTTCTCTTCACGCGAATAGAAAGGCCGCATACCGGTCCTCCCCTGGAAGCCTGACATGACTATTTCCCTGACCGACGCCGGGAAGTCTCTCTGCACTTCCGTCTGCTGCGGGAGATATCCTATCTCTCTTGCCCTGTATCCGTCTCCTGTCTCTACAGTTCCTTCTATAGGCGGTATCAGCCCGAGAAGGGTCTTCATCAGGGTGGTCTTGCCCGAGCCGTTCTCTCCGACTATGCAGAGATAGTCGCCGGGGTCGACCCTGAAGCTTATCCCCGACACCACGGCCCTGGAGTCGTACCCGACCGTAAGATCTTTAACTGTTAATAAAGCCATTTCATTCTCCTGTATTTCCAAGAGCCTTTTTCAGCTCTTTCAGATTCTTCTCCATGAAGCCGGTATATGCGGCTTCGCTTCCTTCTTTCTCAATCACAGACTGCATGGAATATACCGTGAGGATCTCCTGATCCCCTGTCTTCGTATTCTTCCTGATCGTCTCTGCTATCTTTCCGTCCGAATCCTCGAGCGTCAGGATGCAGCCGAGGCCGTATTCGTCCACTTTCTCAGCCAGAAAGCGTATCGTCTCAAAGCTCGCCTCTGTCTCGGCGGAGCATCCAGGGAATGCGGCAAAGCATTTCAGCCCGTAGTCGTCCGCGAGATATCTGAACGGGAACCTGTCCCCGAACACCAGCACTTTATTATCTCCCTCGAGCTCTTCGCCGAACCTTCTGTCCAGATCGTCAAGCTTTTCCATATATCTCTCAGCGTTCTTACGGTATGTGTTTTTCCTTCCTGGATCCGCTTCCGATAGCGCGTCCGCTATATGCCCGCAGCAAAGCTTCGCGTTCTTAAGAGAGAGCCATACGTGCTCGTCATATTCCTCTTCTTCCTCTTCACCGTGTTCTTCCTCATGTTCTTCCATGCCTTCAAGAGCTTCCTCTTCCCTGGCCCTGTCCCCGATAACATCGAGAAGGCGGATCACTTTCATGTCGCTGTTTTCCGCTCTTTCAAGCACTTCCTCCACCCATTCGTCGGACTCTCCTCCGACATATATGAAGACGTCAGCGGACGATATCTCCATGATATCCTGAACGGACGGCTGGTAGCTGTGCATGTCGGCTCCGTTATCCGCGAGATACTTTATCTCCACGTCCCTGTTCTCAGGTCCCGCTATCTCGCGCGCCCAGTCGTACTCAGGATATATCGTCGCGACAACGCTGATCTTCCCGCCGTCCTTCCCGGCTCCGCTTCCGCATGAGAAAAGCAGTATGGAAAGAACGATGAGCACTGCTATGTATATTATCTTCTTCATCAGTTGTTTCTCCGTAAATTGATAACGATTATCAATTTGTTATTATACCACACTATACCGATAACGCAAGAAAAAGAACCCCCGGCATCCCTGCCGGGGGTTCCAAAAAAGTTATCCATGTTTTTGTGTTTTTTGGAACCGTCCCCAAAAACACATTTATAGCTTAATAACCTTTAACTGTGATGCTTGAAGGTGCTCCGGATTTTTTGATCAGCTTTCTGTATTTAGCTACTCTTGCCTTTGGCACTTTTATTGTTATATTTTTTGCGAATTTAAAGGCACCTTTCTGTATTGTAGTTACATTACCCTTGATCTTTACGATTTTGTTACTGAGACCCTGGAAAGCATATTTTACTATAGTTTCTGTATTCTTGGAAATCGTCATCTTTGTCCAGTTATTAGAATATCTTGCGGCATAAAGAACCTTACCATTTTTTGAATACAGTGCACCGTCAACCGTCTTAAGATATTCTGCATCTGACGGCACTACTATACGATACTTCTTTGCAAAGTACTGTCCTTTTTTATTCTGAAGTAGACCACGGAAGGATTTTGTGTATTTCCCAAGGGTAACTTTTTTTAGAGACTTGAAATTTACATATCCCGACATATATACCTTGGCTTCATAATCCGAACAAACAAGATTCTCTACAGTTGAGACCTTATTAACACTAGTGAAGAAAGTTCCGCCCAGTCCAGGATATATTCCTATGACCTTGGCTCCGGATTCATACGTACTTGGGATCACAAGTGTCTTATCAGCTATGTCTTCATTCTTAGGGAATGTGAATCCAGCTACTTTGAGAACATATTTATCAGGTGTAAGCTCCTCAACTTCATCGATATCTACGGCTTTCATGTCTGTTGTGAGTACAGTGCAATAAAGTGAGTAGTTGTTGACTTTCATCCCAACATATGAATCACAAGTGGCAAAAGCAGTTATTCCTTCAGTGGTTATTAACATTATACATAGTATTATAAAAACTACAGCAATACTGATTCGCTGTTTTAAAGAACCACCTAGCAGTTTCATAATTTTCACTCCTCTCAAGCAATAATATGAATGGCTTTCATCTGCTTCCGTGACCTGTAGTATCACTCAGCATATCCTCTGTATCCTGATCATTCTCGATAAGGTTCACACATTCCTGCTGTCTGAGGAATTTACTAAACAGTTTCATTTTTATCACTTCTCTTAAATGATTATAAAAATGGGCTTTCATCTGCTAGTATTATCTACTTGTCAATCTTATTATAACTCACCAATCAATAATTACAACTTATTATCTAAATATCTAAATAATAGTTGATAATTCCTGCTATTTCAGCACATATACTTTCTTGTTCCTTCTCCCCCATGAGAAGCACTCCTTCGTACTTCTCATGTACAGATCGATTATGTGTCCCTTGACCGCGCCTCCGCAGTCGTTCGCTACAGCTGTACCGTATCCCTCTACATACAGCTTCGTCCCGTAAGGGATGACTTTCGGATCCACTGCACATGTTCCGTAGTGACACCTCTGCCCCGTAGCTCCATGAGCATTGTTCCCGAAGTAGTACGCGGTGCAGTTCCCTATGAAAGTGCTGCTGTATTCCACTTTCCCTGTCTCGCCCGTCTGGCTCGTTCCGAACGTGAGCTTAATGTCTACAGGAGTCTTGATCCACTTCTTGAACTTCTTCCTCGTCTTTATCTTCTTCCCGTTCACATACTTGTATATATACGTGTAGACAGCCTCTCCCGGCTCGCCTTCTGTCCTCCTGATCGTACCTGACGCGAGTGACTTGTCGAATACAGCTCCGGCTTCCTTAGGCTCGACAGTAAGCTTCTTGTCCTTCGACTTTATCTCTACCGCGGTAAGCTTTATCTTCGTATCCGCTTCCACAGGCTCATCCAGCTCAGGCTTTATCACGTCGTCCTCGTCATATTCGATCCCGTTGTTCTCAAGGTTCTCTCGCACAGTCCCAGGATATACGTTTATGTCCATCTTCTTCCCTGCGATGCTGGCCTTTCCTGGCTCAGCCTTGATCACGGTGATCTCCATGCCGTTAGTCACATAGGCATCCCCCGACTCTTCCTGAGGGATACCGACCGTTTCTTTTTCAGAATCTGCCGCAAGATCGTTATCTATCCCGACCCTGGTCATGACAGAACCCGCCTGTTCCATCGCAAACGCTTTTACACTCTTCACGATCTCTGAAGGCTGTATCTCATTCATGCTCTGCTGATCAAAGCCGGTAACTACATCCGCTGACACGATACTGTCACCGTGCTCGCCTGTAAGCTCAGACACCCTGTGAGCACGAGTATTGTAAACGACTTCCTTCTCGCCGTCGAAAGATACATACTTCACCTTCACCTGCTGAGGTATGAGCTCGTTTATTACGGGGACGGCAGCGAATACTACAAGAAGGACTGCTATTAAGAGCAGCCACTTCTTTGCAGGCCACCGCTTTCTGACCTTGATATTCTGCTTTATCTCTTTTCCTTTCCCCATCTACTCAGTCCTCAGGGCGGTAACAGGGTCGCTCTTCGCAGCCTTCCTCGACGGTATCCATCCGCCGATAAGCGTCAGCACTATGCTTAATCCCACGAGCACAGCCGCGGCTCCTGCAGGCATCTGGGCGCGCATCCTTGTCCCTTCAGCAAGCGTCTGGATTATCATGTTGCCAGGTATCAGAAGCGCAAGGGATATCCCTATTCCAAGTAACCCGGCAAGCGCCCCTATGATGAACGTCTCCGCGTTGAACACGTTTGCAACGTTGCCCTTTGAAGCGCCCATCGCCCGGAGTATACCAATCTCCTTCTTACGTTCGAGCACGCTTATGTAGGTTATGACTCCGATCATTATCGACGATACCACGAGCGATATCGCGACGAACGCGATCAGGATCATGCTCAGCTGATTAATTATGTCAGTTACGGACGACATCAGAGTCCCGACGATGTCAGAATACGTGATGACTTTGTCGTCCTCACCTGTCTTCTTCATCCTGTCGTTATATCCGTCTATTATCCCGGTGACCTTCTCTTTGCTCTCAAAGTCCTTAGGATAGATCATTATCATGCTTGGCTTCTTGAGGTCGGCGTATCCGAAGTTTTTCAAGTTATCCTCGTAGGTTGCGCTCCCCTTCGTCATCATCTGAGTGATCATCTGCGTGAGATCATCCTCGTCCATATTCACCTGGATCGCCTCGGCGAACGCCTTCGGATCCACGCTCATCGCATTCTGGAGGCCGCTCGCGAGCTGCTTCATGGCGGCTGTCATATAGCTGGTCATATATTTCTTCATGCCGTTCATGAGCTTCTTCTGCACCGTGTCGCCCATATCGGAAGTGTCCGGCATGAGGCCTGCGAGAGCCTTCTCTATTATCTGCTGCGCTTCTGGAGACGCCATGTAGTCCTCCATGGCTTTCTCCATGTCTATCTGGTTCGACATGCCCTGGGACATAGCGTACGCAGTGTACTGCATGTACAGGTATCCCAGTATCTGTATCGTTTCGTCCTCGCTCTCTGCGGCTGAAAGCTGCGCCAGTATAGCCTGTCCCTCTTCAGTCTTGAGGAACGCGGCGAAGCCTTCCGCTATTTTTGTCGGATCCATGGCATCGCTCTGCTGTTCCTGGACGTACGCGGCGAATCCGGTCATGAGATCGGTCATCATCGTCGCCATAGCTTTCTCTGTATCGGCAGGTCCCGCGGCCTTGAAGATATCCGAGAAATCGAAATCCTTCGCATCCGGCTGCGGCAGTTTGTTCTTGTCGATAGAGAGCTTGCCTGTATCGAAATTGAACGCGCTCCTGAGCTTCTCCTGATTTATCTGGAACATATCTTTAAGGTCAAGGCCTGAGTTGTCGTCGTCGCCGAAATCTTTACCGGTGAGGACGTTCGTCCCCTTGTCCTTCAGCTGGGCTTTGACTATGTCGGAGTCTTTATTGCTGTTTATTATATATTCCACGAGGTCAGGACTGTAGCCGATCCCTATCGTAAGGCTCGCCACTTCAGAATCAGGATTCGGCTTTACGATGCCCGCGATCCTGAGCTTTTCACTCTTTGCGGCGATCTTATCCATATACTCCTCATCGTCCAGCTTGTCGATGTATATGTCTTTTTCCGCGTCATATTTATAGCATTCTGAATATCTGATGAGCCTGAATTCCTGTCCCATGAAGAACGAGGAATCGAACTCCTTCTTCTCAGTGTCTATCGAGACCTCATCGCCTTTGGCGAACTTCTTCACTGCTTCCGTGAGCTCGTCAGGATCCCTCTCTCCCAGCATATAGAGGACGAGGTCGCTCACCTCTCCCGTCGACGAAAGCACCAGGACGAGGTCATGTTCGTCTTCAGGCCAGTGTCCCGCAACGAGATCATACTGGTCCTTGTACATCCTGTCGTCCGCTGGAAGCGCCATGAAGCTGTCTGTACTCATCATGAGTGACATAAGGCTGTTGGAAGTCCCGGACGATCCCGAAAGGCCTATCGCCGCAAACGATTTGTCCGGGTTCACCTGCCTGAACTTCTTCCCCGGATCTTCTCTGTATATCAGAGGGACAACGCTGTATCTGTATTCGATGGCAGACGTATACTTCTGTATCCTGCTTTCTTTGCTCTCGATAAAGTCTTTGAAAGCCGCGAGGTCGTTCGAGTTGGATTTCGAAAAGATCTCTGTGATGGTCCCCATTTCGCCTATTTTCTTCCCGTATTCGTCCATCTCGTCGACGGCGCTTCCGGGAACGCCTTTCCCGTTAGTGGAGGTGTCCTTGCCGTTTTTGCGCTTTTCCTTCCTGGCGGCGTCCTTACCGCCCTCACCGATCCCCTCCGCGGTGCTCATTATAGAAGCAAGATCAAATCCGGTATCCTGGATCTGCACCGGATATTCTGACAGCGTCTCTTCCTCGACGCTGTCTATATACTTATTTACCCCGTTCGAAAGCGATAATATGAGAGCTATCCCGATTATGCCTATAGATCCCGCGAACGCGACGAGAAGAGTCCTCCCCTTCTTCGTCATGAGGTTATTGAAGCTCAATGAAAGCGCTGTAAAGAATGACATGGAAGCCCTTCCGGCTTTCTTTGTTCTTCCCGGCTTCGCAGCAGCGCCTTTCTTCGCCGGCTCGGCCGGTTCTCCCTCTGCAGCTGCCGAAGCAGCGCCTGAGACCGCCGCGCCTCCTGCAGGCACAGCCACCGCCGCGGCAGGATCGAACGGATCTGAATCCGAAGTTATCTTTCCGTCTTTCAGCCTTATTATCCTCGTCGCGTACTGGTCGGCAAGGTCCGGGTTATGTGTCACCATGACGACGAGCCTGTCTTCCGCTACCTTCTTAAGGAGGTCCATGACCTGGATGCCTGTCTGGCTGTCAAGTGCCCCGGTAGGCTCGTCGGCCAGGACGATATCTGGATCGTTCACAAGGGCTCTCGCTATCGCCACCCTCTGCATCTGTCCGCCGGAAAGCTGCATCGGAAGCTTGTACATGTGCTCCTCAAGTCCCACTTCCCGGAGAGCCTCTATCGCCCTCGTCTTTCTCTGCTCGCCGGAGATGCCGGAGATCGTGAGTGCGAGCTCCACGTTCCTCAGCACGTTCTGATGAGGGATCAGGTTATAGCTCTGGAACACAAAGCCGATCGTGTGGTTCCTGTATGTGTCCCAGTCACGGTCTTTGTATCTCGCGGTGGAAACGCCGTTTATCACGAGCTCTCCGCTGTCGGCCTGATCGAGCCCGCCTATGATGTTGAGGAGAGTGGTCTTCCCTGATCCGCTCGGCCCGAGCACCGCAACGAACTCGTTGTCCCTTAAGTTCATACTGACACCGTCAAGAGCCATCTGGACAAGTCCCGCTGTTCTGTATTCTTTTTTGATGTTCCTGATCTCTAACATTAACTGACCGCTTTTATATATTTAACAAAACAAAACCACGCGCTTTATCTCGAGCGCATACACGAATATTATATTCTGATTCTCCGCCTTATACAAGACTGCCTATTCTCCGTTCCAGCCTTTGCAGCAGTCGACCCACTTAACGAAATTAGTCGAGTACTTTTCAAGCTCAGAAGGAGTCAGCCGCACCGCGCTGTTGTCGCTCCCCGCCGCAGGATATATGGTGTCGAATCTCTTGAGCGACTCGTCGAGATATACCCTGACGCCATCGTTTACGGCGAAAGGACACACTCCTCCGACGGCATGCCCGATGAGTTCTTCTGCTTCGTCATATGAAAGCATCTTCGCCTTTTCGCCGAACTCAGCCTTGAACTTCGGGTTGGCCACTTTAGCGTCTCCCGCGCATGCGATCAGAACAGGACCGTCAGAAAGCATGAACGACAGAGTCTTCGTTATCCTCGCAGGCTCACACCCTACAGCCTGAGCCGCAAGCTCCACAGTCGCGCTCGACACGTCGAACTCCATGATCCTGTCCGCCATTCCGAGCTTCTCGAAATACTTCCTTACCTTTTCTATAGCCATATCGATCCTCTTTATTCGTTTTCGTGAGTATTATACCACAATCATTGACAGGCTACACAGACAGGGGTATACTATGGCTAATGAACATTAGCCAAAATGAAAGAGGCGGCACATGAAAGGATCAAAGACAAAAGCGAGGATACTTGAAGAAGCGGTAAACCTCTTCGCTGACAAAGGATACGACGCCGTGACGGTCGAGATGATAGCGGAAGCCGTAGGCATAAAGGCGCCTTCCCTGTACAAGCACTACAAAAGCAAACAGGACATATTCCGGTCAATACTCGACGAGATGGAGAGAAGAGACGCCGTGAACGCTTCTGAGAGCGAAGTCCCGGAAGCGCCGGCAGAAGACGCTCCGGAAGCATATGAAGACATAGCAGAGGATGATCTACTCGATTTCTCGAGGAAGATGTTCCGCTACTGGACAGAGGACGGATTCGCGTCAGCGTTCCGAAGGATGCTTACCGTAGAACAGTACAGAGACAGAGAGATGAACGATCTGTATCATCAGTATCTCGGGAGCGGTCCGCTTAAATATACGGCAGACATCCTCGAGTCAGAAGAGAGAGCCCTCTCTCTTTACGCGCCGATGTTCCTTCTGTACAGCGTTTACGACAATACAGACGACAAAGAAAAGGTATATGAGATGCTTGAAGAGCATCTTGAGACATGGAGGAAGAATAAATGAGATATCCGCTCAGTGAAAAATATGAAACGCCGGAATTAATGGCGAAGATCATGGGGCCTAACCCGCTCAAGCTGGAAGAAGAGCTCCTGAAAGACAATATGATCCCCAAAGGCGCAGTCGTCTTGGACCTTGGGAGCGGCCAGGGCCTAACGAGCATATTTCTCGTAAAGGAATATGGCTTCAAAGTCTACGCCGCGGATCTCTGGAGCGATCCCGAGGAGAACAGAATATTTTTCAGGGAGATGGGGCTGACAGACAAACAGATAACGCCGGTGAAAGCGGACGCGGTGGACCTTCCGTTCGAGAAGGAATTCTTCGACGGAGTGATCTCCACAGACTCGTACAATTATTTCGGAAGAGACCCGGAATACCTTGACAGCAAACTCCTTCCTTTCGTGAAGAAGGGAGGATACATCTACATAACGGTCCCGGGGATGAAGAAAGACCTTCACGACGATCTTCCGGAAGAACTGCTTCTCTCATGGACGCCTGAGCAGCTGGACTATCTCCACGATGTTGAGTACTGGAAAGGCATAGTCCGCGAATGCAGGGGCGCTGACATCATCTCGGTAGAAGAGATGGAGTCGAACGAAGAGGTATGGAGCGACTGGCTGAAGCAGGACAACGAGTATGCCAGAGGAGACAGGAAGTCCATGGAAGCCGGAGGCGGAAAGTATCTGAACTTCGTGAAGATATTGCTGAGGAAGAAATGATCCCGCAAAATATCAGGCAGGGTGCCCGCGCATCCTGCCTGATATTGTTATAGCGACTATCCTCTCTTGATCGCCTCTTTTCTCTTCCTGAAGAACCTGTCCATCGCGTCGTCAGAGATCTCGGACTTTTTCTCGCGGCCCATCAGCATCTCGACCATGTCGACAGGATCCGCTCCCTCTGAAACGATCTTATCCAGCGCCCTTGTTATAGGCATCTCCACCTGATATTTATCCGCAAGCTCGAGTGCGGCAGGAAGTGCGTTCAGCCCTTCGACGACCTGCCCTATCTCTTTTACGGCTTCATCCACAGGCTTCCCCTGTCCGATCAATATGCCGCATCTGTTGTTCCTGCTGTGCATGCTGGTCGCCGTCACGATCAGGTCGCCTATCCCGGCGAGGCCGCTGAACGTCTGCTCCATGCATCCCATCTTGAGGCCGAGCCTCGTGATCTCCGCCATTCCTCTCGTTATCAGGGCAGCCTTCGCGTTGTCTCCGCAGCCGATACCTACCGCGATGCCGCAGGCAAGAGCTATGACGTTCTTCATGGCTCCGCAGAGCTCCACTCCCAGCACGTCCGCATTCGTGTACACTCTCATGCATGTGTTGAAGAACACGTCCTGCACTACCCTGGCAGCTTCCATGTCCTCACACGCTGATACGATAGTCGTCGGCATGTCGAGCGCTATCTCTTCCGCGTGTGTCGGTCCGGAAAGAGCGACCACCTTGACGTTTCCGTGCTTTCCGTCTTTGTTTATCTCATCCGATATTATCTGGGACATCGTGAAAAGAGTGCCTTTCTCGACTCCCTTTCCTACGTCCGCTATTATCTGCCCGTCAGGTATATAGTCCCTCGCCTTCGCGATCGTCTGCCTTATGAAGACGGAAGGGATCGCGCACATTATGACGTCCTTGTCCCTGCACGCTTCGCCTATGTCCAGAGTATATCTGATCCCCTCGGGAATCTCCATCCCCGGAAGGTTATGATGCTTATGCGTCGTGCTGCATTCTTCGATCTCGCTTGGGACCGCTGACCATACCAGCACGTCGTGCCCGCTGTTATATAACATCCTGGCCAGGGACATACCGATCGTCCCGCAGCCAAGCACGCCTATCTTTGCCATGTCATTCCTCCTGCTGAAAAGAAACAAACTCTTCATATATTATATAATCAGCCGCCGTACTTTACAACCGGATGCCGATATCGACATTCTTCAGAGAGCCGATGAGCTCAGGCGCCCTGCCCCTGAAAAGGCCGGTCTTGTAGAATCCGATCGATACAGTAAGGTCGCTCTTTACCGCGTTCACCGCCTCGCCGGTATCGCCGTTCATCCCGCTGTTGATATCACAGCTCACGATCCGTACGCCACGCTTTCCCGCTTCGTTGATGACGTCGATCGCGTCTTTTGCGCTTCCCCTCGGCTCTCCCTGAAATCCGGTGCCGAGCACACAGTCGACGGCTATATCAAAGTCCGACAGATCGGTCTCCTCGCCGGCAAAGTCAAGCTCAGGCACAAAGGCCTCACGGCACTTTCCGTAGTAATATCCTCCGTCTTCTGAAAGCTTTTCCGAAGCTCTGACCAGAGTGACGTCAAAGCCTTCGTCCGCCATTATCGACGCCAGGGCATATCCGTCTCCTCCGTTGTTTCCGCTCCCGCAGACTACGACGGTCTTCTTTCCTTTCCATCCGTCTTCAAAGCCGGGAACGTCCCCCGCCTGCACGGCGTCGAATATACCTTTCGCCGCTCTTCCCATAAGGATCTTGCCGGGAGTCCCGGAAGCTATGGTCCTCGCGTCGGCGGCACGCATCTCAGCTACTGATATCACTTTCTCATCGTTTAATTGCGATATATTTTTATCCATTTTCTCACCTTTGGTCATCTGAACATTTATACCTGTTTACGGTTCCAATTATATCATGTTTTCTGATATAATGGGCTGGACAGGAGATGAAACGATATGGATTCAGTGATCGCAAAACTCGACAGCAGCGTCTTCGGGATGCTCATAGAGCAGCCGCCGCGTATTTTAGTGTGCGGAGTAAAGACAGCAGATGACGTTGACTTTATCAACGCGGTCCGTCCGGATTTCATATGCCTGGAAACTACCGGACTTAAAAACGCGGTCGATCCTGTTGTAAAGGTGATCGGCTCACCCGACGACCTGCCGGTGATATCGGGAGCTGATGACCCGAGAGCCATGAAGATCGATGCCGGCTCCGGCCCGTATGATACGGTGAGGGCGGTAAAAATGACAAAGCCTGATACTGTAGTGTTTGAGCTTGAAAAGCATGACGAGGATGAATACAGCAGGATCAGCAAACTGATACGGGCTGTGAGATCGGTACAGCCTGAAATGACAGACTGAAAAAAGAGGACAGCGAACACGCTACCCTCTTCCTTTATATAATATGTCCGTTTATGCATCAGCCGGCTTTTCCGCATCCGGCTTTACTATGCTGTCGCTCATCTTGAGCTGTTCCCCGCTGTCTTCAGCGATGGCGTTAAGCTGATCGAAGTATTTCTTGTAGTAGCTCTTGAACGCCTGCTTGTAATTGGTGTTGTTGGAGTGATGCAGATTATGCAGGTACTGATGCTCACGTCCGCTGATCGTATCGTCGTTTCTCGCAAGCAGGTATACCGCGAGGTCTGAGCACTGGTCTGATACGCGCTCCAGGTTAAGCAGTATGTTCTGGTAATATGTGCCGTTGAATACGTCGCATCTGTGTTCTGTCATCCTCACCATATGGCGGGCCTGCAGATCCTCTACGATCTCGTCTATTACCTCTTCCAGAGGCTCTATCTTCTTAGCCAGCTTGATGTCGTTGCTCTCATACGCGTCCGACGTCATATCCAGGATCTCGCTTACCGCGATCATTGCTATGTTGATCTCTTTGAGCGCGGCGCCGGAAAATGTCTTCTTGGCGTTACGCAGAGCCGCAAGGCCGTCAATGATGTTTACCGCAAGATCGCCTATACGCTCGAAGCATACGAGAGCTTTCAGCTGGAAGTTCTGCATCTTCTTATCTTCGTCCCTCATGATATACGGAGAGACCGAAACGATGTACTGGCTCGTCGCGTCAGCCATCCTGTCAAGCAGATCCTCACGCCTCTGGATACGCGCCTCACGCTTCGGATCATATTCGAACAGCTGCTGTATCGCCGCAGTGTAGTTGTGGATAGAGACATCGCACATGTTCCCGATCAGGATCGAAGATTCGTTCAAGGCCAGAGTCGGGTTGGTGATAAGTCTTGAATCCAGCTTGCGGAGGTTCTCCTCCAGCAGAGGATCTCTGTCATCCTCTTCATCATGCGCCTCAGGCACTATCTTCTCTGCGAGATCAGCGAAGAACCCCACGAACGGAAGCGAGATTATCGCAGGGACGAGTCTGAACAGTCCGTGTACGTTAGCTACTCCTCCGGAGTTCATCGTCATATACCATATGTCATCCCCAAGCACTCCCGTTACCCTGAGTACGAACAGAGAGGTGATAATGAGTAGCGCAGCGAAGATGTTATATATGATATGCACAAGAACAGTTCTTGTCTGCGATGGCACTGCTCCTATCCTGCATACGAGGAATGTTGTCAGGCAGTCTCCGATGTTGACGCCGATTATAACGGCGATGACGCCGGAGAATATGACGCCCATAGAGCTCGCGATCGACTGCAGGATACCTATTACCGCAGATGAGCTCTGAATGATTCCTGTGACCAGGATACCTGAGAGGAATCCCAGAATATAGCTGTTCTGGAACGAGAGTATGAATCCCTCCAGCACATCATGCATAGAAGATACCGCCGCGCTCATGTTCATGAGCCCCGAGAACAGTATCCCGAATCCTATGCAGATCGTTCCCGCGTTATTGCTTGAACTCGTCTTGATGAACATTATCAGTACGATACCGATGATAAGCGCAAGCGGCGCCAGGTTGTCCGACTTGAAGAAGTACAGTATGCTGTCGCTCGATGCCTGCACGTCCATGAGCCTGATGATCTGCGCTGTGATCGCGGTTCCAACATTTGCCCCCAGCACGATACCGATCGACTGGCGGAATGTGATGAACTCAGCTCCTACCAGACCTACGGTAAGTACGATCGTAGCAGTCGAGCTCTGTATGAGGCATGTGACAAATAATCCAAGGATAAACGCTTTGATCGGCTTATCCGTGATCTTGGCAAGAGCCGCTTTCATAGCCCCGCCGGAACTCGACTTGAGCCCGTCGCCCATGAGCCTCATTCCGTACAGGAACATCGCGAGCCCGCCGAGAAGCGTCACGATCCTATAGAATAGTTCCAATGTAAATCTCCTTAAAAAGTGTCATACAACGAATGTCATGTATACATTTTTTCGTGGATATTATACCATACAGGAACAGTTTGCAAGTATAATTATTAAGAAAATCTTAAGATGTACAGAAAAAAATACAAAGAACGGGCACCTATTTCTTGTTATCGTCAGGTGCTATATGGATCTGTATGAGCTTGCCGTTGTTCCTGCGCCTCAGCTCATCCCGCCCTTCCTTCGTGATGAGCATGCCGACAAACGTCGTGAATCTGTAGAAGTAGCGGAACACAGCCTGCGTAGCGATCAGGAACACGATGAGCAGGAGCATGGTCTGCCAGGTCATGTCGCTGATTCCGAACAGCTCGTTATGGAATATGATGGCGTAGAAGAATCCCGTTATGAGCGCCGCCATCATGATGAGGTGCATCTTCGTCATAGGCCTCGCCACTCTCGCGAGTATCATGAATTCAACGAGCGCGACAAGAGCGGCAGCGGCAGTCGAAAGGCTGTCCTGCTGTATCTTCATGACGTCCCCGAATATCAGAAGAGCGCTGACTGACAGGAACACCGTGATCCCGGCAGGCGCCGCCATCTTGAATACGTTGCCGAGAAAGCTTCCTTTGATCTTTTTGCTGTTTGGCTCGAGCGCGAGTATGAACGACGGGATCCCTATCGCGAACATGCTGATAAGAGTGATCTGCGAAGGCTGGAGCGGATACTGCAGCACGCTGATCATGGAGAACATGGCGAGCAGGAACGAGAAGATGTTTTTGGTGAGATACAGAGTGGCCGACTTGGTGATGTTGTTAACGACTCTTCTTCCCTCGGCCACTACTCCAGGCATCCTCGAGAAGTCTGAATCCATCAGCACCAGCTGCGCCGCGTTCGACGCCGCTTCACTTCCGGACGCCATCGCTATGGAGCAGTCGGCGTCTCTTAAGGCAAGGATATCGTTTACTCCGTCGCCCGTCATACCGACCGTCTTCTTGTGGCTCTTGAGCGCCGCCACGAACATCCTCTTCTGCTCAGGAGTCACTCTTCCGAACACGTTGTATTTCATCACGGCGTCATCGATGTCTTCCTGAGACTTGAGCTTTCTCGCGTCGACGTATTTATCCGCGCCAGCGATACCGGCTTCCTGCGCTATGTTTGAGACAGTGGTCGGGTTGTCTCCTGAGATTACCTTTACTTCCACGCCGTTCTCGGCAAAGTATCTGAACGTCGCGGGAGCGGACTTCCTTATCGGGTTCGTGAGGAATATGGCGGCAAGCATCTTTGCCTCTCCGGTCACGGGCTCGCCCTCCGGCTCATCCTTCAGCACGGCAAATGCGAGGACCCTGTAGCCCTTCTCGCTCATGAGCCTTATCTGCTCCTCATATTCCTGATAGCTCTTTCCGAGAACAAATTCAGGCGCGCCGAGTATGTAATTTCCGTCATCGTAGATGGCGGCGCAGTATTTGTACTTCGACGAGAACGGTACGGTCCTCAGGGCCTTCCTGTCGGAAGTGTCCGTGAAGTATTCCTGCATCGCCTGCATTGTGGCGTTGTCAGCGTCCATTTCCTTTACAAGATCGCCGATCAGGGTCGTGACCTGTCCGTCGTATTTCTCCGGCATCATGCTCTGCATGCCGTCGACCTTCATCTCGCTCTCGGTTATCGTCCCGGTCTTATCCACGCAAAGCACGTCGACTCTCGCGAGGGTCTCGATACTCCTCATGTTCTGGACCAGCACCTCCTGCCTGGCGAGCCGCATCGCGGATACCACCATCGCGACACTCGCCAGCATGTACAGCCCCTCAGGTATCATGCCGAGGACGGCCGCGACCATGCTGGTCACGCTCGCAGAGAATGTAGTCCCCTGTATATAGAACTGCTGTATGAACAGTATGATCCCGATAGGGATTATCAGGATGCCGATGATCATGACAAGTCTGTCCAGATCCCTGACCATCTGGGATCTTCCGTCTTTCTTCCCCTGCCTGGTGGCTTCGACCTTGAGTTTGGATATGTACGATTCTTTCCCGACGGCGGTGAGCCTGGCATAGCAGTCGCCCGATATTATGAAGCTCCCTGACAGGAGCTGATCTCCCTCGCTCTTCGATATCTCATCAGACTCTCCCGTTACGAGAGCTTCGTTCACCTGGACGCTTCCTTCAAGGATCTCAGCGTCCGCGGGTATCTGCGCGCCGGCGCCGAGCCTTATCACGTCGTCCAGCACCAGCTCTTCCGTCGGTATCTCCAGCTCGCTCCCGTCCCTTATCACGGTGACTCTCGGCATCTTCTCGAATTTGAGGTCATCGAGTATCTGCTTGGAGCGGATCTCCTGAGCGATGCCGATCACCGCGTTTATGCAGACTATGACCAGGAAAGTCAGGTCCTTGAACTGTCCCACGACAATAAGAAGAACTGCGAGCACGGCAAATATGAGGTTGAAATATGTGAGCACGTTTTCCTTCACGATCTCCTTGACCGTGCGTGTGGAAGCGCTCACTTCCTCGTTCACCAGCCCGCGGCTCTTTCTTTCTTCTGCTTCCTGTGTGGTAAGTCCCTGCATTAACCTTTTATTTCTCCCAGCGCCTGTCGATGCATTCCCGCGCGGCTTCCTCTATCAGCCGCACGTTCTCGAAGGCGTCTTCAATATCTTTCCCTTTGGCGATCATGCCGTGATGCGAAAGTATGCATCCCGGGGCGTCTTTGATGGCTCTGACCGCGTTTCTCGTTATCCCGTTGGTCCCGGCGAGTGCGTATCTGCTCACCCCGATTATCTCGCCGAGCTTCTGTATCTTCTCTTCAGACTCCACCTGGAGAGGCATCTCTCCCGCAGCGAAGACGGAGCAGTATTTGCTGTGTGTATGTATAACGGCGTTCGCTTCCGGATACTTTATATAGATACCGGCGTGCATCCCCTTTTCCGAAGTCGGCTTGTGGAGGCCTTCCCACTTGAGTGTGCGGATGTTCACCTTCACCATGTCCTCCGGAGTCAGCCTGCCGTAATCCAGTCCGGACGGAGTACAAAGCATGTTCTCCCTGTCCAGCATCACGGAAAGGTTGCCCCATGTTCCCTGGACGAGCCCGTACTCGACAAGCTTCCTGCCGTATTCGACGAGCTTCGTCCTGAGCTCAAGCTCCTTCTCGCTGTATTCTTCATGGACAGAGACTTCCGGAAGCTCCTCTTCGCCGCTTTCGGCTCTGTCCTGAAGTGCCTTCTCAACCTTGCTGTACGAGGCCTGATATCTCCTGTGCATCAGCCTTGAGAGGTATCCCTTAAGAGGCTTCACTCCGCCGATCACCTGCGCCTTAAGGATCGTTTCAGCTGACTTCTCGATGACGGTAAGCGCCGTATACGCTTCGTACAGGTTCCTTCCGCCCGCGATCAGGCAGCTGTTCTCGACCATTACCGAAGTCGCCTTTGTCAGGGCTTTAGATATCATCTTTTCGTCCGCCGGTACTATCCTGACGCAAGGTCCGATTATCTGCGCCATGTCGTCAAGCACCGCAGGTATCTCGTGGCGCGACGCGAGGCAGATATCCACATACGGCGGCAGGCACAGTATGACCGCGCCAAGAGACTTGGAGCCCATAAGCGCCGCCGCCGCAGGAAGCTGGTTCATGTCATGATCCGTGACATCGATCACGTCTTCTTCAGTAATGCGTGAGATGTCGGCTTCCTTGGCCGTCATATAACAGCGCCCGTCGTGCTTGAACAGTATCCTCGGGGCTCTCCCCGCCGGATACGGAAGCTCTGAGATGAGCCTTGCGTATTTAGATATAGCAGATACGATCTCGTCTGTCATTGGAGTGACCTTCGGAAATATTACTTGATTACGACCTTTATGAATTTCTTCTTGCCTTTTCTGATCACGAGCTCGCCGTCCTTAAAGTCTTCCGCCGTGATCGTCTTATGCGTGTCCTCGACCTTTTCGTCGTTCACGGTGAGGCCGCCCTGCTTGATCGTGCGGAATCCCTCGCCGTTTGAAGGTACAAGCCCGATCTCCCTGATCAGGTTGACGAGTCCCATGCCTTCTCCCCCGAACGCGGAAGCCTCCATCTCGACAGCCGGGATGTTGGCGGTGTCCTGAGCTCCGCCGCCGAAAGCGGCTCTTGCTCCCTCGAGCGCCTTCTTAGCTTCCTCTTCGCCGTGTACGAGCTTCGTCACCTCATACGCGAGGACTTCCTTCGCCTTGTTGAGCTCGGCGCCCTCAAGCGATGAGAGCCTGTTCACCTCTTCCATAGGGAGGAAAGTCAGCATGCGGAGGCATTTGTTTACGTCCGCGTCGCCCACGTTTCTCCAGTACTGGAAGAACTCGAACGGAGAGCATCTATCCGCTGACAGCCAGAGAGCCCCCTTCGCGGTCTTGCCCATCTTCTTGCCCTCACTGTTCGTAAGGAGCGAGAAAGTCATGCCGTACACTTCCTTGTCCAGCATCTTTCTGGAAAGATCGACTCCCGCAATGATGTTCGACCACTGGTCGTTCCCGCCGAACTCCATCTTGACGTCCAGGTCTCTTGAGAGGACCATGAAGTCATATGCCTGCATCAGCATGTAGTTGAACTCGAAGAATGACAGTCCGTTCTCTCTCGCCATCCTCTGCTTGAACGCTTCTGACCTGAGCATGGTGTTCACGTTGAAGTTGACGCCGACCGTTCTCACGAACTCGATATAGTTCAGAGGCCTCAGCCACTCCGCGTTGTTTACGCTGATCGCCTTGCCCGGCTCAGGCTCCCTGTTCTGACGGCCTGGTTCGAACACTCCGTGGTTCCCCTCGTACTTCCAGCCGTCGTCAAACTCAAGGAAGCGGTCGAACAGCTTCTTGAACTTCTCGCAGTTGTCGTCGATGGTCTTAGTGTCCATCATCTTCCTCATGTCGGTCCTCCCGGAAGGATCGCCGACCATGCCGGTGCCTCCGCCGAGAAGCGCTACAGGAGTGTGGCCGTACTTCAGCATGTACATCATGATGATGATCTGCATGAAGTGCCCAACGTGAAGGCAGTCCGCCGTCGGGTCGAAGCCGATGTAGAAGCGGATCTTGTTCTCCTTGAGGAGCTTCCTTACGGCATCCTCGTCAGTCACCTGCTCGATGAACCCGCGCTCCTTCAGCACGTCGTATACGTTGTCATACTTGCTTACACTGTCAGGTATAAGGCTTTTCATTTAGTCCTCCAATACTAGGCGCGGCAGACCCGCGTCATTCTGTTGCTATAATTTAAACGGTGGGAGAGCCCGGATATGCTGACTCTCCCGCACTTTTTCTGTTGAAACTGCTTGTGTTAACAGCTCTGGGCATTAAGCCCGTTGCCTATTTGCTGATTTTCGTCGAAAACCGTTGCCTACAGGCATATTTGATGTCATTAGGCAACGAGATAGCCCTGCCGATATGACCAAAGCGATCGTTACTTTGTTCCGTAGAGCCTGTCGCCCGCGTCTCCGAGTCCAGGCACGATGTACGCGTTCTCGTTCAGGTGATCGTCCTTCGCCGCGATGTAGATGTCTACGTCAGGATGAGCTTCCTGCAGCTTCGCGATGCCCTCAGGAGCCGCGATCAGGCACATGAAGCTGATGTCCTTCGCTCCCTTGTCCTTTATGAACTGCACCGCGTCGGCGCCGCTTCCGCCTGTCGCCAGCATCGGGTCTACCACGAACACCTTGCGCTTGCTGATATCGTCAGGAAGCTTGCAGTAATATTCCACAGGCTCGTGTGTGTCAGGATCTCTGTAGAGTCCTACGAATCCCACCTTTGCGTTAGGAACGAGCGACAGGACTCCGTCAAGGAATCCGAGTCCCGCTCTCAGGATAGGAACGATAGCGATGTCCTCGCCCGCCAGCATATTGAACTTGCCCTTGCAGATAGGCGTCTCGATCTCAACTTCCTTAAGAGGAAGATCTCTCGTCGCCTCGAACGTCATCAGCGTTACGACTTCCTGCGCCAGCTGGCGGAAGTCCTTCGTCGTCGTGTTCTTGTCGCGCATCATCGAGACCTTGTGCTGGATCAGCGGATGATCAAAAACATATACCTTACTCATTTGCATTTCCTCCTGTGCTTGACCTTTAATATTACTTACATCTCATCCAGCATCTCGATCCGCCTCGTGTGGTGCTGCCCGAGGAAGCTCTCGGAGAGCCACGCGTCCACGATCTTCTTCGCGAGCTCAGGATCGGTCGTCCTTCCTCCGAGCGCGAGAATGTTGGCGTTGTTATGCTGCTTCGCCTTCTGTCCCATCTCAACGGATGTGCAGAGAGCGCATCTGATGCCTTTTACCTTATTGCAGGCCATCGATATGCCGATGCCCGTGCCGCATACCGCGACTCCGAGATCAGCTTTCTTAGCCGCGACGTACTCGCCCAGCTTCTTCCCGTAGACAGGATAATCCACAGGATCCTCTGAGTCTGTTCCGAGGTCGATCACGTCGATCCCTCTTGATTTAAGATGCTCCTTGATAGTGATCTTAAGCGGATATCCCGCGTGATCACACGCCATTGCAATCAACATTTTCCATCAGGTCCTTTCTGAATACGAATCCAGCCTTGTCCCTATCCCCCTAAGCTTTTGCTCTGCTTTATTTTATCATATTACAAAGACAGTGTCACGGAAGATTGACGCCTGCCTCATCATACTTTTCTGATATTGAAGCCCGCTGATTTCAGCATGCGGTTCATGACCGAGAAGCCGACTCCCTTCTGCGGCAGCGCGGCCGCAAGGATGAGGTCCGCTTTCTCCTTATCTGCCTCGCGGAGCTTCGCGAAGAGCTCGCGCGCGGCCTCTACCGCCTCGTCCTGCCCGAATGTGATGACGACCACGTCCTCGCCTTCAAGCTCGTGCTCTGTCTTCTCCCGCTCTATCGCCTCGAGCACCGCCTCCTCTTCTCCTTCGAAGATGATCATCGGCGCCTTAGGCGCGTAATGCTTATATTTCATTCCCGGAGCTTTCGGATGGAAGTCCGGGTCCTCGGGCTT
>JAZUNH010000027.1:0-23700 GCA_045604065.1 Anaerovoracaceae bacterium
GTCTTTCTGATGCAGGCCTATACTCGGCTCGTCCAGTATGTACATGACTCCGGTAAGCCCTGATCCGATCTGCGTCGCCAGCCTTATCCTCTGGGCTTCCCCGCCGGAAAGCGTCGCGGCGGCTCTCGAAAGAGTCAGGTAGTCGAGACCGACGTCTACAAGGAACCTGAGGCGCTCTATTATCTCTTTTATTATCTGGTGCGCGATCATCGCGTCCATCTGCGACAGCTTGAGGTTCCTCATGAACTCGAGCGAATCCCTGACTGCCATATCTGATATCTCGGCTATGTTTTTATCTCCGACCGTAACGGCAAGCACCTCAGGCTTGAAGCGCTTTCCGTGACATTCCGGGCACTCGTTCATGACCATGAATCTTGAGAGCCACTCATGCATCATCTCCGAGCCGGTCTCCCTGTACCGCCTCTCAAGGTTCGCGGCGAGGCCTTCGAACGGATGCTTCATCTGCTTGGCTTTCGTCCTGCTGTAATGTGTGTATGTTATGTCACGGCCGCCTGTCCCGTACATCAGCTCATGCTTGAATCTCTTCGGAAGATCTTCATATTTCGTATCAAAGCTGACGCCGTGCTCATCGGCGAGTCCCTGTACCATGTCCTTATAGTATCCGGAGAACTCCATCGACATATAGAACCTGTTGAGAGCGCCTCCGGCTATCGTCTTGTCCCTGTCTATAAGCAGATCCTCGTCGATCTTCTCTGTAAAGCCGAGTCCGTTGCATGCCGGACATGCTCCGAACGGGCTGTTGAACGAGAACATCCTCGGCTCGAGCTCTTCTATGCTCGCCCCGTGCTCTGGACACGCAAGCTTAGTCGAAAACGTCTGCTCTTTCTCAAAGTCCTTATCCTTTATCTGTATGTTGACTAGCCCGTCGCCTTCTTTGATCGCAAGCTCGCAGGCTTCTGATATGCGGCCTTCCTGGCCCGGTTTGACTATGATCCTGTCAACCACTATTTCGATCGTATGGGCGAACTTCTTGTCCAGCCTGATCTCGTCCTCGTCCAGCGACAGTACTTCGCCGTCGACCCTGACTCTGGTGAATCCCTCGCGCTGTATGCGCTCAAGTATCCTGGTGTGCTCACCTTTGCGGCGTCTTACTACCGGAGCCATGATGATGAGCCTTGTCCCTTCCGGATACCCCATGATTATGTCCACCATCTGGTCGACGCTCTGGCTGGAGATCGGACGTCCGCACACCGGGCAGTGAGGCTTTCCGACTCTGGCGAAAAGCAGTCTCAGGTAATCGTGGATCTCCGTAACTGTTCCGACCGTGGATCTCGGGTTCTTGCTCGTCGTTTTCTGATCGATGGATATAGCGGGCGAAAGCCCTTCTATCATCTCCACGTCAGGCTTGTCCATCTGACCGAGGAACTGCCTCGCGTAAGACGACAGGCTCTCCACGTATCTCCTCTGCCCTTCCGCGTATATGGTATCAAAAGCGAGCGACGACTTGCCTGATCCTGACAGCCCTGTAAGCACGTTAAGGCTGTCCCTCGGCATGGTCACGTCCATATGCTTCAGGTTGTTCTCATTTGCACCTTTGATTATCAACTTTCCTGCCATCTGTATCTCCCAAGCCGGACATCCTCTCCTGCATCCGCATCTGCAGATAAATGATGTCTCTGCTTCCGTATTTCTATTTCACGCGGTACTCGAATATGATATCCCGGAGCTCGGCCGCGCGCTCGAACTGCAGGTCTTTAGCGCACTGCTTCATTTCCTTCTCGAGCTTCGCCACAAGCTTCTGACGTTCTTTCTGCGTCATCTCTTCAGGCTTCAGGCGCTTCCCGCTTCCGCGTCCCGCAGCCTCGGCGACCTCGTCTTCCGCCTCGGTCGTCACTTCTATAATATCTCTCACGCCCTTTTCTACACTCTTAGGCGTGATGCCGTGTTCTTCATTATATGCCTGCTGTATCTTACGGCGCCGCATCGTCTCGTCTATCGCCGCCTTCATTGCAGGAGACACATAGTCCGCGTACATTATTACATGCCCGTCAACGTTCCTCGCCGCGCGCCCGACTGTCTGTATGAGCGAAGTCTCTGTCCTGAGAAATCCCTCCTTGTCCGCGTCAAGTATCGCGATGAGCGACACCTCAGGTATATCGAGTCCCTCACGCAGCAGGTTGATGCCGACCAGCACGTCGAACTTTCCCAGTCTCAGGTCCCGTATGATCTCCAGCCTTTCCAGAGTATCTATATCCGAATGCAGGTACTTGGCTTTGATCCCCGCCTTCTCAAGATAGTCTGTCAGGCTCTCCGCCATCTTCTTCGTCAGTGTGGTAACGAACACACGCTGGTTCTTCGCCGTAGTCTTGTTTATCTCACTGATGAGGTCGTCGATCTGTCCCTCTGTCTTCCTGACGTCTATCTCAGGATCGAGAAGACCTGTAGGGCGTATGACCTGCTCCGCCGTGATCCCGCCGGACTGCTGTCTCTCGTACTCCGCCGGCGTCGCGCTGACGTAAAGGATCTGGTTGACCTCGTCCTCGAACTCGCTGAACTTGAGCGGCCTGTTGTCAAGCGCCGAAGGAAGCCTGAACCCGTAGTCGACGAGCGATTCCTTCCTCGAAAGGTTCCCGTGGTACATCGCGTGCAGCTGAGGCAGCATCACGTGCGACTCGTCTATCATTATAATGAAGTCCTTAGGGAAGTAGTCGATCAGGCAGTACGGCTTCTGGCCCGGCTCAAGCTCCGACAGATGCCTCGTGTAGTTCTCGATCCCCTTGCATGTCCCGATCTCGCGAAGCATCTCCATATCGTATCTCGTACGCTGTTCTATCCTCTGAGCCTCAAGAAGCTTTCCGCGGTCCTTGAACCACTGCACCCTGTCCTCGAGCTCTGCCTCGATAGTACCGAGCGCCCGCTCCATCCTGTCCGGAGGAGTCACGTAATATGACGCGGGGAATACCGCCAGGTGGTTCAGCTTGCCGATGATCTCTCCCGTTACCGGGTTGAATTCTTTGATCGAATCCACCTCGTCGCCGAAAAGCTCGACTCTCGCCGCGTTATCTTCTCCCGCCGGGTATATGTCGATCGTATCGCCGCGGACCCTGAACGTACCGCGGGCGAAATCCATGTCGTTTCTCGTGTACTGTATGTCGACGAGCCTTCTCAGGATCTCCTTCCTCGGCTTCTCCATGCCCGGCCTGAGCGACAGCATCTGGTGCTCGTAGTCGAACGGGCTCCCGAGTCCGTATATGCATGACACCGACGCCACGATGATGACATCCTTTCTCTCGAACAAAGCCGCCGTCGCGGAGTGCCTGAGCCTGTCTATCTCGTCGTTTATGTCAGAGTCTTTCTCAATATATGTGTCAGTCGAAGGAACGTACGCCTCCGGCTGGTAGTAATCGTAATATGAAACAAAATACTCGACCGCGTTCTCCGGGAAGAATTCCTTCATCTCCCCGTGGAGCTGCGCGGCGAGCGTCTTATTATGCGATATTATCAGGGTCGGCCTCTGGAGCTGCTGGATGACATTCGCCATTGTAAAAGTCTTCCCGGAGCCTGTGACTCCGAGAAGTGTCTGCGCCCTGTTCCCGGCCCTGAAACTCTCGACGAGCTTCTCTATCGCCTGCGGCTGGTCGCCTGTCGGCTGATATTCTGAATGTAGTCTGAATTCCGGCATTGGCCTTACCTCTCAACTGGAACCAGTATATCACTGACCGTCGGTTTTTGCAAACATATGTTCGCATTCAGGCCGATTATTTATTCAGCCTTTTCATTAAGCCTCTCGGCAGCGAGGATCACGTGCCTCGCGAGTATGGATGTGGTCACTCCGCCTACTCCGCCCGGTACAGGAGTGATCTTCTCCGCTTTCTCTGATACCGCGTCAAAGTCAACGTCTCCCGTAAGCTTTCCGTCTTGCGTAACGTTTATCCCGACGTCTATGACGTCGGCGCCGTCTCTGACCATATCTGCGGTGACGAGCCCGGCGCGGCCTGCCGCGGAGATCACTATGTCCGCGTCACTGCATGACGCTGCAAGATCCTTAGAGCGCGAATGGCATACTGTTACCGTCGCGTTCTTCTGCAGGAGCATCATCGAAAGCGGCCTTCCGACCACCATGCTCCTCCCTATGACAGTCACGTCCTTACCGGAAAAGTCTATGCCGTTTCTCTCTCCTATCTCTATCGCCGCTTCCGCTGTGCATGGAGCGAACCCGCTCTTGCCGCTCTCTCCCGTCATGACCTTAGCGATGTTGACAGGGCTGAAGCAGTCCACGTCCTTTTCAGGCGCGATGAGCCTTGAGATCCTCTCCTCATCCAGTCTCTCAGGAAGCGGACGGAAAACGAGGATGCCGTGGATCAGAGGATCTGCGTTAGCCTCTTCAAGGGCTTTCTCAAATTCCTCTTCACTCACGTCTTCCGGAAGCTCTGTCTCGCCAAGCTCCATCTCAAGCTTCTCGAACCTCTTCCTCGCGCCGGTCTCATACGCCCTGTCCTCAGGCTTGTCTCCCACTTTGATTATCTGAAGGCGCGGCATTATCCCGCGTCCCTTCAGCTCTTCTATCTCTTTATCCAGCTCTTCCTTCACGGCAGCCGCCGTGTCTTTGCCAAGCATAAGCTGTGCCGACATATCGTTCCACCTCCGCTCCGTTCATGGGGCGCAAATTCTCTACCTGTTAGGGTGTCTGTAAAAGCTTCCGAGCAGCTGCTCGGTCTTGAGCACGTTCACGAAGGCGTGCTTGTCTATCTCTTTGATGCGCTTCACGACGTAGTCGACTTCCTCGCTCGAAACGACCGAGTAGATCGTGCTTCTTTTCTCGTTGTCGTAAAGCCCGGTGCCTTTGTAAAGCGTCGCCGCGTGGTGCGTCAGAGTATAGATGCAGTTGTACACCGCTTCCGGCATGTTCGTTATGATTATCAGCGTGTGCGCCGAATACCTGTTGAACAGAGTCTGGACCGTCTGCGTCACACAGAACTGGTAGACGATCGAGTACAGCGCCTTCTGCCAGCCGAACATGAGTCCCGCTACCGACAGTATCACAACGTTCGCCATGAGGATATAGTTCCAGGCGTCGATACCTCTCTTCTCGGCGGCGTAGATCGATATGAAATCGGTTCCGCCCCCGCATGCGCCCACGTAAAGACAAAGCGATACGGCGGCCCCGTCTATCAGGCCTCCGAAAACGCTCAAGAGCAGCACGTCATACGTCATCGCGTACTGCGGCAGCAGGTCTACGAGTATGGAACTCAGCACTATGACGTACACAGAGAGCCCCGTGAACCGCTTCCCGAGATGCCTTATCCCTATCATGATCGGTACCGCGTTCAGCGGTATGTAGACCAGAGAGTACGGTATCGTGATCCCAAGGAATTTATCCGCGCTCCTCGTGATCAGAAGCGTGAGTCCCGCAAATCCTCCCGGGAACAGCCCGGCCGTGCTAACGAAGCTGTTGATCACGAAGGCGATCATCGCGGCTCCGATGGTGCACAGCGCGAATGCCTTGGCGTTGTTCAGCTTCGGGTGATTGTCCCAGAAGTGATACGGCCTGCGCTCCTGCATGCTGTCGATTATTTCCGGTATCGTTGTGTCTTTCTTCGCGTCTTTCTTCTTTGCCATCGTGTTTATCCGCGGTCTCCCGCGGCTCTATCAGCTGTTATATCTCGGTCCTGCCCTCAAGTGATTTGAGGAGCGTCACTTTGTCCGCGTATTCTATGTCGCCGCCCACAGGAAGGCCGTGAGCGATCCTGGTGACTTTGATGCCGGCCGGCTTCAAAAGCCTCGCTATGTACATCGCCGTCGCCTCTCCCTCTATGTTCGGGTTGGTCGCCAGGATGACTTCCTTTATCTCGTCGTCCCGGAGCCTGGCTATCAGCGACTTCAGGTTGATGTCGTCAGGCCCGATCCCCTCCATCGCGGAGATCACCCCGTTCAGCACGTGGTACTGGCCGTGATATTCCTTCAGCGCTTCCATCGCCATGACGTCCTGCGGCGACTCCACGACGCAGATGACATCGCGCCTTCTCGTCGGATCGCTGCAGATGTCGCATTTGTCCTTGTCGGTCAGGTTGCCGCACACCGGGCAGTATCTTACCGAGTGCTTGGCATCTCTGATCGCGTCGGCGAAGTCATCGGCTTCTTTCTCGTCCAGCGCGAGTATGTGGAAAGCGAGCTGCTGCGCGCTCTTCTTCCCTATCCCCGGGAGCTTGCACAGCTCCGCTATGAGTTTTTCTATCTTTCTGGGATACTGCATGGCTCTCCTTTACATTCCCGGGATGCCGAGCCCGCCCGTGAGCTTTCCGTACTCGTTCTCCTGCATCTCGTCGATCTGCCTCAGGCCTTCGTTGACAGCCGCTATGATCATGTCCTGCAGAGTCTCCACATCGTCAGGATCCACTGCGTCCCTGTCGATCTTGAGATCGAGAAGCTGTTTCTTCCCGCTGACCTTCGCGGTGACCATGCCGCCGCCCGCGCTCGCTTCGACTTCCTTCTCCTCAAGCTCTGCCTGCATGGCTTCCATTTCTCTCTGCATTGCCTGGAGCTGCTGCATCTGCGCCATGCTTCCGCCTGATGGCCTCTTCTCCTTCGGGCGCTTGCCCGCTTTCATTCCTCTTCCCATTGTTATTCCTTTCTGTCCTGTTGATTTATGTCCTGTATATTTTCCTGCCTATGCTAAAAATCTTCCTGTATCTGTACTTCCACGCCGAGAAGCTGTGACGCCGCTTCCTGTGTCTCTCTCAGCTTTTCGTCGCTGCTCTTGCCGGCGTCCGCGCCGCCGTTCTTTCCGCTGTCCAGTACGCACACTATGTGTCCGTCAGCTCCGAATCTCTTCAGGAGCCCGTTGATGTATGCGGCGTTCCTCTCGATGATATCTTTCGTCATGGCAAGATCCACCACGAGCTTGATCTCATCACCTTTCTGGCCTGACGGGACGTATCCTCCGAGTATGTTCAGGACCGGTCTCTCCTGCGCGGCTTCCCTGCAGACGTCCTTCCAGATGTCCTGGAGCTCGCCTGTTTCCGGCGCCTGTTCTGCCGCAGCCGGCTGTTCTGCGGCTGGCGCTTTTGCCGCGGGCGCTTTTGCCGCGGGCGCCGGTCTGATCTCTCTCGCCGTTTCCTCAGGCACTTCTCCGTATTCCATGCCGGAAGCGATGCTCACCACCGCGACCTCAAGGAGTATCCTCGCCTGCGACGAATACCTCGCGTCGTTTATCGCCTTCGCCAGCGTTATGATCGCTCTGTTGATGTCGGAAAGCTCTATCCCCGCGGCCTGCTTCTTGAGAAGCGCTATGTTCTCTTCCGAGAGATTCAGGAGGTCGACAGGGTCGTCGACGTACTTCGCGATCAGCAGGCTCCTGCAGTGGCCCATCCAGTCTTTCATTATCTGCCTGACGTCTTTGCCCTCGGAAAGCGCACGGTCGATGAGGATGAACGCGCTTGAGATGTCTCCCGCCATGACGTGGTCTGTAAGCTCAAGATAGAACTCTTCAGATACAGTCCCCAGGAAGTCCAGCACAAGGTCCCGCGTGAGTCTCTTTTCCCCGGACGAAAGGCACTGCTCAAGTATCGAGAGCGAGTCCCTCACGGATCCGTCGGCGTTGGACGCTAGAAGGCGCAGGGCGTCGTCGTCGATCTCAACTCCTCTGGAGCTGCAGATGTCCCTCATATGATCCGCCAGTATATGCTGCGGCACGCGCTTGAAGTCCAGCCTCATGCATCTCGACAGCACTGTCTGAGGGAGCTTCTCCGGATTTGTCGTGGCGAGTATGAATATGACGTTTTCAGGCGGCTCCTCCAGAGTCTTGAGAAGCGCGTTGAACGCTCCTGTGGAAAGCATGTGCACCTCGTCTATGATGTAGACTTTAGTGCGGCCTACGGCAGGCGGATAGTTAACGCTCTCCCTGAGCTCCCTGATGTTGTCGACGCCGTTGTTCGAAGCCGCGTCGATCTCGATGACGTCGACGAACGTCCCTTCCGCGATCTGGCGGCAGGCGTCGCATTTGCCGCACGGGCGCCCCTCTATGTCGGGAGCTTCGCAGTTCACGGCCTTGGCAAGGATCCTCGCCGTAGTCGTCTTTCCTGTTCCTCTCGTACCTGTGAAGAGATACGCATGGCTCACTGTGCCCGTAGCCACCTGATGCTTCAGGATCTTTACGATGCTGTCCTGCCCCAGGATCTCCGAGAAGACCTCAGGCCTCGTTTCTCTGTAAAGTGCTTTGTACTTCATTCTTATACTCCAAAAAAATCTGCCCTTTAATAGCTCCGCATGACGTTGGAGAAGGCTTATCTGCGGCACATAAGAACTTCCGCTTATTGCTGCTTCCTTCCGGACCTGACAAGGTTCACGGCATCCTATTGCGCAGGACCCAAACCATGCCAGGCGAAGCTGTTAAAAGGCAGATTATTTACTTCTTTTGTGTATTTCATTATATTGTTTTTTGCCCTTTGTGTCAATGTACATGCATCAGGTTTTTAGTCGTTTTTGATGGCGGCAAGATCACCCTCGTTACCGATGCAATTTCAGCTATCAGAGCTTTTTTCTTCATAGCTGAAACAAATCCATCAAAAAAGGCTCATAGCTGAAGTCCTATCGCTTATCGTGACCTTTTTGAGTGCCATATCCCGGTTTTTTCACCGCATATCTCTAAAAAACCGCATATTACTGCCACTTTTTTTCAGCTATCGACCACTTTCGTCTCAAAGCTGAAAATAAATCGATAAAAATGCCTGATAGCTGAAATCATGAGGCCAGTGCCGACACTTTCCCAGCGAAATATTGTTCATGCAATTTTTTCACTCCCTCATAGACAGTATATGAGGAAGGGAGTAATATCTCTGACAGGCAGAAAATGCTATGTGGGGAGGCTGTCTATGTATCTGATTTCTTTAGTCGAACGTGAGCTCAAGCTGGTGGATCATCTTATAACAAATACGCTTAAGCGCCTATCCGATTATGCGGACGTGCCCGACAAGACTCTTGTATGCAGACATACTGGCCTTGATTCTTCACGTTATTATCTGCAGGATCACAAAGACGGGAAACACGAGCAAAAGTCTGCCGGCGACAGATCGTCACCTCTTGTGACCAGAATGCTTACTTTAAGGTTCCTGAATGAGCGGCTGAAAGTACTCCAGAAAGATAAGCGTCTGCTGATAAGCTTCCTGAACAAATACTGTGATTTCACACCCGAAGCCATACAGAGAAGATTACCCGCCTCATATCGCGATCTGCCTGAAGAGTGCTATAACGATGAGATTCGAGCCCAGCTCGGTGCATGGGCTTCTGAACAATACGAGCGGAATCCGTTTCCTCTGCCCGATGACCCTAATATAGCGAGGGATGGAACTCCATTTCGGTCAAAAGGTGAATGTATGTGGTATGATGACATACTGTTTGAGAAGATACCTGTCAGAATCGAGCCGGTGCTCAGGCTCTGCGGCAAAAGCGGACAGTGGCACTCTTTATGTCCGGATTTTCAGTTCAGATGTCATGACGGCTCATTTCTGCTAGTAGAACATTTCGGGATGTGGGACACAGAAAAGTATGCGGAAAGAAACAAGATAAAGATCCAGAATTATCTGGACTGCGGCTTCGTGCTGGGCGACAACCTGATAGTAACGAGCGACAATGCGGATCACAACACTAACGAGCTCATGATAATCGAAGCGCTGGAAAAAATCAGAAAGCGGGTGTTCGGGAAGTGACCCCCGGCCCCGTATAAAAAAGCACAGCGCCGTGATCCGGGTGCTGTGCTGTATTGTCTTGTCTGCTTCTCTGCAGCTCATGGATCAGAGCTCAGCCGGTGATCGCGGCTACTCGGTGATCTTCTTTTCCGCAAGCCACTTCACGATGGTCTCTTCAGGGATGATCGGAATGTTCAGCTCATGAGCCTTCTTATTCTTCCCCGAGGTGGAAGTCACGTCATTATTGATGAGGTAAGACGTCTTGCTGCTCACCGAGCCCGCCGTCTTTCCTCCCGCGTGCTCTATCTCTGCCTTGAGCTGCTCGCGGTTATCGTAGCTGTTCAGAGATCCTGTTATTACGAACGTCTTGCCAGCAAGGAAATCTTCCCTTTCCTCCGCCGTCTGGTCGAGATCGATGCATGACAATATCTCGTCCACTTCCGCCTTTTTCGCAGGGTCGCTGAAGAATCTCACGTATGATTCAGCCATAACATCGCCGATGCCGTCGATAGACGTGAGCTCGTCTTTATCAAGCCCCATCATCTTATTCCAGTCGTTGCCGCAGGCTCTTGCGATCAGCCTTGCGTTCGCCGCGCCGATCCCCGGTATACCGAGGCCGTACAGCAGCCTGTCCGGAGTAGTATGGCGCGCTTTTTCCGCCGACGCGACGAGGTTCTCAAACGATTTGTCGCCGAAGCCCTCCATCGTGACTATCTTCTCCCTGTGTGCGCTGAGCCTGAAGAGGTCCGCGAACTCCTTAACGATTCCGACGCCGATCAGCTTTTCGAGCGTCGACTCAGAAAGCCCCTCGATATTCAGTGCGTCCCTCGAGACGAACAGAGTGAAGCTCTTGAGCTGTTTTGCCGGGCACTCTCTGTTCGGGCATAGAAGCGTCTGCACCCCGTTGTCATCTTTCAGGACCGTACCGCACCCGCAGACAGGGCATCTTACCGGAAGCTCTATGCTGTCACTTTCGTCCAGGTCCTCGGATATCTGCGGTATGATCATGTTCGCCTTGTATACGTTTATCCTGTCGCCGACGCCGAGCTTCAGCTCTCTCATGACGCTGACGTTATGCACTGACGCGCGTGACACCGTGGTGCCCTCCAGCTCCACAGGATCAAATACCGCGACCGGGTTTATGAGGCCGGTCCTTGACGCGCTCCATTCTATCTCCCTCAAAGTCGTCTCCGCCTTCTCGTCGGCCCACTTGAAGGCAAGCGAGTCCCGCGGATACTTAGCGGTGGTTCCCAGCGACTTTCCGTACGCTATGTCGTCGTAGCTGAGCACGAGCCCGTCCGACGGGAAGTCGTTCGTTACGATCTCCTTTGAGAACCATTCTATGGTATCGAGTATGTTGTCCTTGTTGACGAATTTGTATCCGACGACGTCGAAGCCCTGCTCCGTGAGCCACTCGAACTCTTCGTGGTGGTACACGAATTCCACCGGGTGGAGCGTCCCCGTGAGGTCAGGCTCGCTCGCCTCGACAAGCGTGAACGCCACCATATATACATGGCGCTCTTTCGTGATCCTCGGGTCGAGCTGCCTTACCGAGCCGCTGCAGAGGTTCCTCGCGTTCTTGTACTTCGCGTCCGCGTCGCCGATCCCTTCGTTTATCTTCTCAAAATCGCTGTACTTGATTATCGCTTCGCCGCGTACGACGAGATGTCCCTTGAAAGCAATGGATACAGGCACGTTCTCGAACACCTTCGCGTTATTCGTGATGACCTCGCCGACATCGCCGTTTCCTCTTGTCAGCGCTTTCACCAGCTTCCCGCCGTCGTATGTCAGGACTATCGTGAGGCCGTCCATCTTCCAGGACATTATGCCCTCCTGATCGCCGAGCCACGCCTTCAGCACCTCGCGGTCCTTTGTCTTGTCCAGTGACAGCATCCTGCTCGGATGACGCTCTTTCGGAAGGTCTGAAAGTATCTCGTACCCGACGTTCTGTGACGGGCTGTTCGCGAAGATGATCCCTGTCTCCTTCTCGAGCGCGAGGAGCTCGTCATACAGAGCATCGTACTCGATGTTCGGCATGATCTCCTCGGCGTCCTGATAGTACGCCCTGGCCGCAAGATTGAGCCTGTCGATCAGCCATCTGATCCTCTCTTTCTTGTTCGCCGGGTCAGGACCGACAGGGTCCATTGCCTTTGCCAGTGTCTTAGTATCGACAGTATCGTCCGATACCGCCTTGTAGCTTTCCTTCTCGTTCTGTGATCCAGACATACTCTTACCTCTTCAGCTTGATTCGCTGTATCTCATGTTCCGCCAGATCTCCTGATCCGCTGTATCTCATTTTCCGCTAGATCTTCTTCAGCGGGGCGATGCCCTTTGCAAGCTTCTTTATGCCGCAGCTGTCGAACGCGACAGTGACGACGCTTCCGCTCTCTTCTATGACCATGCCGCTCCCGAACTTCGGATGCGACACTTTATCCCCAGGCTCAAAGCTGACGTCTCCCGCTGTACCGGAGACCGCAGTCTTCTTCGTTTCCGACTTCGCGTATTTAAGCGAGTCGAACGGATGATACTCGTCCTGTGAAAAGCCGTCGGCGGAGCCTGTATATACTCCCGGGGTCCCGATAAGGCCGTTCTTCTCGTACACCGCGTCGCCTGAAAGGAGGTCCTTGTCTATCTCTCTCAGGAACTTGGACTCGCGCGTATACTCCGTACGGCCGTACCTTGTCCTTACCTCCGCGCTCGTAAGGTACAGCAGCTCTTTCGCCCTGGTCATCCCCACGTAGCAGAGACGCCTCTCTTCTTCCATACCGGCTGTGCTGTCGAACGACTTGCTTCCCGGGAACAGCCCGTCTTCCATTCCCGGCATGAACACGACCGGGAACTCAAGTCCCTTGGCGCTGTGAAGCGTCATCAGCGTGACGGTCTCCTGGGTCTCGTCGTAATTGTCGACTTCCGCCGCCAGCGCGAGCTGCTCCATGAACCCCTCAAGGGTAGGCCGCTCTTCCGTCTCAGGCGAGAACCCGGCTTCATAGTCCGCGATGACGGTCTTGAACTCCATCAGGTTGTCCATCCTCGATTCCGCCTCGACCGTGTTCTGCGCCTCGAGCGCTTTCATGTAGCCGGTCTTGACAAGCAGCGTGTCGTATATCTCGGATACTCTGATTGTATCCTTGTTCTCCCTGATAAAGTTGATAGTCGACACCAGCTCCTTCACGCTGTCGTACGCCTTCCCGGGCACCGCGGAGAGCACGTCCTCGTCGCCGTCCGTGAGGGCTTCGAGAACCCCCTGCCCGCGGACACGGGCAAAAGCGGCAAGCTTCTCAAGCGTCTTCGCCCCGATACCTCTCTTTGGCTCGTTGATGACTCTGAAGAGCGACAGGTCGTCCGCGGGATCGGTGATGAGCCTCATGTAGGCCATCATGTCCTTTATCTCTTTCCTGTCGTAGTACCTGACTCCGGAAAGCACCTTGTATGGTACGCCGTATCTGGAGAGAGATTCCTCGAACAGCCTCGACTGCGCGTTGGTCCTGTAAAGGATAGCCACGTCGCTGTAGCTCTTCCCCATTTTGTCCTTCAGGAAGCTGATCTGCCTGGCTATGTATCCTGCCTCTTCCTTGTCACTGTCGCAGCGCGTGTAGCTTATCTTCTCCCCGTCCTCCCTGCTGGTCCAGAGCTTCTTGTGCTTTCTGTCCATGTTGTTCTTTATGACGGAATGCGCCGCGGCGAGGATGTTGCCTACAGACCTGTAGTTCTGCTCCAGCTTTATGACCTTGGCGTCAGGGAAGTCTTTCTCAAAGTCAAGGATATTCCTGATATCGGCTCCTCTCCACTCGTATATGCACTGGTCGTCGTCTCCGACGACGCATATGTTCCTGTGCCCGCCCGCGAGCATGCTCACTATCTCATACTGGACGTGGTTGGTGTCCTGGTACTCGTCTACCATGATGTACCTGAAGCGCCTTCTGTACTTCTCCAGCACCTCCGAAGACTTCTTGAACAGCCTTACCGTGTTCAGCAGAAGGTCGTCAAAGTCCATGGCGTTGTTCTTCATCAGGCGGTCTTCGTATTCACGGTAGATCATGTAGACAGCCTTGTTCTTTTCCGTGGTGCCTGACTCAGCTTTATATGTCTCGGGATCTATCTCCTTCTCCTTGCAGTCTGAGATTATGGCGAGGATGTACTGAGGCGGGAACTCCTTCTCGCTTATCCCCTTATCCTTCAGTATGTTCTTTACGAGAGTCTTCTGGTCGGAAGTGTCGTATATGACAAAATTGTCTTTATATCCTATCTCTTCCGCGAACACGTGAAGTATGCGGAGGCACATCGCGTGGAACGTCATGATCCACATCCCTTCAGTGTCTCCGATGAGGTCTTCGACTCGCGTCTTCATCTCGTTCGCGGCTTTGTTCGTGAAAGTCACCGCGAGTATGTTGTACGGATCCACGCCCTGGCCCACCAGGTGCGCTATCCTGTGCGTCATGGTGCTGGTCTTCCCGGATCCGGCTCCCGCAAGTATGAGAAGAGGCCCTTCTGTCGCGAGGACTGCCTCTTTCTGTTTGTCGTTAAGGTCTTCGAACGCCAATTGTCTTCTCCGGTATCTCTGTATTTCTATATGTAAATTGTATCGTAATCACCGGTCTATATCAATCGTTACCGCGTCAATTAATCCATTAAATATCCGCATATCGTCAGGTAAGATCATCGCATATGGTAAAAATAAGGCCCCGTCCGGAGACGAGGCCCTGTATATGTCAACCCCTTTGCGATCGTTATCTCAGCTTGAATGAAACGATGCTGCCGTCTTCCGCGATCGCGTAGATGTATCCGTCGATCACCGGGCATCTGTCGATATGCTTCTCTGACTTATAGAAGTCACCGAGGCTGATCTTATCGCCCTTCACCTTGACAGGCACCACCGCGCCGGTGCCTTCGAACAGCTTATCGTATTTCTCGAACTCTTCATCTGACAGATCCTTCTCCCAGATCTTGTCCCAGTCCAGGTCGGGCGTGATATTGCAAGGAAGCAGATATTCCGTATCTCCGAGCTTCACAAGCGCCCTGTGATCTTCCTGCACCTCGCTTGAAGCGCCCTTTATGGACTTGCTGTGAAGTACTTTCGGTGATGACGGATCTGACACGTCGAACAGCGCGAACTTGAGCCCGTTGGTCACTTCCATGTCTATGTCCTCTCCGTCTTCCGTCGAGTATCCGATCCCGAGGAGCCTGTCTTCTGCCACAGGTACGAGCAGAGTCGAGAATCCGCTGATCTTCACTTCGCCCTCTATGACTGGCTTGCTGACGTCGGAAAGGTCTATCACGAACAGCGGGTCTGTTTCCTCGTATGTTATGACGTACGCTTTGTCCTTGATGTAGCGGACTGCCCTGATGGACTCGCCCTTTGCAAAGCCGCTCACCTTCCCTGTCACCTTGAGGTTCTTATCCATGACGAACAGGTTGTTGGACTCGTCCCCGGCGTCGTCGAACGATGTCGTGGCGATCCTGAAATATCCGCCCTTTTCGTCCATCGAGAACTGATCGTCTATCTCTCCCTCGACAGTCGCGGCTTTCAGGATCTTCACGTCGCCGTCCTTCATCCTGACTTTGATCATTTCTGTGGCGAGGTCTCCGCCGACAAGGTACATGCCGCCTTTCTTCTCCCCGCCGACGATAGTGGCTCCGGCTATATAGAGGTTCTCCCCATTCGCGTAGATGTCCTGCGAGCCGCCGAGCACCGCCTTGGTCACATGCTTTATCTCTTTGCCGGATGAGACGTCGACCGCCCCGATAACCGTGTATTCTGCTGTAGACGGGTTCGGTATGCAGCATATGTCTGAAGGTGCAAGCTTCTCCGCCTTTCCCTCTTTGCCGCATACCGGTATGAATCTCTCATATGTCCATTTGTCTGAGACAACATAGACGATATCCCCGACCATACGCTGCGACACAGGAGCTCCGCTCTGGAGGTATCCCGCTGTCTGCACAGGGTTCTCTCTGTCGCTTATGTCAAATACCTTTACGTACGTATCTGTGCTGGCCCAGTTCTTGTTTACGGAGCTGACTGCCACGAGCCTGTCTCCGCTGAGGAACAGATCCCTGAACTCTGCGAACTTTCCGGCCTTTATGACTGCCGTCCGCTTCGTCTTGCCTTTGTTCGCTTCTGCTATTACTATTCGCTTACCCGATCTGTTTATGTAATACAGGTACCGGTCGTCCACTTTGACCCTGTCGGCCTCGTCCACTCCCTCGACCTGGATGTAGGTATCGGAATGGCTCCCGCCTGACGATCCGATAGCATCCGCATTGGAAGCCGCGTCGTATGCTATCTCCGGCGAAGCTCCCTTGACTGTCATCCTGCTGCCGTCAGAAAAATCAGATGTCTCATCTTCATAGAGCACGCCTTTCTGCGGCTCGGTTATGGCGTCGATGACTTTATTGATCTCACCGTACGACTTGAACGTCGTGAGTTCGTCCGGAACGCCCTTCGCTTTGTCCAGTATAGGCATGAGCACCAGCATGAAGCACGCCGCGGCTGCTGCGACCATTCCAAGAGGCTTGAGCCATGTCCTTTTCTTCACGACATTGAGCTCAGGCTTCTTCGCGTCCTGTGCCGCGTTCTTCTCAGGAGCTACTTCCACAGACTCATCCTTTTCAGGCGCTTTCTCCAGCATCTCCATGACGCTCTCCTTCGAGAGGCTGTCCGGAGTCTCGAGCCCGTCGCTCTCGAACATATCGCTGATGAACTTCCCGTCGTCTATTCTGTTCATCTCTTCATTTATCTCTTTACTCATTTCTCCAACACCTTTCTCATCTCAGACATGCTTCTCGAGATCCTGGATCTCACCGTGCCTGCCGGCATATCGTAAAGGTCTCCGATCTCTTTGCTCGAGAGGCCCGCGACCGCTGAAAGAAGCACCATCTCGCGCGACTCGTCGGAAAGTGTGCCGAGCGCCTCCATCAGTATGACCCTCGTATCCGGGTCTTCTTCAGACGCTTTCACGCTCTCGAGAGCGTCGTCGGACAGGTCGTCTTTCCTCCCGATCTTCTCTTTCAGGATCCCGGCGCATGCCGCCCTGAGTATGCGGAATATCCACGCAGGGAACGCTTCCGGCTCGCGGAGCTTTCCTATCTGCTCCCACGCCGAAAGGACACACGAAGACACGGCGTCCTCAGCGTCTTCTCTGCTTCCCAGCTTATAGAAGGCGTAGCGGTACAGCCTCATCCTGTACATGTCATATAGTTCACAGAAGGCCGCGCGGTCTTTGCCGGAGGCTGCCCTCACCAATTCAGTTTCGTTCATCGTCTGTTCTCTCATCTTTCTGATATCAAAGTGTACGCTGCGTACGAAAGCTTTCACTTGTTATGTATCAAAAAAGTGCTGAAGTGTTGCAGCAAAAGATCAAATTGATCCATTATTCAGTCAACGTCCGGCACATCTTTGTACACCAGATCCCTGAAGTCGTCTATCTCAGCAAAGTCGATCACGAGACCGCCGTTATACAGTCCCACAGGGATCTTATCTCTGAATCCGTAGATCACAGGGCAGATCTCTGCCGAGAAATCATATACGATCACTCTTTTCTCGTCCGGATCTATCAGCCAGTATTCCCTTACGCCTGCCGCCTGGTATTCGTGCAGCTTCTCTGTGCAGTCCTTCTTTTTTGTCGACGGTGACAGCACTTCGACTACAAGATCAGGCGCGCCGTATATACGGCCTTTCCTGAGCAGTTTTCTTCTGTCTTTGCAGAGTATCATGATATCCGGCTGTACTATCGTTTCCTTCTTTTCGTCAAGCTCCACATCAACAGGCGACAGCAGCGGCACACATGTTCCTTTGCTTGCCTTGAAGTAATCCCGGAATCCTGAGAACACCTCTCCGATCAGAAACTGATGCACGGTAGTCGGCGCAGTCATATCGTATATGACCCCGTTTATGAGCTCCACCCTGAAGTCATCAGGAATCATGAAGTAATCTTCTTTGGTATATTCGCCCTGCTCTTTATATGGTATGCCCCAGCGCACCTGCGCATTCTCATCTCTGACAGCTGTATATGCAGCTACGTTGTCATTCATTTCTGATTTGCCTTCTGCAGGCGGTATATAGTGATACTTCAAGTAGTCATCGTATCTTTCCTCTATCGTCCTGGTATCAAGCATACCGAAGTATCTGTTCAGACGCTCCACCGTATCATATCTCGGCGTTCTGGATATGCCTGCGAAGATCTTCTGCACAGTACCGAGAGGCACTCCTGATTTCTCCGAGATCATTTCATATGTCAGACCATGCTCTTTCTTGATCCTCTTCATCTCGTCAAATGTCATAACGATCCTCCTTTCCGTATCATTGCCGTATTTCCATATTCTTTCCATTATGATAACGCAGAAATATATGACTGTCAACTATATATTTCCATTTTGTTTCCATTTACGCCATAAAAAAGACAGCTCCGGAAAGCTGTCCTGAAAGCACATCCTGTCACCGCTACATGCCGCTGTCTTCCTGATAGTCCACGGTATAGAACCAGCGGATCACGTCTCCGTCCTTCAGCTTGACTTTGCTCGCGCCGTAGTTCGGCACCTCCCCGTTCACCGAGAAGAGCCAGCCGCTCATCTTGCCGCCGTCTTTCTCGTACAGGTAGTTGATGCCTTCTATATATCTGGATTTGTATACCGTGTCTTCCGATGTCTCGAGCTGGATGTCGTTCCCCAGGCAAACTGCCTCTAGCGCGTCGTAGACGTTCTCGCCTTCATCGAAGCCGTATTCGGTCTCCGGAAGGATCACCCCATCGTCAGGGATATACTTTTTCAGCTCAGGCTTTGTGAGCTTCGACATATTCTCCGCAAGGTTCCTGCAGTCTATCGATATCGTGACTTTGCCGCCGGTCTTCTCAGCTTTACCGTCTTTCCCCGCGCCCGGCCCCATGATCCTGAAGCCGACAAAGAAAGCGACCGCGAACAGGATCAGCACTGCCGCGGTGAGGATCGCCTTACGGTGCCCTGACCTGGTCTTTTTCAGTAATTCGTCATCCATGAAAATGCCTCCACAGAGTTTTGTATATTATGATTATATATCAGATCCGAAGCTAATACAATTTGACAGAAAACGGCACATCACGCCGTGTGATGTGCCGCCCTTTGGATAAGAGATACTATCTCATCAGATCATATTACTTTCTGGCTTTTATCCCGGCGACTCCGGACCACTTGCCGAGGCAGACCATGCCGCTGACTTTCGTATATGTCTGGATCTTGTAGAAGTACTTCCTGCCTTTCTTAAGACCCTTGTCTGTATACTTCAGCGTCCCTGCCTTTCCGATCGTCTTGATCAGCTTATACTTGCCGTTCTTCTTTGTCGCCCGGTATATCTTATATCCGGTCACTGTGCCGCTGAATGTCTCTCCGTCGACTGTATACGAGAACGACGCCTTCTTCCATGTCAGCTGAGCTTTTAGCTTTTTCAGAGCTTTTACCGTAAGCTTCGTCTTCGCGCTCTTCGCGCCGGCAGTCTTAGCTTCAATCAGCCTTTCCTGATATGCTGCTTCGTCCGCCTCCCTCTGCAGCTCATCGATCTTTTCGACAAGCGCATTCAACTTGGAGGATACCGCCGCGGGAACGAACGACTTAGCAAGGTCGCTCAATCCGTTATATGCGTCTTCCACTTCCCTAACAGTCTGCTTGTCTGAAAGCGATACACTGCCGGCATCCGGCAGAGCGCGGATCATCGCCGTAACATCGGAAGCATCCTCCCTTGCTTTCTCCTCCAGCAGTTCATCGAGTTTCGCCTTCACCGCGTTCAGCTTGTTAAGCGAGATGTTCTTGATCAAAGCCTTCCCTTCCGGACTCAGCGCCTGGTAGGCGTCATACGCAGCCGTCACCTGCTCCTCATCGTCCAGCGTGACATTTGCGGCTGAAGGAAGCGCCGTGATCATATTCGTGACTTCCGTAGCTTCTTGCTTATCTCTCGCGTCCTTCTCTGCCTGTAGTTCCGCAAGCCTCTCTTCAGCCGCGGAAAGCTTTGTGACATCAGACGGGGCTATATGCTGCCTCTGCTCACTGTCAAGCACTTCATATGCTGCGCGCGCAGCCTCGATCACTCCTCTGTCGGAAAGCTGTACATTCGCCGCATCAGGAACAAGCGCCAGCGCATCTGCCACAGCGAGCACTGACGGATCTGTTGAGACAGTGTATGAGACAACATCGCTCTCTTCCCCGGTCAGTATCGTGTATGGTTCGCCATCGGGGACGTATCTGTCCGTTACATATGCGCTGGCTTTGAACTCATATACTTTACCGGCTTCTGCGTTCTCAAGCACGAACTCATTGGTGTCCGCAGATGCTGTGCTCCATTCAGATGCTCCCTGCTCGCGGTAGAATATGTTATATCCTTCGGCGCCCGGTACTTCATCAAATACATACTTTATACCGCCTCCAGAAGCAGTATATAACGCACCATTCGCGACCTGCCTCGGGGTAACGTGGAGTATTGCGGTCGGAATCCCATAGTTAAATGAAATACCGCTAGAGGCTTTTGATGAAGAGATTATACATACACCTGCGTTCTGGCAAGTAAATGTAAAATTGCCTTCTTCATCAGAAACAGTATCTGTGACCATCCAGGTCTTTCCATAGTCCATGCTATATCTGATGAAGTAATAAGGAAGTGGATACGCTGTTGTCCCCGAGCCGGTTTCGAGATTCTGCCCAAGTTTATATAACGTCATATCGATCTCTTCACCCTGAACAGTACTGCTTTCATCTATGTTAAATTTATGAAACCCGTTGATATCCATTTCCGGCATGAGCTGAACCTCAACTGTGTCTCCGTCTTTAAGCAGGATATAATCCGCAGTTGCGCCCCATCCCTCTCTCATAAGAGGGTACTCATGATTCACATAGTAGAGCAGATTGAAATTGTGCCCCCAGAATGTGGTCATGAACAAACTTGTCGCCGACTGCGTCGGCGTGATCGCTTTTATCTCATCGTTCCCGATATCATCCTTCGTGATCTCACGGCCAAGATAGTATTTGCTCAACGCCTTCAGGTAGAGCATAAGAACTGTCGGCTGCTTTACTATGTCTCCATTTTCAATCGCTTCAGGCAGATATGTCCCGCCTTCTTCATAACTCTTTGACCTGTATCTATAATATCTTTCCAATCCATAATCAGCGAGGTCTACATATGACAATTTGATCGGCACGCGGCACATTACGGTGTGATCCGGGTCGTTACCTATCATGTAACCATCTTTGTCATTGATCGTAAAATATACCGTGATAGCCTCATCTTCCTCTTCCGCGAAAGACGCCTGGGCTGAACCACAGCACAGCAAGACTGCAAGCGCAAAAGTAACAAGCATAATGAGTACTGTATTGCGGACGCTCGATCTGTTTTTTTCAATGGCTTTCATTTATTGTCCTGCTTTCTATTGCTTTGCAAAAACATCGGGGCACTTAACACGTGCCCCGACTTAAATCAAATTATTATCAGTGTCAACTCAGGCTTACAGTAAACATAGGGTTCACCTTGATTGGAACATAATTCACACCATCATACATTGTTTGCGTAGCACTGGAATCCCATTCAACCTGGTATGCTTCTCCGATACTATAGGCGCCTTGCTCTTCGACCCATCCTTCATCATCATCATCATAATACTTCAAATGGCCGCCGCAGCTGCTCCAAAAAGCACAGCCTGTCTTTAACTGTGCTTCAATTTCCTGTGGGAGCTGCACTTTATGATCGGCTCCGTCATAAGCCGGAACATATACATGATCCGTACTGGTTTTGGCCTGATAAACAAAATCGTCTTCATCTATATCATACTCACCTATCCAGTAAGTATATGATGTTTCTTCTGCCAGCGCACCGACTGTTGGATTAGCCTCGAGCCAGTCTGTATTCAGATATGTTCTCAGTGAACTTAAAGCCCAGTCATAACCCCCTTCAGTATCAAACGGCACGTCTTCGATCCCGTTCTTCAGGATCAGTTCTGCTGTGTCGCTTTCTTTAGAAACAACGATGAATTCTTTCTCATCGATCGTAACTGTACCGCCTGCCTCAGCATCTTTGACAGCCTGCTTTACCGCTGCAATCTTCTCTGCTGCCTCTTTGATCTCTGCGATAACTGTTTTTGCTGCCTCGATCTCTGCCTTTACATCATCAGGAACGAGCGCTTTCTGGTCGTCTGTCAGTCCATCATATGCATCGATCAGTGCCTCTACTTCCGCGATGTCTTCTTCACTGGAATCGACTGTGAGCTCCGGGGCTTCTGCCCACTCAGCTTCAAACTGAATAACCGCGAGCTCATCTTCTGCATCTTTTGCTCTTTCTTCCGCCGCCGCCAGATCCTCATAAAGCTTACGCTCTGTTTCCGAAAGGACTATCATGTATGCCTGAGTGCTGAAGTCGAGCCATGAAACGCTCCATTCATTTGTCTCTTTGTCTTTCACATACTGATAGCGGCATACCGGCAGCTTCTTCCCTATCTTTGATGCCGGGATGCTGAATGTGAGCTTCCTTGATACAGAAGCATCTTCATAAAATGTGTCATCGTCAAAATGTATGTCTGCCGCAGCCGCGTCTTTTTCTTCATCAGTTGCTGTCTGCTTCGCAAACGCAAGCTTGGTTATCTGGCCCCATGTCTTCGACGAGCTTGTCTGAGCTACGATAGTCGCTGTCTCGCCGTCTTCGCTCATAGTGACAGAGGTGCCCTCATCATTGATCCTCAGCATGCCGGTGGTTGAATACACGATATGCATAGAACCGTCTTTCAGATTATCTCTGCCTACGTCATCTATTTCCTCCAGAGCTGCTTCCGCGGCCGCTTTGTCTCTCTCCGCCTGCTCTGCTCTTTCTTCTGCCGCCTTTACAAGGTCGTTCGTCGTCTTTGATACTGCCTTTGAGAACTTGCCCTTCTTCTTGCCGTTTACTCCCTGTACCTTTACTGTGTATTTGACGGCATTTCCGCCCTTGAATGTCAGCTTCGTCTTCTTGGACGACTTTACTGCTGTGAAGCCTGTCCCGCCGTCCTTGACAGATACGCTGTACTTCTTGGCGTTCTTCGCCTTCTTCCATGTGACTGTGACCTGATTGTCTTCGGCCACTTCCACACTGAGTCCCTTCACCTGTGCAGGTTTCTTTGCCTTAGCCGCATAGGCGTTCTCCTGTGTCATCGGCATGAATGACAGGATCATCAGAGCCGCCATTGCCGCCGCCAGGATCTTCTTCGTTTTACTGGCTACGTTCATCTTTTTCCCTCCTGATCAAACGTTTAGTGATACTTAAAATACATCTAATAGCCTGACAGCTATTTTCAACTTAGTGCTTTTTGCCGTGCCTCCTGGCAAGCTTCTGCCTGTATCGTTCGGACACTTCCTTGAGGCCGGCAGTCTCGAGCGCTCTCGGGAACGAGTTCAGTGTGTTTTTGATGAGCATGATCTCGCTCTCATCAAAGTCGCTCTTTATCGGCAAAGCTCCTTTCTCTCTGGCTTTTCCGATAAGCAGAGCTACCGCCTTCTGCCTTTTCTCGGCAAAGGCGATCATCTGCCTGAAATCCTTCTCCATGCTCCTTCTCCCCGTTAAAAAAACAGACTGCGACACAAACATGTGTCACAGCCCGTTTCGCTGCCCTAATGGTACCATATTGAGATCTGCCGTCTCAGATAACGATGGATATGCAGGTTTCCTGGCTTCTGAGTCTTCGCGTACCTGCATCCTTCCCGGTTTCCCAGTGGATATACATGCATTTACACTCGTCAGTTACAGTGGCGGGACCGCGCAGGCTTCTTCCCCTGCTTCCCTCTTAGTTTCCTTTACGGGAACACATACCATTTTCTTAAATTCTGTTTATATTTTAACCCCTTTAAATGACTGGTGTCAATAAAAAACAGCCAGCCCTTTAAGAGCTGGCTCAGACTGTAGACAAAGGTCCCGACCTTGGTGACAAGGCGAGGGCCTTTTCTCATGTCTCAAATCGAATATAAATGTTGAAATTCCAACATATACAGCCGCTTTTGTGGTATAATATATATATCAGAAAGGCGGTTTTTCAATGATCTCAAAACATGTGAAAAAAGAACCTCAAATGCAGCTTGTGTCATT
>JAZUNH010000028.1:0-7187 GCA_045604065.1 Anaerovoracaceae bacterium
AAAACTGGCCAGGATACTGTGGAAAAAGACCAGAAAATCAGAAGGATCTGGTGCCATCTCTTCATTTTTGTCGTTTTTGAGCAATCTCAAATTGAATTTTACACCTCGTTTAGAACTGTTTGAAGCATGAGAAAAGGCCCTCGCCTTGTCACCAAGGCTTAGGCCTTTGTCTACAGTCTGAGCCAGCTCTTTAAGAGCTGGCTGTTATGTCACTTAAGGCTTTTTTCTGCCCGTCAAAGCAGAATGGCTATTTCACTTTGATCGTGAACTTAACGGTCTTGTAGCCAGATTTGTACTGGTCTTTGCCCGCTGCCGTGACCTTTACCTTGATCGTGTATTTACCCTTCTTGAGCTTCTTAGGAACAGTGATCGTACCCTTCGAGCTGATCTTGATCTTCTTTCCTGACAGTTTCTTGAACGTCAGCTTGCCCTTGGCGTTCTTGATGGTCATGACCTTCTTGTAAGAGAGCTTCACAGTCTTCTTCTTAAGAGTCTTTGCCTTGACTGTATACGCCTTCTTTGCCTTCACTGACATAGGCTGCTTGGTATCTGCAACGCGCTTGAATGTCACTGCATAATGCAGATCGCCACCTTCCCAGTTGTCATCTACAACCCTATATGGCAGCTGGACATAAATGTAGTCCGATTCCTTATCTGTATTTGCATCTACATCAATAGCCGCTTCTCTAAATCCAACTGTAGGATCTTCGACCCAGCCTTTGATATATTCGCCTTTTTTAGTATAGTTATATGCAAGAACATCACCTGTAAATTTGAAATTCACTTTCTCAAGGGAATAAGGGATCTCTACTGTATATACATCCACATCAAACGGAGTTATATATTCATCCTGAGGATCGATATGTTCTCTGCTATAAGTGATTTTGTCAAATACTACTCCATCAGCTGATACCTCAAAGCCTGGCTGACCCATGACGGTTACAGGTATATCATCGACTTTGATGCCTACTGCAGGGTCTGTGAATGAAGCTGTTCCGGCTTCTGAACCGCTTACCGTTATCATCTCAGGATACTGCTTCCATGTATAGCCTTCAGGAAGCTCCGCCGGTGTGCCGTCCTTGATATTTGAAAGCGTAGCCCAGACTGAAAGCGGTTCCGGATCAGCATATTCAAATGTGATTCCGAATGGCATATATGAATGCCAGTTATCGTCGTATGGAGTCTGCACCTGAATAATATCGAATTCTGTGTCAGCTTCTGCATTTCCTTCCTTCTTGACATTACCGTTTACAGGTACTGTGCCTGTAGTAGCCCCATCAAATGCATCGGAATAATATCCACTGATGTAGACGCCAGCCTTTGTATAGTTATATACAAGCATATTCTGACTGAGCTCAAGGTCGACGGTGCTGACTCCGAGAGGGATCTTGACTGTATAAACAGGTACTTTATATTCGACCCCATCGAAATCCGTATAGGTATATGCTTCTTCTTCTTTACTGATATCTGTTAACTCAACACCATTTGCTGATACCGTGAAGTCTACGTCTGGTATTATGATCTCATCCGGTTCAGTATAGATCACAAACGATACAGCGTTATAGTCAGCATCCATTATGTAATAGAAGTAGACATTAGAAAAATCAAGCTCAGGCAGATCTTCTTTCAGATCTATCTGCTGTCGTAGTAAATCTTCAGCAATACGCCATTCTCCGGTTAACGATGCAGTATTTGTATCTTCTTCCCATGCATATTGCATTCCGGTAATATCCGTACCTTCTGCGGCAAAATCACTGAACAGAACATTCTTTGTGCCCTTTGGTGCTGTAAGATAATAGACCGGTTCTTCCATATATTCACCGATCTCAATGATCCCATCACTATTAACACTGGCTTCGAATGGTGTTTCTTCATCTGCAAATGCATACAGAGGCATCAGCATGAAGAGCATCAGCACGAGCAGCAGCATTCCCTTGAGGGATGTTCTCTTCATTTTCTCCATTTTCTTTTTCTCCTTTCAAAAATGATAACCAATAAACAGTAGCGGGAATCTGCTGATCACAGCAACGCTTTCATAAACAAAAAGGCGTACACGCTTCCGGGTACGCCAAAGGAAATAAAAAGCTTTGTCATTATCTCAGAAGACTTCCTTGGGTCCCGGCTCGTCTACCGACTTGGTCCGCGCATGGCGGCATGCGCCATGCTCCTAAAGAGCGCCTTCCCAGAGTCTTCTGCTCCGGTGACTGCCATAACGGCATGCTCTCTCGTTGACATCACGGTTGCTGAGACACAGTTCCGGATTTACACCGGATTCCGGTTCGCCAGTACCCTTATTCATATTTCTGAATATATTTTAATCTGCTCGCAGATCAAAATCAAGTTGTAACAGTATAACCTGTGCTTATTGCGACAATTATTTTGTCTTTACTTTGCTTACCTTGCTCCAGGTCCCGTAGTATGTCTTCTTGCCCACAGTTTTGTATGAGCGTACGCGGACATAATACGTCTTCCTGGCCTTGAGCTTTGTCACTTTAAGGCTGAGCGTGGAAGCCTTTTTCACCGTCTTCGTCTTAGCGCTCTTCATGCTCTTCTTGAGCGAGTACTGGACATGATATCCTGTCGCGTTAGCGTGCTTGTCATATTTCACCGTGAACGCCTTCTTCGCCCCGGTAAGCTTCTTGACCGTCGACTTCGCGACGTACACCGACGCTTCCGCGTAGTCTCCGTATACCTTCTTGGCTACATCAGAATATTCAGCCCTTACCCTTACGGTCACGAGCGTCGAGTTCTTTACAGGGATCTCATACTGGCATTCGTCAAGATTTACGGTAGTGAATGTACCCGTGTTATTCAGCCTGTAAAGCAAGCGGTATTCTGTAGCTTTGCTTTCCTCCGTGAACTTCACAGTGACTTTGCTGGTGCCTGACGGCGTGAGCTTGAGACCCGAGATCTTCGGAAGTTCCAGAGGCTCGCATGGCTTTACCGCGAAAACTGAGGCACTGTCGTTTTTATAATACAGGTAGCCTCTTTCGTCTGCGATCACGCTGCAGGCACAATACTGACTGTGTCCATTAGCCAAGAAGAGATCTTCAACTACTACCTGCGAGGCATTACTCCCGTCTGTGGCGTCAGGATTGAACTTTATGACCTGAAGACCTCCGGGCGGCTCGTAGTATGAAGTGTATGCATACAGCCACCCTGTTTCAGCCTCGTACGCGTTCGAGAGAAGTATCGACCCTTTAGGAAATCCTCTGAGCTCCGCTCTGAAAAGCGGTCCCAGATTCCATGCGTCATACGCCGCGAAATAGCCATACGCGCCTTCTGTCGGTGCATATCCAAGATATACTCTTCTGTTGTATACGACTGGCGTGCTGACTACAGAGCTCTTCGACCCGTCAAGGTCAATGGCTTTTATATTGCTGACCGCCCCGGTCTCCTCATTGACAGCCGCCGAATAAAGCTTACCGCCCTTGGAAGTCCAGTAGATACGCTCGGTACCTTCTTTGTCCCATACGACCGTGGAGCATATGTCTCCGGAACCTTCCAGCTCTGTAGAAGTGATCACTTCACCGGTCAGTCTGTTGAATGAGTAGATATTCGAGTTTTCGGGATTAGTCTCACTGGCAATTCCATCCTGACCTCCTACTATGACCGCATCGCCTATCACGATCCCGCCGCTCCAGTAGAAGCCGCCTTTGGACTTGTATTTCCAGATCAGGTCACCGGCTTTGTATTCTGTTCCGTCGATGACTTTGTCAACCGCCGCAACAGCAATAAAGTAGTCATAGTTGGCCGGCGATCCTCCCCAGAGCCCTGTATATACTATCCCATCTGAACACACTATCGGCGATTGCGTCTGATGCGCCGCTCCTGAAGGTTCGCCTGCAGATGTTTCCGGCTTGAGCCCCCATTTAGACTGAGTAGCGCTGAATACCCATTCAGTTTCTAAGGTGTCAGCATCGACCGCCTGTATTATTCCTGTTGCAAGAGGACAGTATATCAGGTTGTTCTCCTCGTCATATGTAAGAGTTATAGTCGCATAGTTTGTACTCTTCTCTAATGTTCCTTTTATTTCCTCGCCGCTGTCAGGATCCCTCTTCACTTCACCGGTATCAGGATCAAGCTTCATGATCGAAGTATTCACCGTTATAACCAGATCACCGTCCACGATGATCGGCGGGTTCGGCATGTCATCCCACACGCCCATGTCTGACGGATCCATTTCCCCAAATTTATTCACCCAGGCGAGCTCCGTGGCATTCTGCGCCGTCGGAGTCCTGTACGATACCACAGCGTTGTTCTCATCATTTCCGCGGAACGTCGGCCACGATGAGGCAAATGCGTCGCTTCTCATCGCAAAAACGCATATGACGGCCATGACGGCGATCACAAGGCACCTTATGCATGCGTGTGATGCTGACGATCTCATTTTTCCATAACCCATATCTTCCATGATATGCCTCCTGTAATCCTACAAGACGTAATACAGCTCAACTGACGATCCCGGCACAGGATCCATCTGGTCCATGTACTTGTTCGGAGCCGAGCCATCCACGCTGTACATCCAGCCTGACCCAGACCCGAAATCATTCAGACCCAGAGAGTTCTTATCTTCCGGGATGCTGATACCTTCCTCTTCAAGCTCCGCAATCTTGTCTTCAGGTATATCTTTAAGTATCCCCTTCTTATAGATCCTTCCGATCTCATAGTGCGATGAATGGATATCGTCCGCGCTTATCCCGACTGCGTTCAGGTACCGCTTCATGACGTCAGACAGCTGCTCGTTGTCATAGATATCCACCGATCGCTTCGCCCCGATGGTCCCGAGGCCGAGCGCCTTCCCCGTGATGGTTATCGTGAGCTGGCCGATCACCTGAGGCGGCGCCTCGGTCTGCCCGTCGAACGTCCGCGTTATCTCGGCTTTCCTCCCCTTATCGTCGGTCGCCGTGACCACGACGGTGTTCTTTCCGTCCACCACGTTTCCTATGTATGTGTCGGTCCCTTTCTCAAGGAGCCGCTCTCCGTTCATCTTCACCACGATCTTGCTCGCGGGTATCGGGTCGCCGTCAAAGCTCGCTGCCGTGACAGTGAATTTCTTGGTCTTTCCCGTCACCTTCTCTCCGTTCTTGATGCTGATCGTGATGACAGGATCCTCGGACGGTTTTTCCTCTTCTTCTTCCTTCTTCTCTGGCTTTTTCTTCGGCTTTTTCTGCTCAGGCTTCTTCTGCTGCCCCTGAGGATTCACTCTCCTGCCGGTGTATCTTCTTCCGGGGATCACGACAGGCCTTCTTACAGGCTGAGGTACGATCGTCCTCTTATGCTCTTCCTTCTGCTTCTCGTGTTCCTCTTTCTTGTAGTCGTCGAGCTTGTATCCGACCCCGTCCACGTACTCCTGCGACCTCTCGTAGTTCATTGAGGAGACATTGTTCTCAGGGGTATACGGCGCCCTGCTGCTGAACACATTCGAGGCAGCGCCAAGAAGCGCAGCCGCAAGAATGACTGCGCATATGATATATTTGTACTTCCTGTACCTTTTGTCTTTCAGATACTTCATGTATTTCATATCCATATCAATGCTGCCGCTACGCGAACATCCTCTCTCCTTCAGCAGCCATCTTCACCGCGTCAAGAGCCATGAGCGCCTGCTCTGTCGCAAGCACATCTTCCTCGTCTCCCGGCATATGGCTGAATCCTTTATCTACCCTGTATGACAGCAGGTCCTCATACAGTGCCTCAGCGTCCAGAGGCAGATCGTCCCCGCCGCTCTTTATGTCATATCCTATGCAGCCCAGCGCGATGACGACCTGCGCGTCGCTCTCACAGCTTCCGTATCCTCCTGTCTTGTCCTGCTTCTGGCCGAGCCATTCCAGCGCCCTGTTGACAGCACCCTCAGCCCGGTCGTCCTTCTCCATGTACAGAGCCAGCGCCTGTACGGCCATGCCGGTCATGTCGGCGTCAGGATGCTCCGTATCCATCCCGAACGCGCCATCCGGCATTTGGGCCGCGAGAAGGTCGTACAGATACTGCTCTTCATTCTTCAACTCATATCCGCAGTACTTCCCCGCGATCAGGGCGTAGATCTCGGCGTTCAGGCCCTGTTCCTTGACAGCGTCATAGTCGTCGACTCTCTTCATGAGGTCAAAGCCTTCCACGTCCGCAGGATCTTTACCTATCGCTTTGAGGTTGATCGAGACACGCTCGTTCGCCGTAGGGCGGTCTTCACTTATCACGCCCTGGTTAGCCTTCGCGAGTGCCCTGATGCTGTCATAATATGCTTCATAGTAATCGTCGTCCGCGGCGTCCGTCCCGGACATCTTCAGCGCGAACGGTACCCAGCCTCCGCCCATGGAGTCGGCAGAGTCCACGTCAACGTTCTCAACGAGATACTCCGCGGCTCCGCCGATGACCGAATCAAGATCATTCCCTGATGACGACCCCGCTCCGCCACAGGCAGAAAGGATCATCAGGCACGCCGCGATCATGGCAACGACCGTTATTATCTTATTTCTCTTTTTTATCATTTTTCTTTTCTTTCCCCTTCTCTTTCCCCTTTGCTTTCGAGCGGTTCTGCGCGCGCTCTTTCGCTTTCTTCACTTCATTCCTCATCTTCGTCCTGTCGCTCTCATCCATCTGAGCAGTGCTGTAGGACGCCGTGAGGCCGAGGCCTTCTCCTTCATCGGACAGTTTCCACTTCCTGTTAGATGAATACTGGTACAGAGCACGTATCCCGGACTTCGGCTCTTTGTCGCTGAACGCGCGCCTCCATTTCACAGCCGTGATTATTGCTGTTATGATCCGGAACAGGATGTACAGAATGACAGCTGAAACGATCGTGATCAGGACGATCTTCAGCAGGAGGAGAAGAAGCCTGCCGAGCGCGTCGGAATCCTCTTCTTTCTCTTCCTCAGGCTCATCCTCTTCAGAGTTCACGTTCTCGTCTTTCTTATCTTCATAATCCACGTTCTGGAGCCCGATGGTAAGATCGGCCTCTTTCATGATCCCCGCATATTCAGGCGTCGCCTCAAACGGTATCCATCCGAAGCCGTCTATATATATCTCCGTCCAGGCATGGTTCGCTTTCCTTGAGACGCTTATCTCCTTCTCTCCCATAGCACCCATGACGTTGGCAGGAGTGACAAGATATCCCTCCACATATCTGGCCGGGATCCCGTAATACCTGAACAGCATAGCGGCAAGGCTCGCGAAATGGATATCGCTCCCGAGCT
>JAZUNH010000029.1:0-4359 GCA_045604065.1 Anaerovoracaceae bacterium
GAAGTTTTTGCTGAGGGCAGTGATGCCTTCGTCCTTCAGGAAGCTTGCCTGTTCGTCGGCATTGGTCTTCATCTTGTCGACCCTTTCGACCCAGTCGTCCCTGTTCCGGTTGATAAACACCTTGTACGCCAGATCGTTCGCACTGATGAGCTCCACTATGACGGTCTCGAAGGTCTTAAGGGAATCCGTGTTATCGTTCAGCCTCTTGACCGCGTCATCGAGCTTTTTGGTATCCGCTTTCTTTACTTTGTCGAGCTCCTTCTGCGCGTCTTCAAGCAGCTTGTCGTTTGCCTTGAACACGTCATGCGTGCTGCTGATGAAGTTGTCCGAAACGTCAAGCAGGTTTCCGGCGGCATCTGTAAGACCGGCCGCCGAATCCGCCAGCGCTATGCAGCTGTTTATGTCGCCGCTCAGGTCGTCAATCCTGGACGCCAGATCCGCCAGCATCTGCTGCGGATCGATACCGCTGGCCTCAGCCACGGATGCAGCGTCGGATACGTAGCCCGCGAGAGTCTCGACGAACGCGGCGTTCACTTCCTCCTGTACGGCAGTCTTCGCCTTGCCGGTTATCTTCGGCGCGACAGCATTCTTTTTCTCGTTTTCGTAATACTTCAGCTTCGGATTGTTAAGGTTTCCGTCCAGGAAGCTTAGCACGTCAGAGCTGAAGTTCTCAGGGATCACAAGCGCTGCATAGTAGTCGCCCTTATATACGCCCTCTTCGGCCTCCTCTTCGCTTTCCGTGAAGACCCAGCCGATATCGTCGTTCGCAGCCAGCGCCTCTACTATTTTTTCGCCGACATTGACCGAGATGCCTGCAGCTGTTTCGCCCTTGTCCATGTTCGCGACCGCCACGGAAATGCGTCCTGTCGCGGCCGATTCATACGGAGCCCAGTTCGAAAGTATGTTGAACCAGGCGTAGCAGCAAGGCACAAGACAAAGACCCATCACGGTTATGATGGCCACCACGCTGCCTGTTATCTTTCTGAGATCGTGTCTGATTATATTGAGGATGTTCTTCATTTCTCATCCTCGCTTTCCGGAGTTCTGCCGCGCCAGTGGTCTATATAGTGCGCCTGTATCTCCTCCTGTTTCTCCTGTATGCGGCTCTGGACTCTCTCACGCACCAGCGTGGAGTCCGGCAGCAGGTCGCCGAAATCAGCCTCCCTTTCGCTCACTTCCTCGAGAGTCTTCTGTATGGAATCGTCTATGTATTCCACGCTTATAAGATATATGGATGCGGCGAACATGCCGACCACCCAGAGTATCATGAAGACGACCCTGTCACTATCCGTGATGTAGCGGATCAGTATCATGAGGACTGTAAACAATACAAGGAATATAAGTCCGGCCTTTATCCTCTTCCTGTTGTTTTCATGCAGTGCCATTCCGCGCTCGAGCAGCCTGTTGTAAAGCTCTTCATAACGGATGTCCTGTCTGTCGTGATCCATCACAGCACCTCCGTTTCTTCGATCTTCTCAGCCACAAAGCGGTTCATGCCGAGGAAAGGCTTTCTTATGAGAAGCCCTATGGCGAGTCCCACCACTGCGAATATGAGAAGATATCCGAGATATTTTGCAAAGTCGTACCTGTACATGCCGCAGAGCGCTTCTCTCATCGCGTTGATGGCGTGCGGGAACGGGAAGAACTTGTAGATCTTTCCGAAGACCGGCGGGAGTATCTCTATAGGATACGAACCGCTCGAACCCGCTATCTGGAGCACCATTACGACGACTACTATGGCCTTGCCCACGTCTCCGAAAGAGATGGTCAGTGCGTAAATGAGCAGCATGAATACGAAGCTCGTGACGGCTGCCGAGAACCACATCAGCCACGGATGTACCGGCTGACAGCCAAGCAGGAAGATATCTCCTGCCACTATGACCGCCGCCTGCAGCTGCCCTATGAAGAAGAATAGCAGGAAACGTCCGAAAAACGCCTGGGTCTCGGTAGCGTCCGGGAATTTCTTTCTGTCTATATGCGTCTTCAGGATAGATACGAGAATGACTCCGCCGACCCAGATCGCGAGCACCGAATAGAACGGCGCCATCGCGGCTCCGTATGAAGCTACCGAATATACCTCTTCGACCTCGACATCGACGAGAGACGAGAAGAACTTCGCATAAGCCTCAGGATCGCCGCCCAGGAGATCGATAAGCGTTTCAAGTCTGTCTCCCTCGGCGACCGATTCCACTCTGTCTATGATGTCATCGATTTTATCTGCGGAAGCGCTGAAAAGCGCCTGCATCTGCAGGAGCGACCTGTCGAGCTCGCTCACCGTTTTATCCGCGCCGTCGAGCACAGGCGATATGCCGCTCAGCATGGATGACATGCTGCTCATCAGCGGCGCCATCAGGTTCAGAGTCCTGTCGATGCTGCTTATAAGCGATTCAACAGCCTCATTCAGCGATTCCTGGCTGAGTCTCTTAAGTTCCTTCATGATCTCTGGAAGCGCAGCCGGTTCCGACATAGCCTTGGTCATCGTATCTATATCGTTTATCATTGCTGCGAGCACCGCCTTGATCGCCATCACAGGAGCCGGCCCGTCGGATTCAGGGAACATCGCCAGCAATCCTTCAAGGTCTGACTTGAGCACGTTCGCTGCTTCGATGGCCTCCTCAGTGAGCTTTTCCTTTTCCTTCTCGCTGATGCCTCCGCGGGTGAGCTTGTTGACGATCTCCTCAAGCTGAGATCTTTCCTTTTCTATGCGCGCTTCTCTGGTATTGAGGACCTTCTGGAGCACCTCAAGCGTGTTTCTGGCGTTCGTGAGATCGCTTTCCGCATTTGAAGCAGCGTTGCCCGCCGATCTGCCCGCATTCGTGATCTTCCTCTTAGCATCAGTTATGCCTGAATGTATGCGGCCGCTGTTGCCCGTGAATGCGCTGATAGCCGAATCGTACGCTCTCAACGTATCTCTGAGATCCTCCAGACGCGCGATAACATCCTCGACGGTCTCGCCCTCTTCGAGGTCATCGGCGATCTCGTTCGTCTCATCGAATATGAAGCCGAACACGGTCTCGAGATATGTCGTCTTTATGGACTGCTGCAGATTCTTCGCAGCGGTCTCGGTTATCTTCGGCGCTATCGCGTTCTTCTTCTGATTCTCGTAATAGGTGATCGGTGCCCTGTCATCGAGCAGCGCCTGCTCGAAGTGGTACATGTTATACGTGAAATTCTCTTCGAATACTACTGCAGCGTAATACCTGCCCGATTCTACTCCATCGATGGCCTCATCAGCAGTTTCCGGAAACTGCCAGCCTATCTTGTCGCTTGTTTTCAGGTCCTCCGAGACTTCTTCGGCCATGTTTATGTGCCTTCCGTCTTCGAGATCGAGACCCGGGTCAAGCGAAGCGACGGCTATCTGTATCTCTCCGGTGTTCGCGTACGGGTTACCGTTTGCATAGATGTTCACCCACGCGTAGAGCGCCGGGAGCACAGAAACCGCCACTATAATAGCCAGCGCGAAGAGGCGCCGGCCTACTGAAACAACATCATTCTTAAAAATGGACAGAATTGTCCTCAACGCAGTGATACCTCTTTTAACGTATTTTTTACAGGTGATGTTTGTGCTTCGAAGCTTTTATACGGCTCATAGCCCTTGAAAGCTCTGCACTCGCGAGAGCCACATCCCTGTTTGTGTTGGCGCGCTTCAGATCTTCTCTTGCCTTCTCTTCAGCGCGTCTCGCTCTCGCTTCGTCGATCTCAGCCGGATGCTCGGCGGTATCAACGAGTATCATGACCTCGTTGTTCTCCACCTTAAGAAGTCCGTCAGATACGACTGAGATCTGTTTGCCGGAAAGCCCGGCCGCTTTTGCATCCTCGCCGGCCGGAACATACTCCACGATGCCCGGCACGACTGCCATGATCAGGTTTGAATGGTGCGCCAAAATACCGATGCTGCCTTCCGTCGTCATGAGTGACACGGATTCGGCTTCACCGTCATACACCATATGTTCGCTGGCCATGAAATGCAGTTTGAAATGTTCCATTTGTATATTTACAGTGTCTTTGCTTTTGCTATAACGTCGTCTATTGTTCCGACGTTGAAGAATGCCTGCTCCGGATACTCGTCCATCTCGCCGCTTACGATAGCGCCGAAGCCCTTGATCGTGTCTGACAGCTGTACGTAGACGCCCGGCAGACCGGTGAACTTCTCGGCTACGTGTGTCGGCTGCGACAGGAACCTCTGGATCTTACGAGCTCTGTAGACTGTCAGCTTGTCTTCGTCTGAAAGCTCGTCCATACCGAGGATCGCGATGATATCCTGGAGTTCCGCGTATTTCTGCAGAATCTCCTGCACCTTTCTTGCGACCTCGTAATGCTGCTCGCCTACGATATCTGCCTCAAGGATACGGGATGTCG
>JAZUNH010000030.1:0-15512 GCA_045604065.1 Anaerovoracaceae bacterium
GGGCCGGCCGGGAGCTGCCAGAGAGCGGCGAGCCTTGACAGAAATCGGTACAGAATATAGAATTAGCCATATGACTATATATCACGATTCAAGAGACAGAAAATACAGAGAGCCGTTCGGGGCAGTAAGAACAGGCGGAACGATCACGCTTTCCATAGATGCCGGAGATGACATCAGGGAAGCGTTTCTTCAGGTAAAGACAGGTGACGCGGGCGATTACAGGCAGATACCTATGAACAGGGAGTCTTCAGGCGGCTTCACCGTCTGTGTAAAGGCGCCGGCCGTACCGTGCCTTCTATGGTACAGATTCAGGCTCGTGTCGGAAAGCGACGGCGGCGTCAGCACTCTATACTACTGCAATAATTCTGACGCGCTCGGCGGAGAGGGTCAGGTCATAGGCTCAAGCGGCGAGCTCATCCCGTATCAGATCACGGTATACGAGCCGTCAGAGGTGCCTTCGTGGTACAAAGACGGCATAGTGTACCAGATCTTTCCTGACAGGTTCGCGAGGGACGACGGATGGGAGTCCCGCTGCGAAGAAGCTATAAAATATGTGAACGAGAGAAGGGACGGAGTAAAGCGGGTCATCCAGAAGGACTGGGATAAGCCGGCGTACTATGTCCGCGACACTCAGAACAGGGTCATAGAGTGGCCGGTCTACGGCGGGAGCCTTAAGGGGATAGAGTCGAAGCTCGATCATCTCAGGTCGCTCGGCGTGACGGCGGTCTATCTCAACCCTGTGTTCAAAGCTACTTCCACCCACCGCTACGATACGGGCGATTACATGGAAATAGACCCGGCGCTCGGGACAAAAGAAGACTTCATCAGCCTCGCTGAGGAAGCGCGTAAGAAAGGGATACGCCTGATACTCGACGGCGTGTTCAGCCATACCGGCGCGGACAGCATATATTTCGACAGGTACGGGAGCTTCAGCAATGGAGCGTATCTCAACGGAGATTCTCCTTACAGGAGCTGGTATAAGTTCGATAAAAGCGAGGCGTGCGGGTATAAGTCATGGTGGGGAGTGGATGATCTCCCTGAAGTGAATGAAGAAGATCCCGGATACAAGGAGTACATCCTCGGCAAAGACGGGGTAGTGCGCAGCTGGCTCAGGCTCGGGGCGTCAGGCTGGAGGCTGGACGTCGCGGACGAGCTCCCGGATTCATTCATACGGTCGGCTAAGAAAGCGATACGTGAAGAGAAAGAAGACGGACTCCTCATAGGCGAGGTCTGGGAAGACGCGTCCAACAAGATAAGTTACGGCGAGAGAAGAAAGTACTTCGCGGGTGACGAGCTGGACGGCACTATGAACTATCCGCTCCGCACCGCGCTGCTCGACTATGTGAACTATACGGTGAGCGCCGGCAGGACGGGGGATATCCTCATGAGCCTTGCCGAGAATTATCCGCCGGAGAATCTGTACGGCGCGCTCAACCTTATCGGGAGCCATGACCGCGAGAGGATCCTCACGATGATGGCGGCAGACAGGGACAGAGAGTCCGCTGTGAGCAAGGTGAAGATGCTCGCCGCGCTGGAATATACGCTTCCGGGAGTGCCGTGCATATATTACGGAGATGAAGCGGGCCTGACCGGAGGAGCCGATCCTGAGAACAGGAGCTGCTATCCGTGGGGCAAAGAAGATCAGGGCCTCCTGTTCCACTACAGGATGCTCGGTCTCATATATGATGAGCACCCGTCGCTGAGATCGGGCGGATTCACTATGCTCTCCGGAAGGAAAGACGCAGGCGGCATATCTGACGACGTGCTCGCGTTCGTAAGGACAGGCAGCGAGAGGATCCTGGTGCTTTCCAACAGAAGCTACGGACCTTCAGACATAGACCTTTCAGGTATTCCTGAGGCAGAATGCGGATACGCTGTAGATCTTCTCACTTCTAAAGAGATAAAGCCTGACGGCGGGTCGCTTGGAAAGCTCCGGATGGATCCGCTGTCGGTAAAGATAATATGCATGAAGGACAGTGAACCTGAGAAAGAAGACCTCGGGAGGAGCGCGGGCGTCATATGCCACCTCAGCTCCCTCGGGATGCATTCCCTTGGGAAGCCGGCGAGAGAATTTGTCGATTTCCTTGCATCCGCGGGATTCGGGGTATGGCAGGTGCTTCCGCTGAATCCGCCGGGCCTCGGCGATTCGCCGTATGACAGCGCTTCGGCCTTTGCCGGCGACGTGAGGTTCCTGAATGAGGACGAGATCCCTGACGGCGGGGATTACGACGCGTTCTGTGAGGACAACGCGTGGTGGCTTAAAGGATACGTGGCTTACACTCTGATACGGAAAATGCAGGGCGGTAAGCCGTGGTACGAATGGCCGGGCGAGCTTAGGATGGCCGATCCGGACGCAGCCTTCGCCATGGTCTACAGCGAGGCTGATGGGCCCGAAGGCGCAGGCATGAAAGCCGAAGCTGACCGGCTGATGCGTGACCAGTATCTGTTCTTCAGGCAGTGGATGGATCTGAAAGAATACGCGAACAGCCGCGGCGTGCGGATAATGGGCGACATCCCGATGTATATGGCTGCTGACAGCGCGGACGTCTGGGCGAACAAAGAAGTGTTCCTTCTCGATGAGAACGGAAGGCTGAAAGTCCACGCGGGCGTGCCTCCTGACTATTTCAGTAAGGACGGCCAGGACTGGGGCAACCCTCTTTACGACTGGGAGAAGATGAGAGAGGAAGGCTATGACTGGTGGATGAAGAGGCTCCGCCAGTGTGCGGAGAGATACGACATCCTGAGGATAGACCACTTCAGGGGCCTTTCGGAATATTACGCCATCCCTGAAGGCGAGAAGCCGGTGAAGGGACGCTGGCAGCACAGCGCCGGGCTTGATTTCATACTGAAAGCAAAAAAGATGCTGAAGGACGAAGGCTTCGGCATGAAGCTAATAGCTGAGGACCTCGGATTCCTGGATCCGGGAGTATATGACCTGTTGAAGCTCTCAGGCCTTCCGGGCATGGATATATGGCAGTTCACGGCAGGCGAGATGATGAACATGGATCCCGGGACAGCAAAGGGAAGGGCGTTCTACACGGGGACTCATGATAACGAGACGCTGCTCGGATTTGTTTCTCAGCACGCGGAAGATATACTCGGGCACGCGCTTCCGGAAGACGATGATGCGCAGCAGAGTCCTGGGGACCCCTCTGAGATCAAAGCCGCCGCGGAGGACATAATAGAGAAGATCTATGAGAGTCCCGCGTGCCTTGCGATGCTGCAGCTCCAGGACGTGTTCATGCTTGGGGACGAAGCCAGGATGAACGTGCCGGGAGTCGCGGAAGGGAACTGGTCGTGGAAGATACCGGGCGAGTCGGTAGAAGAAGCGTTCCCGGACGCGGAAGAGCGTGCCGGCTGGTTCCGCAGGCTGGCGGAAAAGACCGGGAGAGCATAGGATAACAGATGGATAATGGCATGAAAAAACGCTGCGGCAGAGCCGCGGCGCCTTTATATTACTGTTTCCATCTCTACCATGGTACGTCTTTCGGCGTATGAGTCGAGAAGCCTGTTACCGGCATGGCGTCGATGAGGGCCATGTCATCATCGCTTATCTCGAAATCGAACACCTTTGTGTTCTCAATTATCCTGTCCCTGTGCACCGACTTTGGAAGAGGCACTATCTCATGCTGGATCTCCCAGCGGAGACAGATCTGCGATGTGGACTTCCCGTATTTCCCGGCAAGCGATACCAGTAGCGGATCCTGCAGGACCTTTGCTCTGCCGAGAGGGCTCCACGCCTCGACTATGATACCGCGCTCCTTACAGTATGCGGCAACGTCGTCAGGGCAGTAGCCTGAGCCGCCCGACTCCTCAATGCCGTTCTGCATGTATCCCGGATGGTACTCTATCTGATCTACCATCGGCGGGACTTCCGCGTCCATAAGAGGCTCCAGGTGTTCCGGCCAGAAGTTCGACACTCCGATCGCGCGGACGAGACCGTCTCTATACAGATCTGTGAAGGCTCTCCATGTGCCGTAGTTTATTTCTTTCCAGTCCGGATACGCGTGGTCGTCCGCCGGCCAGTGGACGAGGAGAAGATCCAGGTATTCGAGACCCAGGTCATCAAGGCTTTTTCTGCAGGAGCGGATCGCGTCGTCATACGCCTTGTCGCTCGTCCAGACTTTACTGGTCACGAAAATGTCGCTCCTGACAAGTCCGTTCTCTTCCATGCCTGTCCTGATGCCGCGGCCGGAGCCTTCCTCATTCTTATAGAAGGCCGCGCAGTCAATGTGGCGCATACCGCACGCGATCGCCGTCCTGACGCTTTCTTCGGCGTTGTTCCCGTCGACTGATTTGTATGTTCCGAACCCTATCCCCGGTATCTTTACGCCGTTTGATAAGGTGAACGTATCTGTTAAACTCTGGATCATATCGTCCTCCTGTGATCTTCTGTCTACATTGTATCACAAAAGATGGATAAGAAAAAACCAGCTGCGTAAACGCAGCCGGTTACCTAAGTCTTTCTTCAGCCTTCCGGATTCTTTTCAAGCTTGGCTATCTTCTCGATGTAGCCTTTCTCCTTCAGGAACTTCAGGACATGTCTGTCTTTCTTTCCGAAGAAGAGCGAAAGGTTGTCGTAGTCGTTATCGTTCTCAGGGTTTATGTCGAACTCAGAGTCGCAGCTTATGACTCCTTCCTGCTGCTCGTCAAAGCCGAGGTTCTCATCGTAGTTGTCATTGAAGTAGAGATTCTGATAGTATGTGACTGTGTTCTCCTTTCTATCCTTCATATACGCCGTGAGGAGAGGCATCTTGTCCTCGGGCTCTACAGCGACGGACGCGGTATCGGTGTTTATCGAGAGCGCAGCCGTATTGGAGAACGCTATCCTGTCAACGATCTTCTGGCACTTTTCCATGTACTCGTCGCATCTCATGAGGTCGTCTGCTTTTTCCGCAGCTTCTCTGAACTTTCCGATGTCGTCTATGCGGTAAACCCTTTCAAGGCCTGACCCGTCTTTCATCTCATATTCGATGTACAGATCGAGCACTCTGTCGCCGCCTTCTCCGGACAGCTTCTCCTTATCCGAGAGGAGCGTCTTGTGGAGGCTGATCGCTTTCTCTATCGATTCAGGCTCGGTGAGCTCTATCTCGGTCGAGAATCCGCCTCCTGTGTTCACGGTGACTTTGCTGACTTCTGAAGCTACAGGCACCTTATCTGCCTGACCTGTGATGTCAAAGCATGTGAACGCGAATATGACGCATGTGACGAGCGCGAAGGCAAGGAAGTTCACAAGGGCCCTCGGATGGAATATCCTTACCGAGCTGTCCGCTATCATCCTGAATACGGCGAATGAGGCGACGCCTGATATCAGGCTTGCAACCAGGAATACCTTGAGCGGAAGGACAGTAGCTCCGTTTCCTGCCAGCGTGGCAATCAGAAGCCCGAACGCGCTCATGTTGCAGAATGAGCACAGGATGACGAGGAAGTCGCTCACCAGAGGGAATACAGTCGCGTTCTGTTCACGCTCGAGCTTGATCTTCTTGTACAGTATGCCTGTTATCACGGTTATGACGACCGCGGCCGCGAAGAATGCGAGCATCATAGGTATGTCTTTCACAGAGAGCGCTCCCTGGCGCACTCCCATGTACCAGGTGAAAGGATTGGAGTACAGCGCCTTGTCGGCAAGGCCTGCTCCTTTGGCTCCGATTATGAATGATTCGGCGTAGGAGTCGATCAGGATGCAGACTGTTCCGATGATCCCGTTCAGAAGGTAAGCGAGGAGAACGTGTATGACGTTTCTTCCCGCGAGGATACCTGCGAGGTTCGCGATGGCGAACATGAACAGGGATCCAAGTGCGTTATCTATGAACCATTTTGCGCACGCCGCGCCTGACAGTATCACGGCAGGATCTGCGTCGCGTGACGCCGGAGCGACAAGTCCGAGAACGAACATCCCTGCAGCTATCAGAGCGAGAGGCGCGAGCAGAAGTATCGTTCCTGTAGCGAGCGAGCTTCTGTAGAGCTTTCCTCTTGTGAGAGGGAACGAGTGTGCGCCTGCGCACGACGCGCCGCTGTGCAGATAGTCGAACAGCATCACGGAGACCACTATGGAGTATATCGCCGAGATGAACGGCACCAGCGTGAACCCGCTTGTGATCAGGTCTGACATATATGACGAGACTGTTCTGAAGTCATGGAAGTAAAGTATGACAGGGAAGATGCACGCGAGGAAGTAAGCCGCGAGAGCGACGAACATTATGATCATGTCGCGCTTAAGCATCATGTTCATCCACATGCCTGAAAGGCCGAAAACGGAGCCTTTTCTAGAAGACAAGTTTTCTGATTTCATCGCTTTCACCTCCCAGCTCATAGATAAATACTTCTTCAAGTGATAACGGAAGGATGTCGAACAGAACAGGATCGTTCCTGTTTATTATCTGTCTTGCTTCCTCGATATCGTTATCGATTATCATCAGGTCTACAGCCCCGCGGCTTTCTTTATGCAGGATGTTGAGACCCTGATACGGATCCTTAGCGCTTTCTTCTCTGCCGCTACCGAACGACACCTGTATTTTATGAAGCGTCGTCTTGATGGTGTCGAGGTCGCGCTCCAGTACCATCTTTCCGTTCGAAATGATCCCGATGTGGTCGCATATCTCTTCCATGTCCTTCAGGTTATGCGACGAAACCAGAACTGTCATTCCGCGGTCGGCGACGTCGTCTATCAGGAATCTCCATACGAGCTTCCTGACGATAGGGTCGAGGCCGTCGAGCGGCTCATCCAGGAGAAGGTAATCAGGCATGGCCGACATGACCAGACAGAACATCGCCTGCTTCTTCATGCCCTTGGAGAAGGTCCTTATGCGCCTTCCCTCGTCGAGCTTCATTATTCTTGTCATCTCGTGGAACCTCTCGTCGTTCCACTTCGGATATACAGACCTGTACATGGTCCTCATGTTCTTAAGGGAATAGCCGGCAGGGAAGTAGAGCTCGTCGTGGATCACGCCGATCCTGGATTTGAGTCCCTCGTTCTCCCATACGTCCTCGTCGTCAAAGCGGATAGTTCCGCTGTTCTGCCTGAGGACTCCGGCGAGATGCTTTATTATGGTCGTTTTGCCCGCGCCGTTCGTACCGACGAGCCCGTATACCGATCCGTCGGGAACATTCATGTTGAGTCCGTCCAGCGCCGGGTTTCCGTCAAATTTCTTTGACAGGTTCTCTATGCGTATCATGTATGTCTCCTTTCTTTATGCCTGTCTGCTCCGCGCTTCCATAACGGCGCCCTGTATGAGGGCGGCCGCGTCTTCAGGACTGTAGCCGAGCATCATCAGGCCGCGGTATGAGTCCTGCACGTCGTTCAGGAGTCTCGAGACACGCTCGGGATCCTTCTTTATCGTGTCTTTCCCGCTGACAAAGCTGCCTTTGCCGGAAACGGTATAAATGTATCCCTCGCGCTCTAGTTCCTTATATGCTTTCTGCACAGTATTCGGATTTATCATCAGCTGCTCAGAAAGCTCCCGGACGGAAGGCACTTTCTCATCTTCCTTCATCACGTCCGTCATTATGAGCTCTTTCATGTTGTCCATGACCTGCTCATACATTGCTTTATGACTTCTTTCATCAAGTCGGAACACTTCTATGTCCTCCTTTCCGCCTTTGCAGTATTAAGTGTACTACGTCATATAGTACACTGTCAACACCTTTTTTTACACCGGGTGAAATTAAAGCAAAAAAAGCAGCCGCCCGCTAAGGCAGCTGCTTTTTATGAAAGGGAAAAAGTTAGAAAATGTTAATTACTTGTTTATTCGACCGCGGCGTTGGAGTCTACCTCCTCGATCGCCGCGGCTTCTGCCTCGGTGACTGATTCAGGCGCGGGCTCGATCTGCATCTCCTCAACAGGATCGTAGCCAGACGGCTCTTCATCAGCCGGGGTCTCTGTCTCTCCGGCGTCTGTGAGATCAGCCTCATCCAGCTTTTCAGCGTCTTCCGGGATATCCTCAGCCGGAGCGTCCTCCTCAGACACAACCGCTTTTTTCTCCGTATTCAGTATGTACGTGAAGAACAGCGCCGCGAGAACTCCTCCGATGACAGGAGCTATGATGAACACAGGAAGCTGCTTAAGAGCGTCTCCTCCCGCGAGGACCGCAGGCCCGAAGCTTCTTGCAGGGTTCACGGATGTTCCCGTGAACGGTATGCCGAAGATATGTACTAGCGTCAGCGAAAGTCCTATTACAAGGCCGGCCACGCTTTCAAATTCAGGCTTCGACGTGACGCCGAGTATGACAGTCACGAATACGAAGGTGAGTATGATCTCGACGGCGACCGCGACTCCCGCGGAGATGCCGAATATGCTTGCTTCGCCGTAGCCGTTCTGGCCGAGCGACACAGTCGTGCCGATGATCTTGCTCAGGATGAACGTGCCGGCGAGGGCGCCTGCGAACTGAGCGATCACATATCCTATGAAATCTTTCACGTTCATTTTGCCCGCGACCAGCATAGCGACGGATACCGCCGGATTGATATGGCATCCGGAAACGTTCCCGATCGAATACGCCATCGCGACGATGCACAGGCCGAACGCGAATGCTATCGTAAGAGTGGTGAACGCCAGAGGAACGCTGAGTCCCTGATAGGTGAACAGTGTGTTCGCGGCGACTGCAGAGCCGCAGCCGAACAGCACCAGAACGAGCGTACCGACGAATTCGGCAATGTATTTTTTGAAAGCTGTCATGATATCTTTCAACCTCCCGAAGCGCTATTCGCCTTCTTCTGTTTTTTCTTCCTTTATCTTCTTTATATCGACTTTACCGCCGTTGTTCCTTGAGATCCAGCCGATCCAGCTCTTTCCTCTGTTGAGCTCGTACGGCTCTTCCTTGACTTCGATCTTGTAGTCAGGATCTTCCATCTCGTCCTTGGAGCTGTTCTCATTTGCCTCGGCGGCCTTTTCCTCTTCTGTCTTAGGGACCTTGGTCTTGACTCTTCTGTAGAGTATGAACTTCTGTCCGTCCCTCTTCCATCTGACTTTGCAGTACGTGCCGTTGCTGATGATCCAGGCAGTGCCTCCTTTGAATTTGTAGTCGCAGTATGTCACGCCGTGACCCTGGTAGATAGCATTGGTCACATATTCCGTCTTGTCCTCGAGGATGATCAGGTTGTCTCTCTCGGTGTTGTTCTGGAAGCTGTCGGTCCTGTAGACGTTCTTCTCCTTGTCATATGTCCAGTGAGTGCTGCCGGAAATCTTCGAGAAGGTGGCAGTGACTTCACCGCATGTCTTCTTTCCGACCGTGCCGTTCTCCTCTCTCCAGAGGAGCTTGGTGCGCTCTTTAGGCGTCTTCCTGAATCCTGCCTCTTTCAGCGCGGCAGGTATCTTCTTGCCGTAGGCTCTGCCTGTATGCTCAAGTGATTTTCCCGTCGTCATATCGCGTCCGAACGCGTCGGATTTATCAGGGAAGTCCATCGCGTTGATGTGATCGGTGCTGTATCTTCTGAATACGGTGTTCGCGCCGATGTATCCGCCTTCTGTATGGCTCATGCCCCAGTGGATGAAGTATGAGTCGAACATGGCGGAGAACCTGATGAACGGAGGACGCGCGCTTCTCAGCGGCCCTATGACCTCGGGAAGCTTCTTGTAGTCGGCGTACAGCCAGAGCATTCTGGAGATGCCGCCCTCGACCTCGCCTTCTACGATGATGTCAGGCGAGTACTTCTTGTCGTCCATTCCGACCTGCGGCCTCGCGGCCGGGTGGTTCTCTACTACAAAACCGCAGACCCTGCGGCTTGCGGCTTTTTCACTAAAATCAAAAGAGCCGGTTAGCGGATTCACGATCGGTTCCGGTTCTGGCTCTTCCTCCGCCGGCTTCTGATCTGGCTTCACTGTCTTCTGCTTGCAGGCTGCAGCGCCAAACGCGCAGGCAAGAATCAGGAGCACAATAATACCGGCAGTCAATTTCTTACTTGTCATGATCTCTAACCCCCTAAAGAAAAAACAATACCCATTAGAATATTAACATATTTTCACGTTTGTGCAAGATAATCGGCTTTACTAAATCCTTAATTTGTATTAAAATATAGCCGTAATAGTATGGTCGGAGAAGTATGGCATGGTTACATATCATCAGGTAAGAGAAGAAGATCATGACGAGCTGGCGCTCCTGCTGTCGAACCAGTGGGCTACGCCGGAGATCAGGAACAACCCGGTCGCCATGAAGCACAGCGGGCTCATGTCGCTGTACTACTTTATGGTGCATCATACCTATACCTGCGTCGCTGAGGACGAGGGCAGGGTGATCGGTCTCCTGATCTGCACCAACCTGAATGAGAGGCCTATCGACATGAAGTACGTCAGGCTTCTGATCGGAGAGGTCGCGTATATGATCTGCAATCCTGAGACAAGGGACGACGGTCTTGCGTGGGGCAATTACACACAGATCGCCCAGCAGCTCGAGGACAGGGTCGTGAAGGACACCAACGCGGAGCTTGAGCTTTTCGTCGTGGCGCCGGAATACCGCGGCCAGGGGATCGGCAAGCGTATGTTCCGGAGCATGATAGAGTTCTATAAGAAGACCAGCACAGGCCACTTCTTCCTGCACACCGATACGTCATGCACATTCCAGTTCTATGAGCGTATGGGCATGAAGAGGATAGGGACGCAGAAGACCGACATACGGAGCGCGGACGTTGACGGCATAGAAATGTACATCTATGCCGCAGACGTGGATGACATCAAATAAATAATGATCAGTATACGCCGGCCCTGAGCCGGCTTTTTAACACTTTGAAAGGCAGGAATGAAGATGTTTGACGACTACATGGAAAGATACGACGAATGGTTCACCAGCGGATACGTTGAAGAGGACAATATCTTCGAGGAGCTGGAAGGGATCAGAGGCGACGAGCAGGAGATAAAGGACAGGTTCAGCGAGACGCTGGACTTCGGCACAGCGGGGCTCCGCGGAGTCATGAGGGCAGGCCTAAACGGGATGAACGTATATACCGTAAGGCTCGCTACACAGGCCCTCGCCGACGTGATCAATGAGTCCGGCGAGGATCAGGGCGCGGGCGTATCGATCGCCTTCGACTCCAGGATCAACAGCAAGGTGTTCGCGCGCGAGGCCGCTATGGTGCTGGCGGCGAACGGGATCCATGTCAACATCTTCGATGACCTGAGGCCTACGCCTGAGCTTTCGTTCGCTATCAGGGAGACGGGGTCTCTCGCCGGGATCAACGTCACGGCAAGCCACAACCCTAAGGAGTATAACGGATACAAGGTCTACTGGTCGGACGGGGCGCAGCTCACTCCTGAGAAGGCGGCGAAGATCAAAGAGAAGATGGATACTCTCCATATCTTCAACGACGTGAAGATGCTGAACTACGGCCAGGCATGCAGGGGCGGGTTCATCACGGCTTTAGGAAAAGAGATCGATGACAAGTATATCAGCAAGGTCATCGCCGAGTCTCTCGGAAAGAAATACGTAGACGAGGCGGGTGACGACGTCACGATCGTCTACACGCCGCTCCACGGAGCTGACTACAAGATGGTGCCGGCTGTATTGAGAGAGCTCGGCATCATGAACGTGGTCCCTGTTGAGGAACAGATGGAGCCGGACGGGAACTTCCCGACGGTAAGGCTTCCTAACCCGGGAGAGCCCGGAGCGTTCGAGCTTGGGCTTGAGGTCGCTGAGGACGAGGACGCCGACATCATCATCGGCACGGATCCTGACGGAGACCGTATGGGCTTCATGGCGAAGGATGGAGACAAGTATGTGATGCTGAACGGAAATCAGATCGCGTGCCTGCTCCTGGACTACATAATCGGAGCCAGGCAGGATAACGGCACGCTCGCGAAGAACAGCGCGGTGGTGAGGAGCCTCGTGTCGACTCCGCTTGCGGACAGGATCTGCGAGGCGGCGGGAGTGACTGTGTTCGAAGTGCCTACCGGATTCAAGTACATCGGCGAGAAGATGGAGCAGTTCAAAGCCTCCGGCGACTACACGTTCCTGTTCGGATTTGAGGAGAGCAACGGATATCTGGTCGGCGACTACGCCAGAGACAAGGACGGAGTCGTAGCGGCCATGCTCGCGGCCGAGATGACGGTATTCTACAAGTCGAAGGGAATGTCTGTCATCGACGCTCTGAACGACATATACAAGAAGTACGGATACTACAAGGAGAAGACGATATCGGTAGACTACAAGAACCTGCACGAGGCAGAGCCTGTGATCGCCGGCCTCCGCGCAGAGCCGCCTGAGAAAGTAATGCTCAAGGTCGAGAGCGTAAAGGATTTTCTCCCGGAAGAAAAGGTCAACGTGATCAAATACAATCTGGAAGGCGGAAACACGCTTGTCGTCAGGCCGTCCGGAACGGAGCCTAAGATCAAGGTATACGCCCTGGTCAAGGCAGATACTGACGAGGCCGCGGCCGAGCTTGCGGAGAAGCTGGCTGAGGCGGGAAAGGCGTTGCTGTAGGAAGCATCAGAAGGAGAGGCAGAAATGATAAAAGTTGAATCAGCTAACATAAACATAGATGAAGGATATCTGAAGGAAGAAAGAAAGCGCGCGGCCGAGGCCTTTGAGACGCTGAAGGCGGGTACGCTCGACATGACCGGATGGGTCACTCTTCCCGACGAGATCACGGATGAAAGGTTCGACGCGATCAACGCGGCTGCCGACAGGATAAAGGCTGACAGCGACTATCTCATCGTAGTCGGCATAGGAGGATCGTTCCTCGGCGCCTGCACCGTGATCGACATGCTGGATAAAGGAAAGGGCGCGAAAGTGCTGTTCGCCGGCCACGGCTTTGATCCCGTGGAGCTTTCCGAGACGCTTAAGGAAGCCGAGAGCGGAGACTACTCCGTATGCGTCATCTCCAAGTCGGGCGGAACGGCTGAGATAATCTCGACGTTCGGCATAATCAGAGAACGCATGCTCGAGCGCTATGGACGCGAGGAGACGGCGAAGAGGACGTATGTGATCACGGGAGCCGACGGGTTCCTGTCGGACCTCGCGAAAGAGGAAGGGATGGTCATATTCGGAATCCCTGACAATATCGGCGGGAGATATTCGGTATTCACAGACGGCGGGCTCCTTCCGATCGCCGCTTCAGGCATCGACATCAAAGCCCTCGTAGGAGCGGCGGCGAAAGCCAAAGCTGAAGACTTTGACGCGGAGGACAGCTTCGACTACGCGATAATGAGACAGCTTCTGGCCGAGGGAACGGCGGCAGATGATAAAATGGAAAAGAGCGCAGAGATATATGAGTTCTGCGACAGGAAGCTCGTGATGTTCGGCGAGTGGCTCAAGCAGCTGTTCGGAGAGAGCGAGGGCAAGGAAGGAAAGGGCATAATCCCGATGTCGCTCCTGTTCAGCCGCGACCTTCACTCGATGGGTCAGTTCCTCCAGCAGGGAAGCCCGGTCTTCTTCGAGACGATGCTCAGGCAGGACGCAGACTTTGACGCGGACTTCACGGTGCCTGAAAATGTTCCTCAGCCATTTGCGGGGATGAAGCTCTCGGCTATCGAGAGAGGAATGGAAAAAGGAGTCACGAAAGCTCATATAGACGCCGGGACTCCTGTCATTACGATACATTTCGACAGGCTGGACGAAAAGACAACAGGGGAGCTCCTGTACTGGTTCAAGGTACAGTGCGCCGTATCGGTGCTGCTCCTCGGGGTCGATCCTTTCAACCAGCCTGGCGTGGAAGCATATAAGAGTGAGATGAGAAAAGCTCTGTGAGTGGTCGGCAGATAGTACCGTACGCGGCGGTGAGAGAACACGGAATGCTGTGCGTATACACAGCATTCCTTTTTTTGCGGCGGTTGCATCAGGGCCGCCAAGTATATATAATAGTGATATTAGTGGAATTGTGCGCATAAGCACGAAAAAGATCTTTTAGGCCCCGTCTCATTTGCGGGGAGGAAGGAAAAGAACAATGACAGAATCAAAAGGAAAGTATTACATCACAACGCCTATCTACTACCCGAGCTCCAATCTGCACATAGGCCATACCTATTGCACAGTGATGGCGGACGCCATGGCGAGATTCAAGAGACTCCAGGGCTACGACGTCAGGTTCCAGACCGGTACCGACGAGCACGGCCAAAAGATCCAGCAGATCGCCGAGAAGCAGGGAGTAACGCCTCAGCAGTATGTTGACAAGATCGTAGCCGGAGTAAAAGAGCTCTGGAAGACGATGGAGATCTCATACGACGACTTCATCAGGACTACCGAGGAGCGCCATGTGAAGCGCGTCCAGGAGATCTTCATGAAGATGAATGAGAAGGGCGATATATATAAAGGAAAGTATGAGGGCTGGTACTGCACTCCTTGTGAGTCTTACTGGACAGAGAAGCAGCTGGTCAACGGATGCTGTCCTGACTGCGGAAGGCCTGTACAGAAGACGAGCGAGGACGCCTACTTCTTCAGGCTGTCAAAGTATCAGGACAGGCTCCTCGACCTGTTCGAGAACCATCCTGACTTCCTGCAGCCGGAGACCAGAAGAAACGAGATGATCGGATTCGTGAAGCAGGGTCTTGAGGATCTCTGCATATCACGTACGTCGTTCGACTGGGGCATCCAGGTCCCTATCGACCACGACCACGTCATCTATGTATGGCTGGACGCTCTCACGAACTATATCACGACTCTGGGATATCCTGATAAGGACAGGCCGGAATACGACAAGTACTGGCCTGCGGACGTACATCTTGTGGGAAAGGAGATCGTCAGGTTCCATACGATCATATGGCCTGCGATGCTCATGTCGATCGAAGAGCCTCTTCCTAATCAGGTCCTCGGACACGGCTGGCTCCTTATCGACGGAGGCAAGATGAGTAAATCCAAGGGCAACGTGGTAGACCCTGTCGTACTCATCGACAGATACGGAGTAGACGCGCTCAAATACTTCCTGCTCAGGGAATACACATTCGGCCAGGACGGCATCTACACCAATGAGGTGATGCTGAACAGAATAAACTATGATCTCGTAGACGACCTCGGGAACCTCGTGTCCAGAAGCATTACGATGATCGAAAAATACTGCGGCGGCAAAGTCCCTGCGGCGGAGACTCAGGACGACATCGATAAGGATCTCAGGGAAATCGCTCTCGCCGTCGCTCCTAAGGTCGAAGGGCACATGGAGAAGTTCCAGTTCAACCTGGCTCTCGAGGACATCTGGGTACTCGTGAGAAGAGCGAATAAATACATCGACGAGAAGATGCCTTGGGCGCTCGCGAAGGACGAGAGCAGAAAAGCCGAGCTCGACACATGCATGCATGATCTTGCCGAGGCCATCAGGATCATATCAGTCCTGATTCTTCCGTTCATGCATTCCACATCCGAGAAGATGAGAGATCAGCTCGGTATCGGAGACAGGAAGGCTGTCTGGGAAGACGCGTTCGTATTCGATATGCTTTCAGGCGAGGAAGTCCACAGAGGAGATCTGCTTTTCCCGAGGCTCGACGTAGAGAAAGAGCTGAAGGAGCTCGACGAGCTAAAGAAGCAGCAGATGGAGGAAGCCGGAGCCGCTGAGAACAAGCCGCTTGAGCTCAAGCCTGAGATCGAGTTCGACGACTT
>JAZUNH010000031.1:0-24453 GCA_045604065.1 Anaerovoracaceae bacterium
GGCCATCCTGGACATGAGGCTCGCGAGACTGCAGGGACTCGAGCGCGAGAAGATCGAGGACGAGTACAGAGAACTCATGCAGAAGATCGCGTACTACAAGTCGCTTCTTGCTGACGAACACCTTCTGATGGGAGTAGTCAAGGACGAGCTGCTCGAGATCAAAGAGAAATGGGGCGGCAAGAGACTGACCAAGATCGAGCACGATGTAGAGGACTTTGACGACGAAGACCTGGTTGAAGAGGAAAAGGTGGCGGTAACACTCACACACCTCGGATACATCAAGCGTGTTCCTGCTTCTGTATATAAATCACAGAAGAGAGGCGGCAAGGGTATCACAGGCCTCAAGACAAGAGACAACGACTTCGTGAAAGACCTGATCATGACGTCGACGCACGACTATCTGATGTTCTTCACGAACAGCGGCAAGGCGTACAAGCTCAAGGCATTCGAGATCCCTGAAGCTTCAAGGACAGCGAGAGGAACGCCGGCGATCAACTTCCTGAACCTGATGCAGCGTGAGAGGATCACGGCCGTCATCCCTGTAAAAGACTACAGCGCTGACGAGTACCTCATCGCGGTGACCAAGAAGGGAACCATCAAGAAGACGGCGCTTTCTGAATTCGACACCAAGAGAGCGACCGGCCTGATCGCCATCAACCTGAAGGACGACGACCAGCTGATCGGTATCCAGCAGTCCACAGGAACGAACGACATAATCATCGTCACGAAGAACGGCAAATGCATCAGATTCTCTGAGCAGGACGTACGTCCGATGGGAAGGATCGCAGGAGGTGTCAGGGCCATCAAGCTCGAGAAGGACGACGAGGTAGTTTCAATGTGCCTGGTCGAAGAGGACCAGCAGCTCCTCGCCGTGACCGAGAACGGATTCGGAAAGAGAACGCCGGTCAAGGGCTACAAGAAGCAGGTAAGAGGCGGAAAGGGCCTCCTCACATATGACAAGAGCAAGTTCAGCAAGACGGGAGCGCTCGTCGGAGCACTGGTCGTCAAGGAAACTGACGAGATCATGCTCATCAACAGCGAGGGTACCATCATCCGCATCCACGCCGGAGACGTTTCGGTGCTCGGAAGAGCGACACAGGGCGTAAAGATCATGAAGTTCGCCGAGGAGACCAAGCTCGTGGCGATGGCCAAGGTCATCAACGAGGACGAGGAAGTCGAGAAGCAGGAAGCCGAGCAGGAGGGTGCGTCAGAAAAGACAGCTGAGGGGCCTGACGGCAAAGAAGACGACGGACAGATAGAGATCCAGCTCTACGAGCCTGATAAATAAAGGCTTTTCAAAAGACCAAAGAGCCGTCATCCCGGAATCGTCACGATGCCGGGATGGCGGTTTTCGATTTCATAGTTAATATGTGTAAAACAGGGTATAATATATAAAGAACAAATTTTCAGATATCTGGGAGAGGAAAAATGGATAACCTTAAAATCGAAATACCGGGCAAGCCCGCGTATCTTTCCGCTGTAAGGCTGGCGATAAGCTCCATAGCCGCCGCCGCAGGCTTTGATCTCGACGCGTCGGAAGACATCAAGACCGCGGTCACGGAAGCGTGCAAGAACGTTTCGTGCCACGGAGTCGACGGATTTTCCGATAAATATGAGGTCGACCTGGAAGTAGAGGAAGGCCATATGGAGATCGTGGTGAAGGACGACTGTGACAAGCACACGTACGAGCAGACGTGCGAGGCCTGCAAAAGATGTCCGGAAGACTGCGATCTCGGAGTCATGGTGATCAAGTCGCTCATGACCGACGTTGATATTATCAGAAGCGACAGCGAAGGACATAAATCCATCAGAATGGTGAAAGAAATATAGCATGGAGTCACTTGACCGTTTCAGGGCGTATAAAAAGGACCCGACGAAGGAAGCGCGGAACGCTCTCGTTGAGGAACATCTTTACATGGTCGACATCCTTATCCGGAAATATCTAGGTAAGGGTGTGGATTATGATGACCTTTACCAGGTCGGAGCGCTGGCCCTGGTGCAGGCGGTCGAGAGGTTCGATCCCGATAAGGGCTTCAGCTTCAGCTCTTTCGCGACGCCGACCATTCTCGGCGAGATAAAGAAGTACTTCAGGGACAAGGAATGGGCCGTGAAGGTGCCGCGCCGCATGAAGGAAGTCGCGGCCAAGGTCCAGGAGGTCCAGGACGATCTCCACATAAAGCTGGCGAGGAAGCCGACGGTGGCGGAGCTCGCGGAAGCCACGGGGTTCACAGAAGAACAGATCGTGGAAGCCACAGAAAGCGCGCAGGCATACAGCACGTATTCGCTTGACCAGAGCTTTGAAGAGGCCGGGGAGGACGGCGAGAGCGCGTTCCTCGAGAAGTACACGGGGTTCGAAGAAGAGGGATACAAGCAGGTTGAGCTTTCCGAGATAATCCACAGCGTGCTTGATAAGATGAGCGAGCAGTACAGGTACATATTCCGCGAAAGGTTTATCTACAACAGATCCCAGGCTGACATAGCGAAGACGCTCGGGGTATCCCAGATGACCATATCAAGAACGGAGAAGAAGATAGTCGAAAAGTTCCGCGATGAGCTGAAGAAAGGATAGCGCCGGAGGGCATATATATGCCGGCGCCGTGAACAACGATATATAAAGAGCTGCCGCAAAGGCGCCGGTAAGGCACTTTGTGCGGCAGCTTTTTTATCGGCTGTCTTTCTATTTTATGATCTTCAGCTTTTCCTTAAGCGCCGAGAACACCTCGCTGTGATCGCGCATCTTCAAATCAGGGAAGGCTTCAAGCAGTCTTCTCGCTCCGAAGACGCGGCCTTTCAGAAGATCGTCGTACAGAGCCTGTTCTCTGCCGGTGATCTCGGCACGCTTTTCCTCGAGCCGTTTTTTTAAATCTTCCGTTTCTTCATGCAGGCGCTCCTTCGCGAGCGCTGCCCTGACTTTTCCCTCTTCTATGCGCTGCACGGTCCTGATAGAGCCCGTCCCAAGAGCAGTAGAGAGGTCGTCGCTGACTATCCTCATGGAAGCCTGCAGCGTGTCCAGCTCCGCGAGCTTCCTGTTGATGCCGTTGACTATCATTACGGTCACGGCAAAGTCTGCTGCGTAAATAAGGAGCAGAAGGGCCGCCGCTGGATATCCAAACCGCTCAGGCCAGATATCGACGGTATGCGCTTTCACGAAAGGATGCAGGATCCTTATCGCGAAGACGGTCCCGAGCCCCCAGTAAAGGCTGAACTCAGGGCAGATATAGCCGTTCAGATTGAACGGCCGGTCTGAATAATCCCACCATCTCGCGTGGAACACTCTGTCAAGCGCCCAGCCGCCGAACAGCTCCACGACAGTCGCGAGCACGAGACCGAACAGAAAGAGCAGCGCGCCGTGCACGCCGGCAGCCCCTTCCGGGAAGAGCGTGTTCAGAAGCAGGATAATAATGATCATCCCGAATCCGTAGATCGGGCAGACAGGCCCGTTAAGAAAGCCGCGGTTAACGACTGTTCCCTGAGAGACCGCATGGTATACGACCTCAAGCACCCATCCGAGAAACGAATAGATGAGAAAGAACCATATTATCTCATATAGCGTAAGCCCGCCTGCCGTAAAATCAGTCATAGAACATATCCTGCCTGTCACTCTTCTTCATCTTCACAGCACGGATCCGCGGCTTCAGCCTCTGCAGGCTTTTCCTTTTCCGCCGCGGTCTTTCCGATGCCCAGCGTCTCGCCGATCACCCCCGCCGTGCTTACGATATTCGATATGTCGGCCGGCATGAAGATCTTGGTCGCGTTGCCGTCGGCCACGTCTTTCAGCGCCTCGATACTCTTCAGCTTCAGCACGCTCTCGTCGATCCCTGCCTCGCGCAGCATCTTCAGGCCCTGTGCCTCAGCTTCGTAGACTTTCTTTATGGCCTCAGCCTTACCTTCGGCGATGGTCGCCTGCGCTTCACGCTCAGCCTCCGCCGCGAGGACTTTAGCCCTCTTGTCGCCTTCGGCTCTTGTGATGACGCTCTCCTGATGAGCCTGGGCCTCGAGGACGGTCTGCCTCTTTTCACGCTCGGCCTTCATCTGCTTGCTCATCGCCTCCGCGATCTCCCTTGGAGGATCGATGTTCTTAAGCTCAACTCTCGTTACTTTAAGTCCCCACGGGTCCGTAGACTCGTCGAGTACTTTCTCCATTCTGGCGTTGATCTGGTCTCTTCCGGAAAGGGCGTTGTCCAGGTCCATCTCGCCGAGAATGCTTCTCAGCGTCGTCGCAGAAAGGTTCTCAAGTCCCGTGAGCGCGTTCTCCACGCCGTAGGTATAGTCCTTCGAGTTGAAGACTTTACAGAACACTACGGAGTCCACCGAGATCCCGACGTTGTCCTTCGTGATCACGTGCTGCGGCTCAAAGTCGAGCACCTGCTCTTTCAGGGACACCTTGCACGCCACTCTCTCAAGCAGAGGGATCTTTATATGGAGCCCCGCACCCCACGTCTTCTCGTATTTTCCGAGGAATTCTATTATATACTCGTGCGCCTGAGGCACGATGATCAGGTTGCAGGCGATCAGAAGGATCACGAGACCGATCAGTATCAACCATGTTACAAATGAAAAAATATTCTCCATCTCAATCTCCTTTCTCTCATTTGTGTAAGCTACCGGAGTTCATCCATGGCAATGTTGGCGAGCTCGTCCGCCCTGTTGTTCATATCGACGATCTTTCTGAAGTCATCCGGAGAAAAAGCGGGAGCTCCCTCGCCCGCGAGGCTTTCTCTGTTGTTCTCCAGAAACTTTCTGTACGCTTTTTCAGGATCGGCAGAGCCTGAATCGAGATTCATGTGCCCCTTTACCCTGAAGAAGGTGACGTCGTTCTGTTCCACCATTGACAGAAGCTCTTCCCAGCGTTCCCGGTTTTCGACAGGCTGCTTCTTGGAATTCTTCCAGCCTTTCTTCCTCCAGCTCTCATACCATCTGTTGATGAAACAGTTGGCTACGTAAGAGCTGTCGGTGAAGACATGGATCCTGAGCCCGTTCCGCTTGAGCTGCCTGAATGCATTGATCACCGCGTCAAGCTCCATCCTGTTGTTGGTGGTGTTCAGTTCTCCTGCGTGGAGTTCTTTGACCGTATCGCCGTACTCGAGGATCGCGCCCCAGCCTCCGACATTGTCGTCGTTCTGGTTCCCCGAGCACGCGCCGTCTGTGTAGAAATTAACAACCATGCTCATAAATGCCCCCTTGGATATATTATGTACTAAAACGTGCTCGTTGGCAAGAAAAACAGGGCCCGCATTGTGAGCAGCGGGTGAACAGAGGGTGAAATCCGTGTAAAATCGGAGTATAATGCATAAAAGGGAGGCATCAATGGGACTCAGATTTTGTTCATTCGCAAGCGGAAGCACAGGAAACTGCTATCTGGTAAGGACAGACGACACGGCTGTCCTTGTCGACTGCGGCATCTCGGGGAAGCGCATCGTTGCGGGACTCGGGAACCAGGGCCTTGACGCGGAAGACATCTCCGCGATCCTCATAACACACGAGCATATAGATCACGTATCAAGCCTCCGCGTCATGTCAAAGAAGGCAGAGAACGCGGACATTTACGCGACTCAGGGAACAATCAGGCATATCGCGGACAAGGTGCCGGAGGAGAGGCTGACGAGGATCTCTTCCGACGACAGCTTTACCGTCGGCGACATAGAGATCCAAAGCTTCAGCGTATCGCACGACGCCGCGGAGCCTGTGGGCTATACGCTCACTTCAGAGGGAAGGAAGCTTTCCATATTGACCGACACAGGCGTGATCACTGATGACATCTACAGCCATGTCCGCCGCTCCAACGCCATGATACTTGAGGCAAATCACGAGGTGAACATTCTGAGGGCGGGCCCGTATCCTTACGAGCTCCAGCAGAGGATACTGTCCGACCACGGCCATCTTTCCAACGTGGCCGCGGGAGAGCTCATCTGCAGGATACTTGACGACGAGGAGACGGACCAGGAGACCCCGTATTTCCTCCTCGCGCATATTTCGCGCCATAACAACACGCCGTATCAGGCGGAGCTCACGGTGAAGAACGTCCTTTTCGAGGACGATCATTTCATAGACAGAGACATAAAGCTCGCCACCGCGAGCTACTGCGAGACGAGCCCGGAGATAGAAGTATAGAAGATGGACATAAACATAATCTGCATAGGGAAACTGAAAGAGAGATACTGGGAGGACGCCGTAAAGGAATACAGCAAGCGGCTGACGCCTTACTGCGCACTTAAGATAACCGAGCTTAAGGAGTTCCGCCTGCGCCAGAACGCCGGCGCTTCCGAAGAAGAGGAAGTAAAGTACAACGAGGGACAGGATATCCTCTCTCATATCGGTCAGAAAGACTATGTGATAACGCTGGAGATAAAGGGAAAGAAAATGAGCTCCGAACAGCTTGCGGGAAAGCTGTCGGAACTCGGGCTGTCCGGTAAAAGCACGATCGACTTTGTCATCGGCGGGAGCCTTGGACTCTCCGGAGAGGTCAGCGCCCGCTCAGACTTCAGGCTCTCATTCTCCGACATGACCTTCCCGCACCAGCTGATGAGAGTCATACTTCTCGAACAGATCTACAGGTGTTTCAAGATCCAGAGAAACGAGCCGTATCATAAATAATTATACGAACGAGTATTTCTTGACCGCGTCCGTGTATTTCATAAGGACTCCGAGGTTCGCGTAGTAATACGCGAACTTTTCTTCATTCTTCACGTCGACAAGGCCGCTCTTCACAAGCACCTTCATATGCTGCGATATGGTCGCCTGCGCATAGTCGAACGCGCTGACCAGGTCTTTGGTGCAGACTTTGTTCATCCTTCTGTTTTCCGTCATTATATATCTGTAGAGCTCGAGCCTCGCCGGGTGCGCCAGAGCATCAGAGACCTTCGTCACAAGGCCGATCTCGCTGTCCGTCAGGCTGTCTATCGTCACGTCTTTTTTGCGTATCCTCATCTGTGTCCTTCCTTTCGTCGGTCGTCAAAGTCAAATCGTATATAGGCGATTATACAGCAAAACAGTTGAAAAATCAACGTTTTTGGCAGCGGAAACCGCAGGTTTTGTCAAAGGGATCCGGTCCTATGGACAGTTTTCCCGATTTAGTGTAGAATTGATATGTTCAGAGAAGACCAGACATCACACGGAGGATGAAACGTGAACGAAGAGGAAAAAGAGATACAGAAATATAAAGAGCAGGGACGCGGCAAGAAGAAGAAAGGCCAGATAGCGGCGGAGCCTGAGAAGTATAAGATAGACGAGGACAAGATGATCGGCTCGCCCGACATGCTGACGGCGGATGAGAAGAAGAGGTTCATCATCAGCGCCATGGCGCGTAAGGTCGGGACGATAGGCATCCTTGCCATCATCATAGGCCCGCTGGGAACGCTCCTCTCGCTCGGCGCGGTGGAGATGCTGTATTCCAAGTACATGCTTGGCGCGTCGTTCAACGAGATGATCTCGACCTTCTACCGGCCGTTCATATACACCTGCACGGGAGTGTTCTTCGGCATCGTGGGCATAGCCTGGTTATTCCATCACTTCGTGTATTCCGACAAGAAGGGACTGATCGTAAGAGCGGACGATAAGATCGTGGAAGCGGGCATGGAGCCTGTGGAGATCCCGAGGCAGGATAAAGACAGGAACAGATTCATCGAAGCGTTCTATCATATAAAGACGCCGTATCATCTGACGTACATACTGATCGCGGCGGCCCTGGCGGTCCTCATATTCGAGAGCGTGGTCGTTTTCCAGGCCGCTGCGAAGCAGAAGGTCATTACGGATACGGCGAGGGCGGATGTCGCAGCGAGGATCGAGAAGTCGCTCGAGAAGCTCGACCACACGACGGAAAACAAAGTCATGAGCTTTGTTGACAGAAGGACGTATAAGATCGGGAACGTGACCATGATCATCGACATCGACGAGAACGGAAAGGTGCTCGACGCGTCCTACATGCTGAGATACAGCGGGAAATACACTGTAGAGGAGCTCGAGAAGTTGAAGTCCTCCGGAGTGCTTGATCAGATCAGAAAAGTGCACGAGACCACGAAGGAATATAAGGATCTCTTCGTATATCCTACGGTCACAGAGGTGCCGGTGAAGTTCTCGGACTATATGACCAACTACATAGACAACATCCGCGAGAAATCGTCGTGGAAGGGCAAGCAGGAATGCCAGGTCGGAGACGATAAGTACACGATGCATTGCAAGGTGAGCTACAGCGAAGGCAAGAAAAAGGGCCAGGACGACGACCGCATGACGGTCTCGTATGAGATCCAGAAGAAAGGCTTCAAGCGCACACAGTGGTAGAAAATAAAAAACAGGCCCGGGCCCTCATGGGGTCCGGGCTTTTGCGTTGCCTTAAACTGTCAGTTCTTCGATACGTTCTGTACGATCAGCGGGCTGTCCATGTCCTGTGAGAGGACGCCCACGTAGAAGCCGTCGTAGTAGTAGATATACTCCTCGCCGTCTGTCGCGCAGTTCGGGTTCTTCTTCTTTTTCTTCGGCTTTCCGATCGCCTTGATCAGAGCGCTCGCAGGCTTCCCGATATATTTCTTCGCTATCGCGTATTTATCCTGCTTCTTCGAGGTTTTCTTCTTCTTTTCCTCAGCCTTCTTCTTTTTCTTTTCGGCTTTCTTTTCAGCCTTCTTCTGCGCTTCGGCCTTGAGCTCTTCGATCCTCTTTTCAGCTGAAGTCAGCTTCTCCAGTGAAGAGGATTTGACATATTTCTTCTGGGCGTCGGTCAGCTGGTTGAATTCGCTTCTTGCCTGCCTTACGGCGTTCTCGGCGTCGAGCGTTACCGGCGAAGGTATGCCGTCTATCACATCTTCAGCCTGCTTTGCGGCGTCCTTATTCGCCCGTTTCTCCTCGTCGCGCTTTTGCTTGATCTCCCTGTGCTCCTCTATGGTCTTCTCGGCCTCTTCAAGCCTGGTCACCTTATCCTCCGGAACGAGTGCTTTCTGCTCGTCGGTAAGTGCGTCGTACAGGGCGCGCGCTCCGGCGACCGCCGTCTCGTCCTTCAGCTTGATATTCTCCGGAAGAGCCTCTATCGCGCTGATCACGGCGTTAGCCGCCGCTTCGTTCTCCTGCTTGATCTGTTCCTGCCTTGCCTTCTCCTGTTCCTCCTTTTCCTTCTCCTTGGAATTGCATGCTGCCATCGTGCAGGCCAGAACGGCGCACAGGAGGATCACCATAAATCTCTTTCCCATCAGTTTACTCCTTTCATTCTTCGCTTATATATGACCCGAGCTTTCCCGACACGTCCCATTCTCCGTCGTTCTCATACGCCAGATACAGGTCGTATTCCCCGCCCGGGATATCTTCAGTCTTGATATATGCCGCGCAGCCGTACTGCCCGGGGTCTTCTTCCTCAAAGCCTTCGGCGCCCGCTCTGTTCACTCTGAACAGAGCGCGGTAACCGGTCGCGCCGGTCTCCCGGTCTTTCATCACGAGATATATTCTCGAATCAGGTCCGGTCTTCGCGGGATCGAGCTCTCCCCGCACATACGTATAGTCGAACTCGCTGTCTGAGAGCTCCATGGTAAGCGAGCCCTCATATTCGCCGGCGCCCGCGAGGAGCCCATCAAGCCCGGCCTTTATGTCTTCCGTGAGCCCGGCGTCTGTCGTGGATATCACCGGCGCGTCGCTTATCAGCCTGTCCAGGTTGCGCTCCACAGTCTCAAAAACGACCATGTCGTATCCTTCGTCTGCAGCCCTTCCTATATCATATGGAGTCCCGTTCAGGAAAAGGGCCTTTTCGAACTCTTCTGCGAGGAAAGGTGTGAGCGAGTTCCCGAAGGAGTCGCGTATCATCAGGAGCGAGCCGTCCCTGTGTTCCAGGCTCGACGTTTCGATCTCAGAAGCTTTCGGCCAGTCAGGCTCTTCCGCCGGGTCGATCTCTTTCATATCGCCGGTCGTCTCGTCCACGATCTTAACGGACACCCTATCATTATACACTTCCCCGGCCATTTTGTCATAGTATACCTGTTCGTCGGGCTCGCCGCCTGCAGGATACAGCATCGCGGTGAGGTCGCCCGGGAAGTCTTTCCTTACTTCGGACCTTCCGTCGTCGAAAGCGTAGCGCTTCCGCTCGAGCGCCGATATGATCTCCCCGGTAACGAGCGCGGCTCCTGTATTGTTCCAGTGAGAATCCCCCTTGAGATACATGGTCTCAGGGAGATCCTTGAAGAGCCTGTACAGGTTCAGGTATCTCACGCCGTCTCTTCTCAGGAGGGGCCTCAGCATCCGTATGTTCCTGTTGTATACATCAGGCCTGTATTTTCCCGGCATGAGCTCCGGGTAGAGGCTGTTTTTGTTCGGAGCTACGGTAAAGATGAACTCTATTCCCTTTCCGGTGAGCTCGTCTTCCATGAGCTTTATGTTATATGCCATCGACCCTATCTGATAGTCGGTCAGGCTGTTCCTTCCGAGGAAATCGTCGAACGAGTCTCTGTAGAACAGGTATCCGTCTTTCCCGAGGACGACTTCCTCCTGTCCGGAGATCCTGAACACTTTCGCCTTGATCAGGTTCCCTAAGGTCACCATCTCGCGGCGGAAGGCGAATTTCTTCGAGAAGTAATCGCCTGCCTGCTGCATGAACCCGGCGCTCACGGTCTTCGGGAACGTCACCTCGGCGGCGCTGCTTTCCGCTTCCTGATTGCCGGATAGCGGCATCAGAACGAGCGGTATCAGAGATACCGAGAAGAACAGCGCTATGAAAATGATCTTAAGCTTTTTCTCCATGTCAGAACCTGAAATATATGAACGGGTTGAACGACGCACCCGCGATCTCGAGCGCGGCGAGCACGAACAGCAGTATCGTGACAGCGTATGCCGGAGCCCCGTGCTCGCGGAGCAGAGGCGTCAGCTTCCTGTGCGGGAAGCAGCAGAAGCAGCAGGCGGCGAACATCGTGATGTTGTACGGATCCAGCGCTTCCATACATGTATTGAACGAGGCGTCGCTTCCGTAGAACCCCGTGAACATCTCCCTTATCATGACAAAGCCGTCGGCCGGCGTGTCGGCCCTGAAGATAACGAATGCGGTCACCACGATCAGGATCGTGTATATCCAGCCCGCGCCCCTTGATATCACGGAAGGCTTCTTGTTCTTCCTGCCGGACGCTCTGCCGAGCAGATCCTCGGCAACGACAGATACACCGTGTATCATTCCCCAGATGATAAAGGTAAAGCTGGCGCCGTGCCAGAGTCCTGTCGCGAAGAACACGATGAGCTTGTTTATCTCGGTCTTCGCGGCGCCTGCCCGGCTTCCGCCCATAGGTATATAAAGGTATTCCTTGAACCACGTCGACAGCGAGATGTGCCATCTCCGCCAGAATTCCTTCATGCTTGTCGATATGTAAGGATGATCGAAGTTCTCTTTGATCGTGAACCCGAACATGTGGCCGATCCCTATCGCCATGTCGGAGTACCCGCTGAAATCGAAGAAGATCTGCATCGCGTAGCACACGGCGCCTATCCAGGCCGTTCCCATGGACATGTCGGCTTCACGGAGGCCGAACATCATGTCCGCGACGGCTCCCATCGAGTTCGCGAGGAACATCTTCTTGGCGAGCCCCGTTACGAATCTGTGGATGCCGGCTGTTATCTCGTCTGCGTCACATACCCTGTGGTCCAGGTACGGGGCGATGTCGTGGTATTTCACGATAGGGCCCGCGATAAGCTGCGGGAAGAACGAGATGTAGAGCATGACCTTCCCCAGGTTTTTCTGCACGGTCGAAGGGTCTCTGTAGACGTCGATGACGTAGGACAGAGCCTGGAACGTGAAGAACGAGATGCCTATCGGAAGCGCTATCTCAGGGACCGGGATAGAAAGCCCGGCTGCGCTGTTCAGCGTCTCAACAAAAAAACCGGCGTATTTGAATACGCCGATGAGCGCGAGGTTGAATATGACCGATACCGCAAGGACGGCCTTCTTTCCTCCGGTGCTTCCGCAGGAGGCGATGAGCCTTGCGAAAGCATAGTTCAGCACTATCGATCCGAGCATGACGAGCACGAACGCGGGCTCGCCATATGCATAGAAAAGAAGGCTCGCTATCGTGAGCATCACGTTTTTTCCGCGCATCCCGGGCGTAAGCGAATACGCCAGGAACACGACCGGCAGGAATATGAAGATGAATGGCGCTGAGCTGAAAACCATGTTATGTTAAAGCATCATTTCGATATAGTAGATGTAGTCTTTTCCGTCTATCGTGTGGATCTCCTGGAAATCCCCCTCCGCTGTAACGCGCTTTCTGCAGAAGGACATGTCCTTCCCGCTTTTTGTCACGTCGAATACGGAATCGTAGGCGTACAGGACCCCAAAGCCTTCTGCTTCCAGGACCTCCACCCACGCGTGAGCCTTAGGCTCGTATTCGCTTCCTGTAGCAGGGTCTGTCTGCCCCGGCCTTGTCTGGCATTTTCCGATGCAGAGCTGAGCTGTCGGGTTTCCGAGGGCTTTGAACGTGTAGTATGTAAGAGCAGCGAAATTATAACATTTGCCACCCTTTGTGGCTGCGAGATATATCGCGTAAGAGCAAGGCCAGGTTTCTGTGCTCAGGTCCGGCATTGAAGCCAGGACGTCATAGCTGGATCTTAAGACGATCCTTCTGTATGCGGCTTCCAGCTCTTCTGAAGAACCAAGTCCGGAAGGCTGTATGTTTGCTTCGGATATTATGATACCCGCGGCAATATTCCCCAGTACGTTTCCGGTGTCGCTATATGGATAGCTGTAGAGACTTCCGCTTGGCTTGATGAATACTATTTTCCCGTCAGCATCTGTCTTTACCCCGCCGGCTGAAGGCGCCTTACCGCTCTTTTTCCGGAAGTAGTAGTATGCGGAGCCGACCTTCTCCAGCTTGCTTTTAACGAGCATTTTACCTGTTGATTTGTTGAAGAAGTAGTATTTCCCCCCGACTTTCTGCAGGCCCTTTTTCACCCTTTTGCGGCTGAAGCAGTACCAGGCTTTTCCGACCTTGAAGAGCTTGTTTGCCTTCTTTTTGTATGTCTTTGCCTTCTTCACCGCGGCCTTCGGGACCGCCGCGTGGGCGTCCTCCTGCGTCAGGGCGCCTGCCAGCATGACAAAGCCTGCGGCCAGAGCTGCCGTCAGAAGTACGAATGTTATCCTGCGGATCGCTGCTGAGTTCATTTTTCTTTCCTCCTAAAGCTGCTTAGGCTTGAATATCTGCTGTATTATCTCCACTCCGTCCTGTTCTATGACGTTCACGGCGACGTGCTTGTACATATAGGTCCTGCTGCTCAGCTCGTCGCATTCGTCGTTATATGACCCGGCTTTTCCGATGAGCTTCACGAGCCCGCTGTAAGGCTTGCCCTTCGCTGACGCGGCCTTGACCTTCTTATAGCTCTTCACCGTCATCGACCAGCCGTATTTTCCTTTCGAAGTGAAGCGGTAGAGATGCCCCTTTATATAATACAGGCCTTTTCTGGCCTTTCCCTTCTTTGTGAAATAGTAGTATCTCTTTCCTATCTTTTTAAGGCTGCCGGAGATGGTCTTCACTGAAGAGGCAACGGTGCCCTTCACCGATCTGAAGCGTATAGGCTTTCTCCTGTTTTTGAAGGAGTATGATATCTTCTTCGCTCCATACAGGTAGTGGCTCCTGTAGATCGCCCAGTATTCCGGATCGTACCATCTTCCTTTTATCTTCAGCAGGCAGTGTCTCGTGTAGCCGTCTCCCGCGCCGTCGCGGCTTCCCGGGCAGCGCCCCGCACATACGTACGGATCGTATCCGATCGTCCACGCGAAAGCGGAGAACGTGCAGGCGTAGCCGTAGCAGTTCCCGCCGTGCGACGAGAGCATCCTGTTGGCGTATTTCTTGGTCCACTTAGGGTCTTTCAGGTTAGGATAGATCTTGCTGTAATGAAAGGTCTTCCTGTCTGTCAGGTATACCCATGCCGAGCGGAGCTGCTTTTTCTTGCTCTTGTTGAAGACGCCTCTCTTCTTCAGGACCTTTATGCACTTGATCCTGATAGAGACGTCCAGGGACTTTATCTTCTTTCCCTTGGAATTGACGTAGGATTTCTGGGCTTTTCCGTCCGGGAGGAGCGTTATGCCGGCGATTTTTCTGTTCTTCACCATGGCGCCGGTCTTCTTGCTGAAGTAGTACAGGTTCTTCCCTATCACGTTCCAGCCTTTTTTGATCTTGCCGCTCTTGAGGACGTAATACGTTAAGCCGTTACAGCTGAGCGTGCGCTCTTTACCGGATCTCGCCGGCTTGCCTTCAGAGTTGAGGAAGTACAGGACTCCCTTGATCTTTGCCGGACCTCTTTCCGCGGCGTATGTGTGATCCGCTAAGAGGGCGGCGGCAGTAATGAAAATCAGGCACATTAAAAGACAAGGCAGTGCGCGCGCCGCCTTGAAGTGCCGGGATCTGTCGTTTGTCTGGTCCATATCTGCTTGTCCCTTTCAGGTTATTCAATATATATATTATATTGGAAGAGCGGGCATTTTGCAAGGAGTATACGGGCGGCCGCGGCGGCTGGAAAAAGCATATTTATGCGCGTTAAAGTATTAGTGTGCTAAATCGTTAGAGGGATAAAGCGGAAGGGGTGAATCGCGCAGGACTTGATATTGCAACGGAAAGTGATATAATGCAAATCAAGAGGGCATATTTCCGTACAGGCAGGAAATATACAAAAATTGTGAATAAATATTCTCTCATACAGACACTCGGCAGGAGGGCAGAGAAATGTCAGTCATAATCAACGGAAAAGACCTTACCATAGAAGACGTCATCAGGGTGGCGCGCGAGGATGAGAAGGTAGAGATAGCCCAGGACGCTAAAGAGCGCGTCAACAGGGCAAGGGCATACATAGACAAGAAGCTCGACGAGGACGCCGTGATCTACGGGCTCACGACAGGCTTCGGCAAGTTCTCAAGCGTCAAGATCTCCAAGAAGGATTCCGCCAAGCTGCAGAAGAACCTCATCAGGAGCCATACCTGCGCTATGGGAGAATGCTTCGAGAGGAAGTATGTGAGGACGGCCATGCTGCTCCGCTGCAACGCTCTCGCGAGAGGGAACTCAGGGATCAGGCTTTCGACGATCCAGACGATGATCGACATGCTGAACGCCGGCATACATCCGCTCGTGCCTGAGAAGGGAAGCCTCGGGGCTTCCGGAGACCTTGCGCCTCTTTCCTGCATAGCTTTAGGACTCATGGGAGAGGGCTTCTGTGAATACAAGGGCGAGATAGTCACGTCCGCGGAAGCGATGTACAAGGAGAGCATCAAGCCGGTCGAGCTTTCCGCGAAAGAGGGACTCGCTCTGAACAACGGAACACAGATGCTGACCGCTGTCGGCCTGAACGTCCTCTGGGACGCGATGCGCCTCGCGAAAGTGGCGGATATCGCGTGCGCCATGACAGGAGAAGCCCTGCACGCCGTAACGTCCGCTTTCGATCCTAAGATCCAGGAGCTGCGCGGACATCAGGGACAGAAGTATTCGGCGGAGAACCTGCTGAAGCTTCTGGAGGGAAGCGCCAACGCCCTGCGCGAGCAGGAGAGCAAGGTCCAGGATCCGTATACGCTAAGATGCACGCCGCAGATCCACGGCGCGTCAAGAGACGCTTTCGGCTATGTGTATGACGCCGTTTCAACAGAGATAAACGCGGTGACGGACAACCCTATCATATTCCCGGATGACGACGAGGTCATCTCGGGCGGGAACTTCCACGGACAGCCTATGGCGCTTGCCTTCGATTTCATGAAGATGGCCATATCGGAGCTCGCCGACGTTTCAGAGAGAAGGATAGAGCGTCTCGTGAACCCGGCTCTTTCAGAAGGGCTCCCTGCGTTCCTGACGAAGTACGGCGGGGTATGCTCCGGATTCATGATCACGCAGTACGCCGCGGCGTCGCTCGTATCTGAGAACAAGATATACGACCACCCGGCGTGCGTCGACTCCATACCGTCGTCTGGCAATCAGGAGGACCACGTTTCCATGGGAATGACTTCCGCGAGGACCGCCGCGATGGTGCTTGACAACGCGGAGAAGGTACTCGGGATAGAGCTCGGCTGCGCCGCACAGGCGATCTGGCTGAGGCAGGAGATCGGGGAGAACGGTATCGACGATCTGGCGCCTGCGACCAGGGCGGCGTACGACAGGATCCGAGAGGAATCAGACCCGGTCGACGACGACGTGGTAATGCATGACGAGCTGGTCAAATTCGACAGGATGGTCAAGGACGGATCGCTCCTTGCGGCTGTGGAAAAAGTGGTTCAGCTGGCATAGCGGGACAACATATGGTATAAAGCGGGAAGATATACTGAAAACGCACATAAAGCGACAGGGCTGAGGCTCTGCCGCTTCTTATTTGTCTTGTAAAAGTGTTTTTCTGATAGTACAATATAATCAGTAAAATATGTACTGATCATATTTCTGTTATGCCGCGTCCGCGGCGGACAGTTTACAGGAGGTAAGAAATGCTTAGTAACAAAGAGATCCAGGAAGCCATGACGATCCAGCTGGACAACGAGCTTCCGGAATATCCGGAATTTGTTGAGGGCATCAGAAGAGCGCCGGACAGAGGATTCAGGCTGACCAAGGCTCAGGCCAAGATCGCGCTGAAGAACGCTCTCCGCTATGTGCCTGAAGAGCTGCACGAAAAGCTGGCTCCTGAGTTCATGGAAGAGCTCAAGACAAGAGGCCGTGTATACGCGTACCGCTACAGGCCTGAAGGCCGCATCTGGGGCAAGCCGATCGATGAGTACAAGGGTAAATGCCTCGCGGGAAAAGCGTTCCAGGTAATGATCGACAACAATCTTTCGTTTGAATGCGCGCTGTACCCGTATGAGCTCGTAACATACGGCGAGACCGGTTCTGTATGCCAGAACTGGCTGCAGTACAGACTCATCAAGAAATATCTTGAAGAGCTCACGGAAGACCAGACACTCGTGGTAGAGTCGGGAAATCCGCTCGGACTCTTCCCGTCGAGGCCGGACGCGCCGAGAGTCATCATCACCAACGCTCTCATGGTAGGCGAGTACGACAATCTTGAGGACTGGGAAGTCGCCGAGGAAATGGGAGTCGCGAACTACGGACAGATGACCGCTGGCGGCTGGATGTACATCGGACCGCAGGGAATCGTTCACGGAACATTCAACACCATCCTGAACGCGGGAAGAAAATATCTGGGCGTTCCGGAGCAGGGAGACTTGAGAGGACACACATTCGTTTCATCAGGACTCGGCGGAATGAGCGGAGCTCAGCCTAAGGCCGCGAACATAGCTAACGCCGTCGGTATCTTTGCCGAGGTAGACGCTTCCAGGATCGAGACAAGATACAGCCAGGGCTGGGTAGACGTAGTCATGGACGACCTTGACGAGATCTTCAAGCTCGCTAACGAGAAGCTTGAGAAGAAGGAAAGCATCTCGATCGCATATCACGGAAACATCGTTGACCTGCTCGAGGCGGCGGTAAAGAAGAACTTCCACATCGACCTTCTCTCAGACCAGACATCATGCCATAACGTATACGGCGGAGGCTACTGCCCTGTGGACATGACGTTCGAAGAGAGAACAGAGATGCTGCACGATGACAGAGAAGAGTTCTGCCGCAGAGTAGACATGACGCTGAAGAGGCACTACGCGGCCATCAAGGAGCTGACAAAGAGAGGATCGTACTTCTTCGATTACGGAAACAGCTTCATGAAGGCCATGTACGACTCCGGTATCAAGGAGATCTCCAAGAACGGAGTGGATGATAAAGACGGATTCATCTGGCCGTCATATGTCGAGGACATCATGGGTCCTGTACTGTTCGACTATGGATACGGACCGTTCAGATGGTGCTGCCTGTCAGGAAAGCCGGAAGACCTTGACCTGACGGACAAGACCGCGATGGAAGTCATCGACCCGAACAGAAGGGCTCAGGACAGAGACAACTGGGTATGGATCAGAGACGCGAAGAAGAACAAGCTCGTAGTCGGGACACAGGCCAGGATCCTTTATCAGGACGCGGAAGGCCGCCGCGACATCGCGCTCGCGTTCAATAAGCTGGTGCGTGAAGGAAAGTGCGGCCCTATCATGATGGGACGTGACCATCACGACGTATCCGGTACAGACTCGCCGTTCCGCGAGACATCCAACATCAAAGACGGATCGAACGTAATGGCCGACATGGCGGTACAGTGCTACGCCGGAAACGCGGCGAGAGGAATGTCTCTCTGCGCGCTGCATAACGGCGGCGGCGTAGGTATCGGCAAGGCTATCAACGGCGGATTCGGCCTCCTGCTTGACGGATCTGAAAGAACTGACGAGATCATCAAGAGAGCCGTCATGTGGGACGTAATGGGCGGAGTTGCCAGAAGGAGCTGGGCGAGAAACGAGCATGCTCTTTCGACGTCTGCTGAGTACAACAAGAAGTACGCCGGCAAGGGCCACATCACGCTTCCGTTCATAGCTGACGACGACCTCGTTGAGAAGACGATCGACGAGTTCATGGACTGATGCGGACGCACAGGTCCTGAAGACTTAAGATAAAACGCGGCTGGCCCGTTCTGCTTCCGGGCAGGGCGGGCCGGTTATTTTGTGAGGAAAGTATAATGTACAGACTACTTGTGAAGAACATCGGGCTCCTTCAAACGCCTGAAGGAAGCTTCAGCCATAAAGGCGAAGCCCAGGGCGAGAACCTGAAGCTGAAAGACGCCGCCATCTATGCCGAGGACGGCGTGATAAAGGAGATCACATCGGACGGAAAGCTTCCTGCCGCGGCGGGTGAAGCGGTGAGAGCCGCGGTCGCGGGGGACAGGACCTGCACGGTGATCGACGCGGGCGGAAAGCTCGTGACACCGGGCCTTGTAGACGGGCATACTCATATGGTCTTCGGCGGATACAGGCAGCACGAGATCCCGATGAAGCTCAAGGGAGCGACATATCTCGACATACTGAGAGCGGGAGGAGGCATCCTTGACACCGTAAAGCACACAAGAGAAGCCGGTGAAGACGAGCTCTTCGAGAAGACCAGAGGATTCCTTCAGGAGATGGGATCGCTCGGCGTGACGACGGTAGAAGCGAAGAGCGGCTACGGCCTGGACCCTGAGACAGAGTACAAGATGCTCCGCGTGATCAGGCGCCTTGATAAGGAATGCCCGCAGGACGTGGTATCCACGTTCCTTGGGCCGCACGCGGTCCCTCCTGAATTCAAGGAAGTGGGGCCGGGCGAGCTGGAGACCCCGGAACAGCACAAGCGTGCCGCCGACAGATTCATAGACATGGTCTGCGAAGAGATGCTCCCGTATGTGAAGGAACACGGCCTGGCGGATTACGCCGACGTATTCACGGAGGACTCGGTGTTCAATTACGATCAGAGCAAGAAGTACCTGCTTAAAGCCAAGGAGCTCGGGTTCGGCCTGAAGATCCACGCGGACGAGATAGCGGCGATCGGAGGATCGAGACTTGCCGGAGAGCTCGGGGCGGTGAGCTCTGAGCACCTGATCAGCATAGATCAGGAAGGCCTGGATTCCATGGCGGCAGGCGGTGTGACGGCAATGTGCCTGCCGGCGACATCGTTCTATCTCGAGGCGGGATTCGCGCCTGCGAGAAAGATGATAGAGATGGGGATCCCTGTTGCCTGCGCGACAGACTTCAACCCGGGATCGTGCCCGTCGCTGAACCTGCAGTTCGTCATGAACCTGGCGTGCCTTAAGTACAAGCTGCTTCCTGAAGAGGTGCTGACGGCAGTCACGATCAACCCTGCGTGCGCGGTCGGCATGGGCGATAAGGTCGGTACCCTCGAAGCCGGCAAGCAGGCGGACATCTGCATCTGGAACGCTCCGGACGTGGAGATGCTGTGCTACAGATTCTGCAGCAACCAGGTGGATACCGTCATCAAAAAGGGCAAGGTGCTGTAAGTCTGCGGCATAATGCCGGCACACGGACAAGCGCGGATACCTTGATGTTGCAAATAGAAGCAATATCGGTGATTTTGCAACATTAAGGGTCGGCAGGAGAGAAAGATCATGGAAGAGAAGCTGATAGATCTGAGAGTGAGCGATTATCTGGACGTCCTGAAGTCGGACGCTCCGGCTCCCGGCGGCGGTTCTGTTTCCGCTCTGGCAGGAGCACAGGGAGCGGGGCTTCTGATGATGGCTGTAGACCTCACGCTGGGAAAAGAGAAATATAAAGACTTCGAGGAAGCGTGTCTTTCCGCGAAGCCGGTGCTTGCCGAAGCCGAGTCAGAGCTTGCGGCGGGCGTGGATAAAGACACAGAGGCTTTCAACCTGGTGATGGCTGCTTTCGGCATGCCGAAAGAGACAGACGAGGAGAAAGCCGCGAGGAGAAAAGCGATCCAGGACGGGACGATCGAATCGGCGAAAGTCCCGCTCGGGAACATAAAGGCCGCGGTAAGAGCGCTGGAGGCAGCGGAGAAGATCTCCGGCAAGGTCAACCCGAACTGTCTTTCGGACTTTGGGGTCGGAGTGCTCAGCCTGAAGCTCTGCGTCCAGGGAGCGTATATGAACGTTCTCATAAACGTTCCGGTGATAAAGGACGACGAGACAAGGGAAGCGCTGAAGGAAGAAGCCGGAAGGCTCGCGGAACGCGGCATCCTGACAGCGGACAGGCTGTATGAAGAAACTATGGCAGAGTTATAAGGGCATCAAGGAGGAGAGATATGTCACAGATAATGGAAAGCATCCCGAATATAAGCGAAGGAAGGAACAAAGAGGTGATCGAGGCCTGTGTGGACCAGATAAGGACCACGCCGGGCTGCACTCTGCTCGACTATTCCTCGGACGAGAGCCATAACCGCTCGGTCATAACATATATCGGGGACGCGAAGGGAATAGAGGAAGCGAGCGTCAAGCTTGAGAAGAAGGCGGCGGAGCTCATCGACCTCACGAAGCATAAGGGCGAGCATCCGAGGATGGGAGCCGTCGACGTCATGCCGATACTCCCGGTCAAAGACTGTACGACAGACGACTGCATAGAGCTTTCCAAGTGGATCGGAAAGAGGATCGCTGAGGAAGCCGGAGTCCCGGTGTTCCTGTATGAATATTCCGCGACGAAGCCGGAAAGAAAGAACCTCGTAACGATCAGGAAAGGGCAGTTCGAGGGCATGGCAGAAAAGGTCAAGCTTCCTGACTGGGAGCCTGACTTCGGCGGAAGAAGGATCCATCCTACGGCGGGTGTTACGGCGGTAGGAGCGAGGCCTCCTCTCATCGCGTATAACTTCAACCTGAATACGGACGACGTCGAGATAGCGAAGAAGATCGCGACGATCATCAGGGAGAGATCAGGCGGGCTCGATTCGGTGAAGGCAATGGGCTTCGCGATCGAGGATGAGCAGACCGGAAAGAAATACGCCCAGGTATCGTGCAACCTTACCAACTTTGAGGTGGCGCCGATATACAGGGTGTTCGAGATGGTGAAATCAGAGGCGAAGCGTTACGGCGTGACCGTCACGGAAAGCGAGCTGATCGGACTCTGCCCGATGAAAGCGCTGATCGATTCAGCTGAGTATTATCTCCAGATCAAAGACTTCGACTTCGCGAAGCAGGTCCTGGAGAACCATATATTATAGGAGAACATATGAGCAGCAGCGTTCAGTTTGATTCCCTTACCGACAGCATCGTCGGAGTGGTCCGCGAGAGGATACTTAAGGGAGAATACAAAATAGGAGAAAAGATAAAGGAGACCCATATCGCTGAGGAGCTCGCGGTAAGCAGGACGCCGATAAGAAAGGCGTTCAAGCAGCTAGAACAGGAGGGCCTGATCGAATATGTCCCGAACAGAGGCTGCTTCGCCAAGGGCTTCACGAGGCGCGACATCGAAGACATCTACGCGATAAGGAAGGCGCTGGAAGAGCTGACGGCGGAGTGGGCCGAGGCGCGGATAACCGACTCCGAGATAGCTGAGCTTGAGGAGAAGTGCGCCGAGATGCAGGCGTACGTCGACAGCTGCGACAGCGCGAACGTCCTCGCGGTCAATAAAGAGTTCCACGAGATCATATACAAAGCGACCGGGAGCCGCTTCATGTCGCAGGTGCTGAGGTCGTACAAGGAATATATAGAACAGACGACGAAGCCTATATTCTACGAGCCGAAATTCCTGCAGCAGATAGTCGACGAGCACCGGGCGATAGTCGCCGCGTTCAGGGAGCACGACAGGGATGAGGCGGTAGCCGCGATGTCGGCTCACATGACCAATTCCATGGGCCGCGCCGAGTATGTATACAAGGTGTGACGTGTTGACATCGGTAGTAGAATAAAGGTAGCAGGAGGATTGCGGAAATGCGTGTGGAAAACTATGAAGCGCGGATCGGGATCGACGAGTACATCGAGAAATATGTTGATGTGCCGAAGTTTCTCGCGGCATGTAAGGAATGCCCGTATTACGGAGTGACGTGGGCGTGCCCGCCGTTTGATTTTGATCCGGTAGAATACCTGAAGAAATATAAGACACTGGTGATCTACTGCCGTAAGTACATATTTGAAGAGGAAGAAGGAGACTACGACGACCTCGATCTCCAGGTGTTCTTCTACAAGTGCCGCGCCGAGCTCGCACAGGAGCTTTATGTAAAAGAGAAGGAACAGCCGGGAAGCGAGGGACTGCTCGGAGGAGCGTGCGACATCTGCGGACTCGGAAACTGCGCGAGGCAGCAGGGAAAGCCGTGCCGCTTCCCTCAGTATATGCGCCACAATATCGAGTCGCTTGGAGGCGACGTCATGAAGATATCGAAGGACTTCTTCGATATCGATCCTGTGTGGCCTGACGAGAAGGGCCGTATGCCGTTCATGGTGTTCGTGACAGGGCTCCTGAGGCCGTGACAAGGTGATTCAAGACAATAAAAAACAGCACTCTGCGGATATGTTCCGCTGAGTGCTGTGTTTTTATTTTACGTATACTTTCGGGAGCCGCTGACCGAACGCGCAGAGGATCTCGTAGTTGATAGTCCCCGTGGACTCGGCTATGTACTCCGGAGTTATGGTGTTCTTTCCGTCGGACCCCATGATGATGACTTCATCGCCGAGCTTGACGTTCGGAACGTCGGTAACGTCTATCATGCACTGGTCCATACAGATATTTCCCGCAATCGGGCATACCACGCCGTCAACGATGACCTTGCCCTTGGATGAATACGCCCTCGGGAAGCCATCGGCGTATCCGAGGTTTATCGTCGCTATCTTGGAGTCGCGCTTGCAGATGAACTTGCGTCCGTAGCTTACTGCGCAGCCCTTTTTCAGGGTCTTCAGGTGGATTATGTTCGCCTTTACCGACATGCACGGCTTGAGGTCGAGCTGGCTCTTGTCAACTTCGTCTGAAGGATATACGCCGTAGAGAATGATCCCCGGCCTTACCGCGTCGTAATGAGTCGACGGGAGCTCCATTATCGCGGCGCTGTTCGCCATCGTAACGAACGGTATGTCGATCCCGGCGGCTTTAACGGCGTCGCGGAAATATTCCAGCCTCTTTTCCTGCAGCTCGGAATAGGACTTGTCCATCTCGTCTGCGGTCGAGAGATGCGAGAACAAAGCCTTAGCCTTGAAGTTCGGCAGCTTTTCCATCTTCTTGATCTCTTCGATTGCGTGATCGGTGTCGTCCCACTGGTATCCGATACGGCCCATGCCGGTGTCGACGGCGACCATGCCGAAGACCTTGCGGCCCTGTATCCTCGCTACGTCGCTTATCGCCTTCGCGTTCTTGTAGCTGCAGACAGCCGGCGTCACGTCGTAGCGCACCAGCATGTCGGCGTACATGTCAGGCGTGAGGCCGAGGATTATGATCTCTTCCTTGGCGCCCGCCTCGCGGAGCGTGACTACCTCGCTCATCGTCGATACGGCGAAGGTCTTGACTCCGTTCGCGCGGAGGACTTCAGCAACGCGGCGGACGCCGTGCCCGTACGCGTCGGCTTTTATGACGGCGAGCATCTCCGGGTCCGGCCCGATCTTCTTGTATATCTGCTTTACGTTATAGTCGAGATTGCTTAAGTTTACTTCCACCCAGACTGATCTGAGAGCGTCTGTGAACATGTCTTTCCTCCTTATGTGGGTCCCGTGAGCTTATCAGATTTTCGGCGTGCGGCGGATGATGTCCTCGCGCGCTGGCCCGTTGGAAACGTAAGTGATCGGGCAGCCGATCCTGCGCTCTATCTCGTCTACGTATGCCTTGCAGTTCTCAGGGAGGTCGTCCCAGTTCCTGATACCTGTTATATCGCATTTCCAGCCCGGGAGCTTCTCAAGCACCGGCTTCGCCTGATACAGGTAAGTCGTGTTAGGGAAGTCTTCCATGATCTTTCCGTTCACGTTGTATGCTACGCAGATAGGGATCTCGTCCAGATATCCTAGCGGATCCAGCACGGTAAGTGCGACTTCGGTCGCGCCCTGCACTCTGCAGCCGTAGCGGGAGGCGACACAGTCGTACCAGCCGACCCTGCGCGGGCGCCCGGTGGTGGCGCCGTACTCGCCGCCGTCGCCGCCGCGGGCCCTGAGCTCGTCGGGTTTGTCTCCCCATATCTCCGCGGAGGGAGGCGCCCC
>JAZUNH010000032.1:0-6919 GCA_045604065.1 Anaerovoracaceae bacterium
AACAGAATATTCCTGAAGACAGAGAAGAACCCGGGACGGTCAGGCTTCGCCAGACTTCCGTTCATAAGGGGGATCGTATCATTTGTCATGTCTCTTTTCCTCGGCACCAGGATCCTGACGTATTCCGCCGATGTACTTGAGTATTTCACGGAAGAGGAAGAAGAAAACAAAGAGGAAGAGAAGCCGGGATTCCTTGAGAAGACGTTCGGCAAAAAGGCGGCGTGGAACATCATGCTGACGCTCTCCGTAATGTTCGCGATAGCGGTGTCTGTCGGAGTGTTCATACTCCTTCCGACGGTCGTCGTGAACGCGCTTTCGGGAGCCGTGAAGAACGTCGTCGCGCTAAATCTGATAGAAGGGCTTCTCAGGATCGCGATGTTCATAGGATACATAGCGGCCATATCCAACATGAAGCATATCCGCCGCGTGTTCGAGTACCACGGCGCAGAGCATAAGACGATCCACTGCTACGAGAACGGCATGGAGCTCACGCCGGAGAACGCGAAGGGATTCGTGCGCCTGCATCCGAGATGCGGAACGAGCTTCCTGATGTTCGTGATGGTGATAAGCCTGATACTGTTCTCGCTCCTCGGCTGGCCTGATCTCATGATGAGGATCGTGTCGAGGATACTGCTGATCCCTGTCGTTGCGGCGGTGTCGTTCGAGATACTGCAGTGGGCGGGACGGTCGACAAACAGGTTCGTCGAGCTTGTCAGCGTACCGGGCCTGCTTCTGCAGAAGCTTACTACGAGAGAGCCGGACGCGTCTGAGCTCGAGGTCGCGATAGTGTCGATGAAGGCTGTGCTGGTGCCGCCTGAGACTCCTCTGTTCGAGGGGATCTCCAATACCGACGCGGAGTTCGTTACGCCTATGACGATAGACAGGGACAGGGAAGAGCCCGGGCAGAGTGAAGAGAGCAAAAAGGACACAGATGAGTAACATACGGGATTTACTAAAAGAAGGGCAGGAGAAGCTGGAAGCTCACGGGAAAGACGGGGCTTCATTCGACGCGAGAGCGCTCCTGTCTTTTGTTTTGGGCGTCCCGTTCCGCGATATCCCTCTAAAGCTCGGCGCTGAGGTCACAGATGAGCAGGAAGAGAGGTTCGGAGAGCTCCTTGACGAGAGACTGTCCGGAAAGCCGCTCCAGTACATAACCGGGGAGCAGGAATTCATGGGCCTTTCGTTCCATGTCGACGAGAGGGTCCTGATCCCGAGGCTCGATACAGAAATACTGGCCGAAGAGGCGCTTGCGTACCTGGATGAGACATCCGCGCGTACGGACAAGAGTGCTTCTCGTTCCTGCCGCGTCCTGGATCTGTGCTGCGGAAGCGGAGCGATAGGACTGTCGGCAGCCGCGCTTTCCGGGAATGCGGATGTCGTGCTGTCCGACATAAGCGGAGACGTGCTTCAGGTCGCGGAGCTGAACGCGGAACATCTCGGCGTTAAAGAAAGGGTGAGCCTGATTAGGAGCGATCTTTTTAAAGAGATCGCAGGCGTGTTCGATCTGATCGTTTCAAATCCTCCGTATGTAAGGACTGACGTGATCGGTACCCTCGGCACAGAGGTCAGGGACCATGAGCCTGTGCTTGCGCTTGACGGCGGAGCCGACGGGCTTGATATATACAGGAGGATAGTGAAAGAAGCGCCGGAGCATCTCAGTGAAGGCGGATGCCTCATGATGGAGATCGGTTTCGACCAGGCAGCGGATATAAAGAAGCTCCTTGAAGAGGACGGCAGATATGCATCGTGCCGCGTCAGGAAAGACCTCGCGGGGCTCGACCGTGTGGTCATCGCGGAAAAATAGCAGCACCGCACAAAAACCGTTGACTTTAGACGCCGGCATGTGTTAATATATTCAAGTCGCACCGGGCGGCATATCGAATCCGTTCCGGCGGCAAATAGATCAGGCATCAGAGACTGCTTTGTGGTGTCACATGGAGCTCCCCGGTAAGGGTATATATCATATCGGGGTTTGCGGCACGGGGGCGTCTTTGGTGGGACACCTGTGAAGAGGGAGGATATAAGCATGAAGGAAGGAATCCATCCTAAATATGTGGAATGTAAAGTAACTTGCGCATGCGGCAATACATTTATGACAATGTCGACCAAGCCTGAATTAAAGCTTGACGTCTGCTCACAGTGCCATCCGTTCTTTACAGGTCAGCAGAAGTTCATCAGCGCCGGCGGACGCGTTGAGAAGTTCAAGAACAAATACGGCCTTAAATAACAGCCACATAAAAAGCAGAAGGAACTGCCGGACCGGCAGCTCCTTTTTGTTTGCAATACTCTGTAAATGGAATGCCATGTATGGTAAAATATATGAGTAAAAAACCTTCGGGTATTCGGATCTCGACGAAATACAACAGTAACCGGAGCTAGTTAAAAGGAGGAGATATGTTCAGGGGAAAAATGTTCAGAAGAATGACAGCTGTCATCCTCGCCGTGCTGATCACAGTACCGGGCGCGGTACCTGCGTTCGCGGAAAAAGCCGGCGCGGAAGAAGAGGGCAGAAAGCCTGCACTGACGCTTAAGAAGCAGGCGGAGCATAAGGACAAGAATATGGAAGACTCGGTAGTCGTCATGTTCAAAGACGACTCCCGTATGTCGAGGAAGGAAGCGGGGACCACGCTCAGGAACGGCGCAGGCGCGATAGACGATATCAAAGTCAGCGAGATCTGGAACTTCCGGAAAGACGAGAAAAAAGACTATACGAGCGTGGCGCTCGTAAGCTCGGGCAGCCTTTCCGCGGGTAAGCTCGTGAAAAAGCTGAAGCTGAGGAAAGACGTAAAATACGCGGAGAAGAACCACAGGATCCACGCGCTGTCTGTCACGAACGATACATACAGCGACTATCAGTGGAGCATGCAGGACGGAGAAAACGCTCCGGGCATCAGCACTGAATGGGCAAAGGGGGTCACGGGGTCAGACGAGAAGATCGTAGCCGTGGTAGACACCGGCGTCGACTATACGCATCCTGACCTTAAGGACAACATGTGGCATAACACGCATAAGGATTCCGAGCTGAAGGGTACGTGCGGATTCGACTTCATCGACGGCGACAGAGACCCTATGGATGAGAACGGCCACGGCACCCACTGCGCGGGCATCATCGGAGCCATAGGAAACAATGAAGAGGGCATCAGCGGAGTCAACCAGAAGATCAGGATCATGGCTCTGCGTATCCTTGACGCGGAAGGGTCGGCATATCTTGCTCATGAGATCGCCGCGTACAACTATATAAACGACGCGCTCGACCTCGGCGAGCCTGTGGCCGCCATAAACAATTCGTGGGGCGGCGGCGAGGAAAGCCAGATCATGAAAGACCTCGTTGATATCGTAGGAGAAAAAGGCGCGGTCACGGTATGCGCGGCAGGAAATGACGGAGAGAACAACGATTACATCGACGACTATCCTTCCGGAATAGACAGTCCGTATCTCGTAAGCGTCGCGGCGACGGGAAGCGACGGAGAGCTTACAGGGTTCTCCAATTACGGCGAGACGGTCGACGTTGCGGCTCCCGGAGCGGACATCCTTTCATCCGTATCATACGACTGCTATAACCCGACGCTGTACGATGAAGATAAGCAGGCTGAGGTGTCTGAGAGCTATAACGGATATGAGAGCGACGACGACTTCGCGATGCCGTCGGCGGATGACATCAAAATAGACGGAAAGCGCTATGGCGACCTGACCGAGGAAGAGAAGGGATCCATAGAGATATCAGCAGGTAAAGCCGATGGCGGCTATATGGATGAAAGCGGCAAGTCATACAGGATCGAGATGAAAAACCTTCCTGCCGATACCATAGTGAGCTTTTCAGTGCCATACGAGCTGCACGAGGGATATACGAATCTCCCTGAGCTCAGTGTCATGGGTAAGCCTGAAGGTCCTGAGGGAGCTTCTGATCTTTTCGGCGGCCCTATATTCGGTATCGTGGACGCTGACGCGGACGTGGTCGAAAACGCGGCGGCCCTTAACGAAGTGGACAACCTGGAAGGCACTTACATCGAAGGAACGCGGAACTACTGGAGCCATATAGAGGCTCGTTCTCATCTCGGCGACAACGGCGAGCCTGAAGTGGGAAGGAAGCGTAAGTTCATCGTTCTCGTATATTCATACGACGGAGGAGACTTCGCTCTGACGCTGGATGATATCGGACTCAGCGATCAGGATACTGAGACGTCCGATTTCGGTAAATATGATTTCTATAACGGGACGTCAATGGCGACCCCGTACATAACCGGTACTTTTGCCCTCAAGGCGGCAGAGTACGCGGAGCTCAATAAGGATCTTCCGGAGGACGAGCAGAAAGACACGCTCGATATGATCAGCGAGGTCGTATCGTCAGTGAACGACAGCCACGACCTTCCGGTCGGATCCGGGGGAAGCATCGATTTCAGGAACACCCCAACGGAGCTCGGGCCGAGAGTAGGCAGCATCACGGTAGATACAGAGGCAGACACGATAAGGATAGACGGAGTGGGATTCCAGCCTTCAGACGGAAACGTGAAGGTCGAGATCGGGCCGTCAGAGTCAGAGCTTGAAGAGGCAGAGATAATCGAAAGCGGCAAGAAATATCTGATCGTCAGGAACGAGCGCTGGATCAACAACATCGAGACGGTGAAGGTAACGGGATTCAACGGCAAGTCATCGGTGAGAAGAAACGTTTACCTCGTCAGGGGCAAGCTCGGATATGAGATGAGAAACGACGCAGGCATCGAATTGACTGGCGAGCCTATGACTACCGACGGAAAGAAGATATACTGCCTGGACAGCTATTCAAGGCTGATAAGCGCGACCAACTGCTCGGGCAGCATCATCGAGGCAGACGATCTCGCGGAGATCGACTGCGACGCCATATTCGGGCTTGAGAAAGACAAGAACAAGCAGTACGGCATGCTCTTCAGAGGAGGGCTGGCCTACGCCAACGGATATCTGTACACAGTCGTTGAATACGGCGCTGCGGACCAGAAGGAGGATTCGGGCGATGACGACGACTGGTTCTTCAGCAGCGGAAGGTCAGGCGTGAGAAAAGACGATGACGACGACGATGATGAGGAAGAAAACGGAAGCGAGATCTACGGTAATATCTCGATATACTCCGGACAGTGCCGCCTGATCAGGGTCAGCACATCGTCGGGAGAAGTCACGGATCTCGGAGAATTTCCTGAAGAAGCGGCCGAGCTGGAGAGCACGGATGACTATACGATAGGCGCGTATAACGGACAGCTGTATTTCATCGGCGGCCACAGTTACAACGGTGGAGACCAGGGCCTCACGGATAAGGTGTTCATATATGATCCTAAATCGGGGAAATGGTCTGAAGGAGCTCCTCTTGCCGAGAAGAGAGCAGGAGGCACAGCAGTCCAGAGCGGAAATCAGCTGTTCTATGTGCTCGGATCATCAGAAGATGTCACAGACGCGTCAGAGATCCCTGAGCCTCTCGTGTTCGACGGATCCTCATGGACTGAAATGAAGACGGGCAGTCTCACGAAGCTGTATGAGATCGACGTTCCGTCGGTAAGCATCGTCAGGGGCGGACTCCTGTTCACGGGAGCTCCTGTAATGGATTACGGCGATACGTTCGTGCTTGACGCAGAGACCGGAAAATATGCCGATACAGGATATAACTTCGCGTCGGATCCGGAAGACCCGTCGATCAGCGCGCTTGCGGTCGGCGGCACACTGTACGGTATCTCTGAAGAGAGGGCATACACAATGCCTGTCGACTGTGGATTCATAAAGATCACAGGCAAAAAGAAGGGCAAGGGAAAGATCTCCGGGACCGGCTATATTGCCCCGGGTAATGATGCGAAGATCACGGTCAAGGCCGCTAAGAAGAACCACATCAAGTCGATCAAAGCCGGAAGCAAGAAGATAAAAGTAAAGAAGAACGCGTCTAAGAAGGTCGTAACGATAAAGAGGCCGCTGAAGGACCTGAAAGTCACGGTCGTCTTCGCGAAGAACAAGAAGAAACGTAAATAACACTTGGAGAGGAGCAGCTGATGTTTGAAAAGCTGGAATCAGTAGTTGATAAGTACGATGAGCTGACGAAGAAAGTCGCTGATCCGGACGTGATCGCCAACCAGGAAGTGTGGCAGAAGCACATGAAGGAGATGGGCGAGATAGAGCCGGTCGTACGGAAATACCAGGAATACACAAAAGCCAGGGAAGAGCTCGAGTTCGCCAAGGAGATGGTGGACACCGAAGATGATGAAGAGCTCCGCGACATGGCCAAGGCGGAAGTGTCAGAGCAGGAAGAAAAGCTCGAGAAGATCACTTCCGAGCTTAAAGTACTCCTGATCCCCAAAGACCCTAACGACGAGAAGAACGTTATCCTTGAGATCAGGGCGGGAACAGGCGGCGAGGAGGCCGCGCTGTTCGGCGGAGACCTTCTCCGCATGTATTCCAGATACACAGAGCGCCACGGCTGGAATATCGAGGTCATGGACATGAATGACACCGGTATCGGCGGCGTGAAGGAAGCCGAGGTAATGATCAAGGGCAAAGGCGCGTATTCGAGGCTCAAGTTCGAGAGCGGAGTGCACCGTGTGCAGCGTGTCCCTGAGACCGAGGCCGCGGGAAGGATCCACACTTCGGCGGCGACAGTCGCGGTGCTTCCTGAGGTGGACGACGTGGAAGTCAACATCGATCCTAACGACGTCAAAGTCGACGTATACAGGGCATCCGGAAACGGCGGCCAGTGCGTAAACACGACCGACTCCGCGGTAAGGCTGACACATCTCCCGACGGGAATAGTCGTTACATGCCAGGATGAAAAGTCTCAGATCAAGAACAGAGCGAAAGCGATGACGGTACTGAAAGCCCGTATCTATGACAAGATGCAGCAGGAGCAGAACGCGAGGATCGCGGCGGAAAGAAAGGACCAGGTAGGGTCCGGCGACAGGAGCGAGCGCAT
>JAZUNH010000033.1:0-12347 GCA_045604065.1 Anaerovoracaceae bacterium
AGTCAGGCATAGGAACGTGCATCTTCCATTTCGTCCCGACTGCGTCTTCATATCTCTTCCCGGCGCTTCTCGCGCTCGCGGCTATCGTAGTTACCTCGAACCATGGATGATCCTTTAGCAGTATGATGAATCTCTGGCCAACCATTCCGGTTCCGCCAAGTATACCTACTTTCAGCTTCTTATCAGGTACGTACATGTTTTTTCCTCTTTCTTGAATAACTATATAAAAATACAATTTATTATACCAACAAAGCCGCTGAATATCAATATTTTGTGTATATCTTAACAAATTTTAGCATTTATCCACATCATGGCGGTATGACATAAAATCAGAACCACCATCACACCGTAAAGGAATAAAAAAAGCAGGCCTTCCGGCCTGCTCAAAAACTGTTCTGTTTTTACGCCTCTTTCGACTTCAGTACGTCCTGACCATCATAGTAGTTGCAGTTAGGGCATACCCTGTGCGGAAGCTTCGGCTGATGGCACTGCGGGCAGATGCAGAGTCCAGGTGCCTTCATCTTCATGTTAGGAGACCTTCTCTTATCTCTTCTCGCTGCTCCCGTTCTTCTCTTTGGAACTGCCATATGTCTCCACCTCCTTATAATAAAATCGATTTGGTTTCAATCGTCAACGTGTAAGAGTATACACTCTCGAAATTACGTTGTCAACAGATTTTTTACAGACTTTGTCAATTACTTACGGTCCAGATACTTCTGTACTATGCTCTTCGTATCTCTTGCAATTACGAGCTCTTCGTTGGTAGCGAGCTTCAGGACTTTGATCTTTGAATCGTCAGTTGACAGGATCACGGCGTCCTCAGTGCTTGAGTTCTTCACTGGATCGAGCTTGATTCCGAGGTTGCCCATGTTGCTGCAGATAAGCGAGCGCATGTACTTGTCGTTCTCACCGATACCGCCTGTGAACACGATGGCGTCAGCACCGTCCATCTCAGCGATGTAGGCTCCGATGTAGAATCTTACCTTACGCGCGAAGATCTTGAGCGCGAGCTCTGCCCTCTTGTTTCCTTCTTTCATTGCCTTCTCTAGGTCTCTGAAGTCGCTGGAAACGCCTGAGATACCGAGTACTCCGGATTCCTTGTTGAGCAGTGTGTTGACTTCCTCGTCTGAGATGCCTTCCTTATCGCCGATGGCGTCGATTATCGTCGGGTCGATATCTCCGCATCTCGTACCCATTACGAGTCCTTCAAGCGGCGTGTATCCCATCGATGTATCAAAGCTTCTGCCGTGCTTGATAGCCGTTACGGAAGCTCCGTTTCCAAGGTGGCATGTAATGAGCTTAAGATCATCTACATCTACGTTCAAAAGCTTCGCGGCTTCCTGTGACATGAACATGTGTGACAGTCCGTGGAATCCGTATCTTCTGATAGCGTACTTTTCATAGAATCTGTAAGGGATAGCATACAGATAAGCTTCAGGCTTCATCGTCTGATGGAAAGCTGTGTCGAATGCAGCTACTTCAGGCGCGTTAGGCATCAGTTCTCTGCAGGCTTTGATCCCGGCCAGGTTTGGCGGATTGTGGAGCGGCGCGAGGGATACGCATGCTTCGAGGTCTTTAACGACTTTGTCATCGATAAGAACTGATGACTTGTATGTTTCTCCTCCGTGTACCACTCTGTGACCGATCGCGTCGATCTCATCAAGACTCTTCAGAGCGCCGTATTCAGGATCAACAAGAGCTTCCATTACGAGCTTGATGGCATCCTCGTGATCCTTCATCGGTGTCTCGATGACTTGCTTCTCCTTACCGATAGTTGTATGGGAGATAACGGAACCTTCGATGCCGATCCTTTCAACCAGGCCTTTTGCGATCAGCTCCTCATTGTCCATCTGTATAAGCTGATACTTAAGAGATGGACTTCCGCAGTTGATTACCAGTACTAACATTTGCTTCTCTCCTTTTCATTGATTCAAGCCTTTACAGGCGACTTGACATAATCACTGTGATCATACCGATCACGATCCTTGATTATATTATATACATCTCCCGCCATGATATCAAAGGAAATCATCTTTTTCTGCAAATCATCGAGCAGTTCTGCGTCCTTATTGATATTGCTTATGACAGGCAGAGTATTAAGACCGTTTTTCTTCACTATCCGCAGAGCCTCAGCGCCGGTCCCGTTCATCGCGAGCACCCTGACGTACCCCGGCTCCGCAGCGTCTTCTTTCCTGACGCCGAGTATAATATGCGTCAGGAGCCTTGTTATCCTTGTCCTCGTATATACCTTCGATTTTACTCTGTCGATAAGATCATCAAGATCTTTCGCGTAGCGCACCTCTTTTTTCAGCTTGTAGCCCAGGCCGCTTCCAGATGAAAGGAGATCCTCCAGCTCATCCGCACCGGTCGTCATTATCTTATATGCAACAAGATCGAAGTATCTCTTCTGCTCGGCAGCGTATCTATCCGGATCTTTTTTGATGATCTCATCTCTTATGGCAGACGCTGTTTCTGTATGACCCGCTCCTTTTCTCTTTACGGCAACAGGCGTCATGCCTCCGAGATCCTGCCTCAGATATTCGACCGCCAGGATATCGTTGGATCCCGGAGCCGCGAAGTCCTTTCCGCCGGGCATGAGCGACACTGCTTTCTCACGTGCTTTCGGATACGAAAGCCCTTCTTTCATCAGGCTTCCCGTGAGATCGTTGATCATCTCGTCATGCTCTTCAATGAATTCCGAAAGCATCAGAAGGTCGTCTACCGAACCGCTCTCGCTCCCGAAAGCAAGATGGCTGCAGATGCCAAGCCCAGCGAGCACGCCGACTCCGCCCTTCGCGAACAAAGGAGCAGGAGAGCACGCGAACACCTGAGGTATCTCCACCACAAGGTCAGCCCCTTTTCTCACAGCCGCTTCCGCTCTTTCCCACTTATCAAAAATGGCCGGCTCGCCGCGCTGCGTAAAGTCGCCGCTCATCGCGGCTATGCAGCACCCGCATCCGGTCATCTTTTTTGCTTCATCGATAAAGTAGGCATGTCCGTCATGGAACGGATTGAATTCCGCTACTACACCAAAGCACTCCACTTTTACTTATCTCCGCCGTCTTCCTTATTGCCGCCCTCAGGATCCGCCTGCTCCTTGTTCTCGTACAGCCAGTCCTCGCCGTTCTTGGTCCTGACCGCCATGTCCTTGAGCTCGTCGCGGTTCTTCTGGAGCTGCTGATTGATCTCCTCGAAGTTCTTCTCGAGATACTCATACATCTGTGAGGCATATCTGACGTTCAGGTTATCGATCCTGTCCTGCATATCGTATAGGACCTTGTCGAGATAATCATACGTCTTCATCTTCAGCACTTTGGAGTATTCGTCCGCAGCGTCGTTGATCGAGTCAGCCCTCTTCTTGGCCTTCAATGTGATGTCGTTATTATCTACAAGGAACCCTGCCTGCTTTTTAGCTTCGGTTATTATCTTGTCATACTCTTCCTTGGCGTCCGCGAGGATCCTCTCCTTCTCATCCTTCAGCCACTTGGCCTGCTTCACGTCTTCAGGAAGCGATTTCTTTATGTCCTCTACTATCTCAAGGACCTCGCTGGATTCAACCATTATCTTACCTGTAAGAGGTACGTTAGGCGCTGTGTCCACGATCTCTTCAAGCTCATCAAGAAGATCAAGTACTGTCATCGTTATATCTCCTTATTATTGATTCTCAAACTTATCCGTTATCTTTTTCAGGATTATGTCAGGCACCAGTCCCTCGACATGTCCCTTGAGGAACGCCACTTCCTTTATCATGCTTGAGCTGATGAAGGAGTATTCCGGGCTTGTCATCAGAAACACAGATTCTACTCCCGGGTTGAAAAGCCTCGCGTTCATCTGCGCCATCTGGATCTCGTACTCGAAGTCTGACGTTGCCCTCAGCCCTCTTATCACCGCGTCGTATCCGCCGCGGTTCACATAGTCCGCGAGAAGGCCTGTGAACGTATCGATCTTCACGTTGTCCAGGTCGCTTATGACCTCGCTGATCATCTCTACCCTTTCCTGCTCTGTGAACAGGCATTTCTTGCTCGGGTTCGTGATGACTCCGACGGTGAGCTCCCTGAACATGCGCGACGCTCTTCTTATTATATCCAGATGCCCGTTCGTCATCGGATCAAAAGAGCCGGTATACAGTGCTTTTCCAGTCATGGCATTCCTCCGCCTGTCAAAGCTCGGCAGCTTTCGCGTATATGCTCAAAACAGTCCTGCCGTATCTTTTCACTTTGATTTTCTGAAAAACTCCATGTTTTTCAGGCATTTCCTGCCTGGAATCATGTTCAGTTATTATTATACCGTCATCGGTCAATAAATCAAGAAGTTCTATCTGTGACAGACATGACTCATACAGCCCTGCTTCATACGGCGGATCTATGAAGAATATGCCTACCTTCCCCTCGATCTTTCTGAGCGCTTTCTTATAGTCTCCGTTAATGACACGCGACTTCTCCTTAGCTCCAACCGATATGATATTCGTCTTTGTCAATCTAATGCTGTCCCTGTCACGGTCCGAGAACCAGCAGAAAGACGCCCCCCTCGACAGAGCCTCTATACCGACAGCTCCGCTCCCGCAGAACAGATCGCAGAACACCGCGCCCTCTATGTCGCCCATGATTATGTCGAAAAGCGCTTCCCTGACTTTGTCCGTAGTCGGCCTGACGCTGAAATCGAGCGGCGGCTCAAGCTTCCTTCCTTTATACTCTCCTGCTATAACACGCATGACTTACGCCTTTCCTGTTTTCTATATCTCGAGCCTGAGGTCTTCCCCGAACATCGAGGTCACTCTCTTCCTCAGCTCTCTGTTGCATTTTTTCCTTAAGTGCGGATCAGAAGACAGTATGTCCTGTGCCGCGCTCTTCGCTTTTTCCAACACGTCCGCATGGCTCACAAGATCGCTTATGTTCAGCTCCGGAAGTCCGTGCTGCCTGGTGCCGAATATCTCTCCCGGGCCTCTCAGCCTCAGGTCTTCTTCCGCTATCTCAAAGCCGTCGGCGGACCCGCACAGTATCTCAGCCCTCTCCTTTGCTATATCAGATTCGTTATGGATGACAAGGAAGCAGTAGGATTGAGTCCCGCCTCTCCCGACTCTTCCTCTCAGCTGATGCATCTGGGCAAGTCCGAACCTCTCGCAGTTTTCTATGACCATGATCGTCGCGTTAGGTACGTTGATGCCTATCTCTATTACTACCGTTGATACAAGCATGTCTATCTCATGCCGCGCGAAGGCTTCCATTATTCTGTCCTTTTCGGCAGAATCGATGTTCCCGTGGAGGAGCTCAAGCCTGAATCCCCTGAAAATGTCGCTCAGCTCGCTGTAAAGTTCTTCCGCAGATGAAGCGTCTATCTTCTCTGATTCCGAGATGAGAGGAGCGACCACATAGACCTGCTCGCCCTTTCTCATCTTTTTCTTTATGAAGTCATACATCGCCATCCTGTCCTCGGGATGCGCGAGCTTCGTAATTATCTTTTTCCTGCCCTCAGGCATCGTCCTTATCTGCGATATGTCGAGATCGCCGTATATTATCACCGCGAGAGTCCTCGGAATAGGCGTTGCGGTCATGACCATTATGTTCACGCCCTCGCCCTTCGCCGAGAGCATATGGCGCTGCTCGACGCCGAACCTGTGCTGCTCATCTGTTACGGCTATCCCCGGTGACTTCAGCGTCACGTCGGGCTCTATGAGCGCGTGAGTTCCTATTATTATGTCGATGTCTCCGTTCCTCAGCTTCTCAAGGGTCATGTTCCTGTCCTTCTGCTTCATGCTTCCGGTAAGGAGCCCTATGTTGACCCCGAGGCCTTCAAAATCGCCAATAAGCGTCTTGTAGTGCTGTTTTGCGAGTATCTCTGTTGGAGCCATCATGAGAGCCTGATATCCCGACTTTACAGCCGAGTACATGGCCATTTCTGCTATAACGGTCTTGCCTGACCCCACGTCTCCCTGTATCAGCCGGTTCATCGGCTTTGAAGACGACAGATCGCGTGATATATCTTCCCATGCCTGCTTCTGGCCTTCCGTAAGCTCGAAAGGGAGTCTTGCCTCGAACTCTTTTCCCGGTGCCGGGTCTATCACGGCTCCGGGGCCTCCGCTCGACTTGCCGCTCCTCATGCTGAGCATTCCGGTCTCAAGAGCAAGAAGCTCTTCGAATACCAGCCTGTACCTCGCCTGCAGGATCTTCCTGCCGTCTTCAGGGAAATGGATGTTCCTTACGGCGAACGCAGGATCCGCGAGCCTGTATTTCTTCACCGTGTCCTCGGGAAGCCACTCCTCCATATCTTCCAGAAGAGGTTCGCAAAGGCGGACAAGGCGCCTGAACTCGTTCTGTGAAATTCCCTCGATGACCGGGTACACAGGGATTATCCCTCTTATATCCTGCGGATCCCCTTCTCTGTGGAACTCAGGATGTACCATCTGGAGAGATCCCCTGTTCTCTGTGACACGTCCGTAGAACGTATACATGGATCCGGTATTGAATAGGTTCGCGATATATCCTCCGTTGAAGAACACTATTTCACATGTACCGGTATCATCCTCCACCAGAAGCATCAGGGGCGCCTTCTTATTATATCTGAAGCCGCTGTAGCGTCTCGATACTACTTTCGCGTGTATCAGCTGGTCCTTCCCGGGGATAAGGTCAGATATGCTCGTCTCATACCGCCTGTCCTCATACTTCCTTGGAAAGCGCATAAGAAGATCGCCGGTCGTGCGTATGCCCGCGCCCGCAAGAAGACCGGCCTTCTTATCTCCTATTCCCTTCAGTACCGTGACGCTGTCAGTCAGTTCCATACCTGTATACCGCTTTTATGTTTCTCCTCGCTATATGCTTTGATCTCACTCCGGCTATATTTACAGTTATCATCGCAGGGCCTTCCCCGAGCACATACTCAAGGCTTTCTGATATCCTGTCCGATAGATCTTTAGTTATACGCTTCAGGCTTTCCCCGAACTTCACGATCACGCTGAACTCCAGTGTATACGTCCCGTTCTCAGCCGTCTCGGTGAATATGTTGGACGCAAATTCAGCTCCTACTATTTTATGAAGAAGCCCTATCTCGCGTCCGTGCACCGTAGCGGGCCATATCCTGTCCTCAAAGTCAGGCTCTGATATTATGCCTGATATTATCTTCGCAATCACCTGCTCGGAGATCTTCACATCTCCAAGGTCTGTCGACTTTGTGAGCGGCATCTCACACCTCTTTTCAATATAACAAAAAACTGCCATATCGATGGCATACCATCAATATGACAGTCTTGAAAATCATAAGATTTTATACAGCGCGGCTTACTTTTCCGGCTCTCAGGCATTTCGTGCAGACATTTGCTTTTCTGATAGTCCCGTTATCATCGATCCTAATTGTCTGAATGTTTGCGTTCCACTTTCTTCTTGAATGTCTGTTCGAATGGGAAACAGCGTTTCCTGAAACCTGGCCTTTACCGCAGACTTCACATTTTCTTGACATTGCACGACCTCCTAATTTCCGTGATTCAGATATCACACAGGTCGCATTATATCACAACAGTATGCTCATGCACAAGTATTTTTTTATGAAATAATAATAAATTTATAAATACCGCAACTTATGTTATTATAATACTATATTTTATCAGTCTGATAAAGGAGATCTGTACATGAACAGGAAGAAAACATCGGTTCTGATCATATGCGCGCTGCTGATCGCTGCGGCGGCCGTTCTTTCATCATGCGCCGAGAAGGAAGAGCGCACGATAAGTAAAGAAGGACTGGCTGAAAAGATTGAGAACAAGACGCAGGCATATCTTACGGACATCAACGACTCGAGCGATTCATTCTCCTCGAACGAAAGCATCAGGAAATATCTCATAAACTGGGCTGAGACCAAGAGCATCAGGGTCAAGGAAGACGACGGCATAGTAGTAATGAACGTCGACGGTTCCGAGAATTACAAAGACGCTCCTCCTACTGTCATCATCTGCCCCTACGACGCCGGCAATTTCGAGAGCTCTGTAAGTCCTCTTGTGTCATCCCTTTACGTCGTAAAGAACAATGAGGACACAGGAAGACTTACCGCACTCTTCGTTCCCGAGACAGGCCACGACCTGGGATACGCGGACAAGCTGAAGAAAAAGTACTTCAAGAAGGGATCCAATGTGTTCTGCCTTAACGGAGACGTCTACGCGAACGTGTCAGAGATCACCGGAGGCGCTTCGCGCTATGAGTTCACCTCAAAGCTCGATACCGGAAAGCCTAAGAACCAGAAAGCATACAAGATATATATCAGAGGCATTAAATCATCACAGATCGACAACAAGATCAATTCCAAGATCAACCCTGTCCGCGAGCTCAACACACTGCTCGCGAACCTTAAGAAATCAAGCGTCGACTTTGAGATAATATCGTTCACTGGCGGTAAAAAGGATATGATGTATCCGGGCTCCTGCACCCTTAAGATCACAATCGACGAAGACAGGCAAAAGACGTTCCTCGGCAGGATAAACTCCAGGATAGAATCCTTCAACAAGAGGAAATCCGCGGCTTCAGACGACGATGCCGTATTCGGATTCAGAGAAATGCCTGTCCCGGCGAAATGCATTACGCAGAAGAGCTCCGCAAGGCTTGTAAGCTTTGTGTATACTCTGCTTGAGGACGAGTACAGGAGAGATGAGGAGACTGACGATCTCATCGCCGCCTGCGACGTTTCATATATCAGAGCGTCCAAAGGCAAGGCTCTTATCGGCTCTACCGCGTGCAGTATAAGCGACGACGTTCTCAAGGAGATCGACGACGCCGAAGAGACTCTGTGCGGACTTTCGGGATTCAGGTATAAAAAGGTCTCCGGCATACCATCCTGGTCAGCAGAAGCTGAGAATGGTCTTCCGGAGATGATAAAGAAATCATATAACAAATATACCGGTAAGAAACTGGTAATACAGTCTCAGGTAACACCGAGCGCCGCCGGCTATGTGACAGAGCTTAACGACAGATGCGACGTCCTGTCAGTAACGGTCAGCCCTTCCACCATGATGGATCTGACCGGAACTCTTATGGAGTATCTGCTCGGATCCAACAAGACTGAATCTGACGACTAGCTATTTATATGACTCAGCCGCGGCTTTTGCCGACGCCTGGGCATCTTGTACATAGAAGTCAGCGCCGATCTTTCTGGCGTACTCTTCAGTAACTACCGCTCCCCCTGCCATGATCAGGCAGCCGGGAGCTTTTTCTTTCAGCATCGCGACGGTCTTTTCCATATTTGGCAGAGTAGTCGTCATCAGAGCAGACAGTCCCACCAGCTTCGCTCCTGTCTCCACGGCTTTGTCAACGATGACTTCAGGCGGAACGTCTTTCCCGAGATCGATGATCGTGAATCCATAGTTGTCCATCACCACCTTAGCGATGTTTTTCCCTATGTCATGGACGTCTCCCTTTACAGTAGCGACTATCACAGTGCCTCTTGAAGGCCCGTTTCCGCCCGTCTCGCTGATCTTATCCTTTACGACGTCAAATGCTTCCTGCGCTGTCCTTGCGGCCGTCAGAAGCTGCGGTATGAATATCTTTCCCTGTTCATACTCTTCGCCTGTCCTGTCCATCACAGGGATCAGCCTTCTTGATATGACGTCCAGAGGCGATTCGTGTTCCAGAAACTCCCTTACGTCCGAGCATGCCTTTTCGGTAAGTCCGTTCTGGATATAATACGTGAGGTCGCGCTCCTCTTCTTTCTTTTTGGCTTTTACGGATCCTGCCGGGGCTTCTGTATACCCGGCGTACTTTTCTATAAACGCTTTCGCTTCTTTGTCCTTGTTGTTAATAAGAGCATTGGTATCGACAGCGCGTATCATGAGCGGATCTCCGGGATCCATGATCGGGAGATCGAGCCCTCTGGCAAGAGCCATCTGCAGGAAAGCTGAATTCACAACTGACCTTGCGGGAAGTCCGTATGATATGTTCGAAACCCCGAGCACTGTCTTAAGGCCAAGTTCCTTCTTCACTCTTTCTATCGCGTCAAGCGTCTGCGCCGCGCCTTCAGGCTCGGCAGATACAGTGAGCGTAAGGCAGTCGATGTAGATGTCTTCTTTCCTTATGCCGAGCGAAAGAGCCCTGTTCAGGATCTTCTCGGCTATTTCCACTCTTTTGTCCGCATTCTTCGGTATCCCGTCCTCGTCAAGCGTAAGGCCCACGACCGCGGCGCCGTATCTTGCAGCCAGCGGAAGTATTGTGCTCAGAGATGACTCGTTACCGTTCACCGAGTTGATTATCGCTTTTCCCGCGTAGACTCTCAGCGCCTTTTCGATCGCTCCAGCATCTCCCGAGTCTATCTGTAAAGGCTGCGCGACAGAACCCTGCAGCTTTTTTATGATCTTTACGATAACATCAGCTTCGTCAACCTGAGGGACTCCTGCGTTCACATCGAGTATCCCGGCGCCATCCTCGGCTTCTTTAAGCGCCATCTCAAGTATATAGTCAAAGTCAGCGTTCTTTATCGCTTCCTTAAGCGCTTTCTTTCCTGTTGGATTGATCCTTTCCCCTACTATCACAGGCCTGTCGATCTTCAGCGTCTGTTCCGCGGAGCATACGTAAGATGCGGGCTCGTTCATCTGCGGCTTATATTTCTTCCCTTCGAGCTCACGCCTTACCGCTTTGATGTACTCCGGCGAAGTCCCGCAGCAGCCGCCGAAGAACTTGACGCCGTATTCAGTCAGCTTGACCAGCTCTTCAGCGAACTCGTCAGGCCCTATTCCGTATTCTCCTGTCACCGGGTCAGGAAGCCCTGCGTTAGGCTTGGCTATTACCGGAATATCCGTATATTCTGATATCGTCTTTATTATCTTTCCGAATTCTTTCGGCCCGAGCGAGCAGTTGGACCCGAGCGCGGCAACGCCAAGGCCTGTCATCGTGACGGCCATAGAAGCCGCTTCTGTTCCCGAGAATGTCCTTCCGCTCTCCTCGAATGTCATGGTCGCTATCACAGGAAGGCTGCTGTTCTCCCTGGCCGCGATGACCGCGGCTCTCATCTCATACAGATCTGTCATAGTCTCCACCACGATCAGATCGGTGCCCTCGCCTGCTTTGACGACTTCCGTGAACATATCGTAAGCTTCGTCGAATGACATATCGCCGTTAGGCTCCATCATGCGCCCTATAGGGCCGAGATCCAGCGCAACAAGAGTGTCCGTACCTTTGACCGCTTCTTTAGCGTTCGCTACGGCAGCCTTCACGATCTCTTCAACCGTGTATCCTGTCCCGGCCAGCTTATAGGCGTTGGCTCCGAATGTGCTCGTATATATGATGTCTGATCCCGCTTCAGCGTATGATCTCCCAATCTCACGTATCACTTCAGGATGCGTGATGTTAAGAGTTTCCGGCACTTTCGGAACAGAATCAAGCTTTGCCTCAAGCTGTGTCCCGGATCCTCCGTCGAGTATGACGAATTCTCTGTTGTTTATCAGCCAGTTAAGATCCATGCGTCTCTCCTATTTCCTGAACAGATGCTTTACGCTGTCGTTTATCCTCTTCGCGACTTCAGGCTTGTTCATCGTATAAAGATGTATGCCGTCCACGCCCTGTGACAGCAGGTCGACTATCTGGTCAACAGCGTACGCTATTCCCGCGTCCATGATCGCTTCAGGATCATCTTCATATCTTGCCATCATTTTCGCGAACTTCGGAGGTATGCTCGCTCCGCAGAGCGATACGAGCCTCGTTATCTGCTTCACGTTCACAACAGGCATGATGCCTGCCTCGATAGGAACATCGATCCCGGCTATCCTGGCCTTCTCCAGGAAATCATAGAAGACTCCGTTGTCGAAGAAAAGCTGTGACATCAGGTGCTCAGCGCCCGCGTCCACTTTCTTCTTCAGGTTCATTATGTCCTCAAACTGGTTCCTGCTGTTCATGTGGGTCTCAGGATAGCATGCTCCGGAGATCCCGAATTCGTGATCCGTGCTCTTTATGAAAGATATAAGATCGCTCGCGTAGCGGAAGTCGTCTTCTTTCGTCTCGTCAGGCACATCGTCCCCTCTGAGCGCCATGATGTTCTCCACGCCGTCGTCCTCAAGTATGTCAAGGAGCTCAGCTATCTCAGCCTTGGTGGCGTTCACGCATGTAAGATGCGACGCCGACTCGATACCGTACCTCTTCTTTATCTGCGAGGCGATATCGAAAGTCCTCTCTCCTCTTTCAGAGCCGCTTGCCCCGTAAGTCACGCTTATGAAGTCCGGATGTATATCCTTAAGCTCATCAAGCGTCTTGTAGATCGTCTCGACAGGATAGTCCCTTTTTGGTGGAAATATCTCGAGTGAGAATACCTGTCTTCCGTCTTTGAACATGTCTTTGATCTTCATGATGTCCTCATTTCTTTATGAATATTATATCCAGATCCAC
>JAZUNH010000034.1:0-5620 GCA_045604065.1 Anaerovoracaceae bacterium
AATCACCGTGCTTTCATGCTAATTATATAAATATAGATGTGAAAAAACAACTGTAAACTGGTCAGAACGGCAAAACCAGAAGTTACTTAAGCAAAAATAGGGCTTCTGCTTGAAACCAGAAGTTAGTTTTGCATTCAAGCCTGATATATTTTTTTCATTTCCCTTGCAATATTCTTTCTTCCCCGGGTGTTAACTAAGTAGAAAGGAGATGATACATATGAAAAAGATCATATCGGTCGCTTTGATGCTGGTAATGGCGTCGGCGTTCACACTCGAGGCTTTCGCCTCATCAGGTATCACTAGGAAAGAGGCGGAGAGGATAGCGCTGAGAGACGCTAATACCTCAAGGAGCAAAGTCAGCCGCTTCGAGTCCGAAAAAGAGCACGGAAGGTACGAGATCGAGTTCGTCAAGGACAGGACCGGCTCCGAGTTCGAGTACAGCATATCGTCCAAAGGCAGGATCCTGGAGAAGTCAGTCGACCTTAAATATACAAGGAACAGCTCCAGGTCGAAGATCGGGGCTAAGGCCGCAAGAAAGAAGGTCGCGAAGTTCTCCGGCATCAGCTATAATGTAATTAAGAAAGGCACCATAAGGTACGAGTATGACGAGGAGGATAAAGAAGGCTCCTACACCGTGAAGTTCACATACAAGAAGTACAGATATAAGTACGAGGTGCTGGCTCCGAATGGGAAGATAATGGAGTACGAGAAGAAATACAGGAAGTAAATGGAAATATCCCGGATCGACGAAAACCTAATAGTCCGTATGGGCAAAGGCGATAAGGAAGCCTTCAGCGAGCTGTATCAGAAGACATCTGAGGCGGTATACGGTCTTTCATTGTCGGTCTTGAGGAGAAAAGAGGACGCGGAGGACGTGATGCACGACGCGTACCTCAGGATATACAGGGAGGCGCCAAAGTACAGGAAAGAAGGAAAGCCCCTGGCGTGGATATTCACGATAGTCCGGAACATGTGCCTGAACAGGATAAGGGATGCGAGAGATACGTCCGGCGAGATCCCGGACGCCGCGGATCCCGCTGATGAGATCGGAAGAGCGACTGACCGCATGGTGCTCGGCGCGGCGATGCGCGTGCTCTCGGAAGACGAGCGGGAGATAGTCGTGCTCCACGCGCTGACAGGCCTGAAGCATAAGGAGATCGCGAACGCTCTGGGCATGCCGCAGGGGACCGTCCTGTCAAAGTATAACAGGGCGCTTAAGAAGATGAGGAAAGAGATAGAGGGAAAGGAGGAAGCGAGATGACAGACGAAGAGCTTGAAAAGAGACTTGCGGATGAGATCCGCGGCGAAAAGCCTGACATGCTGGACGGGCTCCTCGCCGAGCTGGATGAACAGCCCGCTTCCGCTTCCTCTGATGAAGAGAAAACTGCGGAAAAGCCGGTAAGGAAGACCGTCGCTTACCGCTGGCAGAAGGCGGCCCTCGGCATAGCGGCAGTCCTCCTGATATTCATAGGAACGAATGTGTTCCTGAACAGGACGGGAGAGACAGCCGCGGTGATAGGGCTGGACGTCAACCCGGGCATAGAGATATCGATAGATAAAAACGAGAAGGTCGTAAAGGCTGAAGCGGTGAATGAGGACGGCGAGATGATCCTGGACGGCATGGATCTCAAAGGCAGCGATGTGAATACGGCCGTGAACGCGGTCATAGGATCCATGCTGACAAAGGGATACCTTACCAGGGACGCGAACTCCGTACTGGTCTCTGTCAGGGCCTCTGACGAGAAGAGAGGGCGCGAGATAGAGGACGAGCTAGCCGGGAGGCTCAGCAGCTTCATAGAAGACTCGGAGATCTCCGGCGCGATCCTGAGCCAGTACGTGGAAGACGACCCTGAGGTCAGAGGGTTCGCGGAGAAGAACGGGATCTCGCTCGGAAAGGCCTGGCTCATCAGGAACCTGCTTTCTTCCGGGAGCCGCCACATGGACGAAGAGTCGCTCCTGAAGCTCTCCACGCAGGAGCTGATCCTCCTCGGCAAGGAGAGGCACGTGAAGAACGAGAAGGCGTACGGGAAGCCGAGCACGTCTAAGTATATAGGGGAGAAGAATGCGGAAGATACCGCGCTCGCCAAAGCCGGAGTAAGCAGGGCGCAGGTGACAGAGCTCGAGACCGAGTTCGACTGTGAAGGCGGAGTGATCATATATGAAGTCGAGTTCACCGCTGGCGGCGTCGAATACGAATATGAGATCGACGCGGAGACAGGTAAGATCATCGGCGGCGGAGCCGGGGACGGCTTTGACGACGAGGATGACGACGATGAAGCCAAGGATGACGACGATGAAGCCGAGGATGACGACGATGAGGATGACGACGATGACGACAATGACGACGATGAGGATGAGGATGACGACTAAGTAGCTCACAGGTCGGACTTTGAAACTTTACGATATGGGAATTGATAAACTCTTCAGAATATTGAAATTTCAACGTTCTGAAGAGTTTTTTGTTGCCGGGTACACTCTCGGCCGTAAAAAATAACCGCCCAAGTCGTAGTTGAGCGGTTCTAAAAAAACTATTCTCTAGGCTGACCGTCTATCGGCAGCACCTTTCTAATACATAATATAACATATGACCAGGTCGTAGTAAACAGTGATTTAATAAGCAAAAGTAATATGAGTCAATATACCTGTCGTCATGGTATAATCAGCATATAGAAATCCACATAAAGGAGATGTGGCAGTATGAATAAAATAATGAATAAAGTTTCTAAGGCAGCGATGCTCCTCGCGGCGGCGCTGATGGTGCTCACGTCAGTTTTTGTGCTCGCCCCAGAGAAAGCGTCTGCGGAGGAGGAGCCTGAATACACGTTCGGCAGGGCGGACATCTGGTCCACGGCGGACAAAGATTATCTGACGGACAGCTTCTACTATACCGACAGCTGGTTCAGCGGTGATCCGGAGGAGAGGAACGACAGCCTCGCCCTGATCTCGATGCAGCTCTGCGCGGCCGCGGTCGACGATGAGGAAAACGGGACCGGAGCGCAGTTCCTGGGCAAGCTTGGCTTTGAAGACATACATTTCGAGAACTTTACCTCAGAGGGTCCGGACGACTGCGCCTACACCTGGGCAAAGAAAAGGGCGGGCGGCAGCACGCTGATCGCGGTGATCGTCCAGAGCGCTTCGTTCGACGATAAGATAAAAGCGAAGGGCTGGAAGCAGAACTTCACCGTGAACGGAGACACGGCCGCAGGACAGCACGATGGCTTCAGCAGAGCCGAGAAGAGTGTGCTTGATGATATCTGCGCCCTTTCGACAGGCGAAGGCGGCGACGTGAAATACTGGATCACAGGCCACAGCAGGGGAGGCGCGCTCGCCAACCTGATCGCCTGCGACATTCCGGGAGAAGTGCTTCATCTTTACGGAACAAAGCCTTCGGTATTCGCGTATACGTTCGAGGCTCCGGCGAACACGGATAACGCCTCTGACACGCCGGGATACATACACAACTACAGAGCGTACGACGACATAGTCACGATGGTCCCTCCGGCGGCCTGGGGCATGGGCATTTCCGGGCGGCAGTATGACATTAAGACGGAAGAGACCGACGCGAAGGTCGATGAAGAGCTGGAGAAGCTCGGCAGCAGTTCAAGACTCCCTGACGATCCTTCAGCGGGCGGTGAGCTTGCGGATACGCTTATACAGAAGCTCGTGAGCGACAGGATCCCGGACAGGGAACACTATACCGCAGTCAATACCGAGCAGTTCACCATGCCTGACGGCCGCTTGATCACGGTTGAATACACGCCGCAGGATGCGTTCATAAAGCTGATGGACATCATCTACGGCGAGGACAAGATATCGACGAAAGGGCTTGGCGAAAGGCTGCAGGAGGCCGTTTCGTTCATAGAGAAGTACGTGTGCGGGTATCTTACGGAAAAGGGGATGCTTGACGGCACCGCGGAAGATTCCTGGGCACTGTACTACCAGGCGGCGGAAGGGCTCTGTGACTTCCTCGCGCCTGAAGAGGGAGAGCTCCCGTTCGATGCGGACGACGCGTATAAGATCCTCAGGATCGCCGCGCCTGTACTGATAGACGAAGGCGCCTGGGAGAAATATCCTGTCACAGAAGAGGAAATGACGTATGAAGAGGCGTTCGAGTATATCAAGCCGGGGATGAAGATCGTCGACAGGGTGGACGACCTCGTGTTCTCGCATCATTTCGCGACATCCATCGCGAGGCTGAAGGTCCTCGCGCCTTCGCCTTCTATGGGCGACATCGCGATAAAGATACCGGTGCCTTTGATCGGTGACGCCGTGTCGAAGGCCCCGAGAGACGCGGACGCCGCTGTGTCCGGCCTCGGATTCACGTGGCTCGACTCATCCGTGAAATGGGAGACGGACGATCCTGCCCTGAAGAAAAACAAGAAGTATTACCTTGACATAACATACTATGTGAACGGTCATTCTGTTCCGGAAGACTGTGAGTTCACTCTGAACGGGTACGGCCCTTGCGGGGAGCCTGAGATCAGCTACAGGGACGGCGTCACAACGGTCAGCCTCGCGTATCAGTTCGATATGGGGACACCGGAAGAATACAGCCTGATATTCTATTCAGATCACGGCGAGAAGCCTTCCGCGATCGTGGCTGTGGAGGGCACGAAGCTCAAGTATGTGGAGGCTCCTGTGATAGAGGACGAGCCGCCGTATCACTTTGCCGGATGGATGCTCGGGGACAATGGGGGCGCCTGGGACAAGGTCACCGTCGGCAGAGCGCTCGCGTACGATAACGAGATAGATTTCTTCGCGGTCTGGACCGAGATGATAAGCAAGGTCAGCATGAAATTCACGGTCCCTAAAGTGGGGCAGAGCTGGGATACGCCTGAGCTTCCGAAGAACGCCCCGTATCACATCGAGGACGCGGATGTGTTCGACAGCGACTACAATAGGGTCGGGAAGATCCGGAAGAAGGGCAAGTATTCAATGGAGTTCAAGGTCGTTCCGAACTCCGCGAGATGCGCCTTCCTCGAGGAGGACGAGGACTATGCCGGGACCTTCAGTATAAGCGGCGCGACCGATTACGTATTCTATTACGGCTATGAGAGGGAGCTGTCAGTTACCGTGTATTTCACTCCGCTCGACAACAGCGTGACGGCCCTCCAGAAAGGCGGGAGCTTCAAGGCCGCTGACAAAGTCATCCGCGCGTCGAAGTCGAACAAGTCTCTCAAGGGATCGTCGAAGAGCCCTCTGAAGCTCAAGGCCGGCAGGCATACGAATAAAGGCATAAAGCTCACCTGGAAGAAGGCTAAGGGCGCGAAGAAATACGTAGTCTACGGCGCGAAGTACGGAAAGAATAAATTCAGGAAGCTCGCTTCCATAAAGAAGCGCTCGTTCCTCGTGAAGAAGGCCGGAGGGAAACTTATCAGGGGAAAGAAGTACAAGTTCATCGTGGTAGCTGTGGACAGGAAGGGGAACGTCATTTCCACGTCCAGGACAGCGATCGCAAAATAGAAGCGCTGCATGGTATGCTGAAGCAGCAAGGCATAAGCGCTGCATGACAGAATGCTGCATAAGCGCTGCAGATCACACAGGGGCCGCCCGCGGGCGGCCCTTTTTCTGTTCCTGCGAGGCAGCTTTGTTACCGGCGTCCGGCAGCAGACCTTAATGC
>JAZUNH010000035.1:0-1880 GCA_045604065.1 Anaerovoracaceae bacterium
GGTAGTCGTTCGCCGTTGAGATGAATATCGCCTTGGCCGTGGCGGCCTCCCTGACGAAGTCCTTCACGCTCTCCCAGAATTTGATCTCTGTGACGCGCCTTATGCTGAGTCCCATGTATACCACTTTATACTTCCCCTGAGCCTCGAGCACCTTACCGATATAGGCGCTGCTCGCTCCAGGGCAGTGGCCCTTGTCCATGATAACGATCTTTTCCTCAACAGGCGCCTTTGCTGCCTCTTTATATATCTCAGGCAGCTCTTCCTTAACGACCCTGTCGTGAAGCTCGTGGCGGTATGCGTTGAAAGCCTTACCGCTTCTGTCCTTGAGCGCCTTAAGGAGCTTGTCGTACTCCTCTTTATGCGTCTCCCTGATGTCGCTCTCTTTTTCTATGAACTTGCGCTGCTCATCAACCAGGTGCTTGCGCTCGTGATCGCGCTGCTTGTGGAGCTTCCAGGTATCATGCAGCCCATATTTACGGATGTTCTTCAGTATCTTCAGCAGCCTTCCCGCTTTTTTCTTCAGTCCCATGATATTCTCCTGCTAAAACTTCTGTCTCCTCGCTAGTCTCCAGAGCACCGTGTTGTATCCGCTCTTCCCGAGCAGGAAGTGGAGCCCGTCCTCGCGGAACTCCTCGTCTAAAGGCTCTCTCGGAAGCTTCACGTATCTTACTCCTGTCCCCTTCTTATACTTGATTATGAGATCGTTGTATGCGTTCACGGTCTCGATCGGGAAGCGCACGCCAAGACCGAACTCAGCGGCTCTCGGGCACTGCACCACGTATACTTTCGCCCTGTAGTACTTTCCCTTGACCTTCACTCTGATCCTGCACTTCTTTGCGAAATTCACAAGCTTCCGCGCGGCGTCGTCCATGTCCTCCACGGTCCTGCCGTAGTATGTGTCGGCCTCGTTGATCGTGGAGAATATGATCACCCTGCACTTCCTGTGCTTCTTGAGCGCCGAGACTATCGAGTTCCTGATGCACTTATATCTGGACTTGGAATACGCCACCTTTGTCTTCTGCGTCTTTCCGTATTTCTTGCTGTGGATAGTGCGGTTGTCATTATTCGAAAACCTTCCGCCGCATGATCCCGTGAGCGAATAGGCCTGGTACCCCGATTTCCAGAGACCTACCACCCTGCTGTCCCCGACGATGACCGTCGAGGTCTTGAGATTATGCATCTGCACGGTCTTCGCGCTTGCCTCCGCAGCACCCAGGAGAAGCGCCGCTGTCAGGAACAAAGCGGCCATGGCCGCGAGCCTGATCAATCCGGATCTTCTTAATGAATGAGTCATTTAAAATCCCCCCATCTGTTTTACAGAATCATCTGTCCCCATACATCTTCTGATAATAGTTCTGGTAGTCTCCCGAGACTATGTGCTCCCACCAGTCTCTGTGCTCAAGATACCAGTCTATCGTACATCCTATCCCATCTTCGAACTTCGTCTCGGGTTCCCAGCCCAGCTCGTCCTTTATCTTTCCGGGATCTATAGCATATCTCTTGTCGTGGCCTTTCCGGTCCGCAACAAAGGTGATGAGGCTCTCGGGCTTCCCGAGGTGCTCGAGTATCCTCTTCACGACCGTTATGTTGTTTCTCTCGTTATGGCCGCCTATGTTGTATATCTCTCCGTCTCTTCCGTCTCTCATGATCATGTCTATCGCGCGGCAGTGATCCATGACGTAGAGCCAGTCTCTCACATTGTCGCCCGTTCCGTACACCGGTATTGACTCGTCGTTTTCCGCTCTGTAGATCACGAGCGGGATGAGCTTCTCTGGGAACTGGAACGGCCCGTAGTTGTTGGAGCATCTCGATACCGTGACCGGGAGCCCATACGTCCTGTGATATGCGAGAGTAAGAAGGTCCGCCGAGGCTTTGCTCGC
>JAZUNH010000036.1:0-12450 GCA_045604065.1 Anaerovoracaceae bacterium
AATCACCGTGCTTTCATGCTAATTATATAAATATAGATGTGAAAAAACAACTGTAAACTGGTCAGAACGGCAAAACCAGAAGTTACTTAAGCAAAAATAGGGCTTCTGCTTGAAACCAGAAGTTAGTTTTGCATTCAAGCCATTTGATCTGAATCAACATTTCAGCTGGGATTTTTCCGAAATCAGTACTCTATATAAGTAGAGGTATTGGTTTCGGATTTTTATATGCTGATATTTGTGCAGACAAGGAGAAATGCTATGAAGAGTAAAAGTGTAACAAGAATGCTTGCCATCCTTATGTCGGCTCTGCTTCTGACTGCTTTCATCCCGGCTCTCGGGACGGCGGAAGTCAGCGAGGCCGCTACGGACGAAGGCAAGAAGGCGTACGACGAATATATGAGGACGGAGCCGCCTGATCAGTATACGGATCCGAAATACGAGCCGTACGGCTACGGCAAGGACGTGCCGTTCATGATGAACAGGCAGTCTGAGCTTCTGTTCTACATGACGAACGAGGACAGTCCAAAGAAGATCACGTCCGTATACGACAAGCTGAAGGCCGGGAACCTCGAGGACATATTCAAGGGGGCCACGCGCTCCGATCCTATTGATGACGTTCGTGAGGACCTGAAGAAGGCGGCTTTCGTACAGGCAGTCGCCTTTGATCCGAGGGGCTGCGGAAGAGAAGACCACGTCGCGTTCATCGGCGTGAACGCCAACAAGAAAGCGTATGTCTGGGTGTATGACACCAGGAACAAGCTATGGTACAAAACGGGCGGAAACAACGGAGGATTCAGTATCGCAGACTGCAGATGGATGCAGAACCGGGATCTTACGGATTACGAGGCGGTCAACTTCCTGTCCATAACCGCAGGGGACTATGACGGGGACGGAAAAGACACGATCATAGCCTACGCGGCAGGCGACGTGGCCAGCACCGGGGACGGCGACGACGCCGTAGAGATCAAAGTCGATACGCCTGACGTGGGAGCGTCGGGAAGCATCAGCCTTCAGGAGGTCAGCAGAGGGGACAAGTTCATCTGGAGTGAGAAGTTCCTTGAGAGCGGATATGACGAGACCATAGTGCATAAGATCGGCTGCGATCTTGACACGGGAGACTTCGACGGAGACGGCATCGACGACCTGGTTACGGTCTGCTACTACGGGAACGCCGACAACCATAACCAGGAAGCCAGGCTGTACCGCCCATGGCTGTGCATCTCCTACGGAGGCACGAGCAGAGTCCTGAGCAAAGTCAATAAGAAAGTCGGCCTCTGGGAAGGACGCAAGGATGAAAGCGCTTCCGCAATCAAGGATAAGAACTGGAAATCGCTGGTATCGCCCAGCCTCACGACAGGCGACATCGATAACGACGGAGCGGACGAGATCATAGCCGCGGGTATAAAGAACACCATACACGCGAACGGCGCGGCGAACGCCGGGAATCCGGCGGATATCGACAGCAGTAAGATCGAAGTGTTCATAGTCAAGAACGGCGACACCGCCCAGAAAGAGATAAGCGCGAACCCGTGGACCACCGAAGGCTTCTATCCTAATGAGGACGCGTGGACCAAGACTGAAGCTGAATGCGTAGCGATAAACGGTCCCGGGAATCAGGAGATGGTATTCATCTCAGGATCACTTTACAGCATCGATAAAGACTCATGGAACCTGACGGAAATGTGCACGCCTGACTATTTCATGGATGATTCCGACAACCTAAGCTCCAAGTCGTCCACCAACATGTTCGTACAGTCCGCTGCAGCCGGGAATTTCGACGGGAACACCAAGGGATATGAGCAGGTCGTCTTCGCAGTGAGCTGCAAGACAAGCGGCTCGGATCACTACGACTATCTGATGGGGGTCATCGGCGGCAAGGACCACAATTCGACCACAGGCATCGCGTCCGGATACTACAAGACCAACAAAGGCAGCATGGACGACGACAATTCATATCCTGACCGCGACGGCGGAAGCAACATCGCGAATAATATCAGTGAAAACAACGGGCTCAACTGCGTTCCTGTCGCGATGGACTGCGACACCGACGGAGTTCTGGCCAGATACAAGGAAAAATGCATGGTCTACGCGGATCCTGAGGTAGCGTGCGTGCTGCAGGCTCCGCCGTACTTTAAGCAGATGGCCGACTACCTCACGGATTCTTCGAGCAATAACTACAATATCACGAACTCATTCACATACGAGACGTCCACATCCGACAGCGTATCGTACGGAGTAGGAGTCGTAGCCGGAATGGAAAGCCCGGCGATACAGATGGAGATGACTGCCGGGTACGCTCTCGACTGGTCCAAGACATTCACGAACGCCCTTACCACAAAGGAATATCTGGAATTCAGCGCGAAGGAAAGGGATCTGGTTATAGTCATGAGAAAGCCGATCGTATGCTACAAGTACCAGCTGCAGTCTGCCGACGGAAGCTGGGGCGACGAGCACGCCGTCGTATCAGTTCCTTACGACTCGAAGTGCTGGTCGATGAGCGTAAGCAAGTACAACGCTTTCGCCAACTACTATAACAAGACGGTAGGAGCCAAGCTGTCGGGAGACTTCCACAAGCTCGGCATCCTGAACAACGAGTGGCTCGGCCACGAGGGAGATCCGAGGAAGTACATCAAGTGGACGAATTCCAAATTCAAGACAGACGACGGCTACAGGATCTTCCAGCAGACTCCGCTCATGCTGGGGCACACTTCAGAATCAGTGGGATGGGGAAGATCGGTAGAGAATTCCGTGGGAGTCACGGAAAGCATGGCGCACGGATTCACGTACGACGCGACGATAGCCATGGGCCCGAACGTCGGAGCCGCGTCGCTCTATGTCGGACTTTCGACTTCTCTGCAGTACATGACAGAGAACAGCACGACCCAGACTAAGACACAGGAGATGGGCATCTCCTGTGAGATTAACGCCATCAAGGCCGACACGCCTGCGTCGCTCCATCCGGAGGATTATAACTTCTCGTTCAAGATGGCGAGATGGCCGTCGGGACTTAAGCGTTACGTGGAAGGAAAAGCCGAGGACGTGCCGGTCTACGGATTCGCTCTCTCGGGAGTCACGGTACCTGCGTCGCTCGCCGGCGGAGTACCGGTCGAAGACCAGCTGTCCGCCTCGACTGTGACGGAGAAGATCAACGAGCTTCCGGCGGCTGAGGACGTCACCCTCTCAGATGAACCGAAGATATCAGAAGCGAGAGAAATGTACAACAATCTCAGCAGCAAGGCCAGGAAGCTGGTAAGCACGTCTGAGCTCGAAGCGCTCGAGGCAAGGATAGATCTCATTAAGGCAGGCGGCGTCGATCTTGACAGCGCCAAGATAGTGCTTTCTGCCAAGACCTTTACATACAACGGCAAGGTACAGAGGCCTTCTGTGAAGACAGTCGACGGATACCGCCTGATCGACGGAGTCGACTATGACGTCGAGCTTTCCGGCGAATCAAAGGAGCCCGGATCATATACCATGACGATCATCGGAAAGGGACTCGCGAGCGGGACAGCGCAGGAGAAGTACACGATCATCCCGAAGGGGACTTCGCTCAGCAAGGTCGCTTCTGCGAAGAAGGCGCTCAAGGTGACATGGAAGAAGCAGACGGCACAGACCACGGGATATCAGATCCAGTACTCGCTGAAGAAGAGCTTCAAGGGCGCCAAGACCAAAACGGTCAGCGGTGTGAAGAAGACTTCGCTTACGATCAAGAAGCTGAAGGCTAAGAAGAAGTACTATGTCAGGATCAGGACATACAAGCAGGTCGGAAAGACAAAGTACTGTTCGGCGTGGAGCAAGGCGAAGTACGCGAAGACGAAATAGCGGCCGCACGTCAGTGCGCCGCGCCACACGGCGTGAAATAGGTATATAATAGGGGTGGGCCGGGGATCCGGCTCACCCTGTTTGTTATTACGTATGGTCCGGGCTCTGCGCCCGGCGTGAAGCAGGAGGTCATGACATGAAGTGTCCGTTTTGTAATGAAGAGATGACAGAGGGATTCGTAAGCACGGTGTCCCGCGGCGCGATCTGCTGGACAGGAAAGAAGATGGGCTGGGGCAGCGCGACAAATGATGAAGACTACATGCCTATCACGGAGACTAATCCGATGACCGCGACGTCTATCCCGGCGTTCCGCTGCGATAAGTGCGGCAAGATCATATTCGATTTCGAAGTGAAATAGCGATGTCGATATTCGGTAAGAAAAACAGGTATCCGGTATTTCCGGAAGGGGACTTCGAGCCCGTTATCAGGTGCAGTATCTGTACGGGAGAACAGGTGATATGCGCTTTGGACAGGAAAACAGGAAAGCTCACAAGCCTCCAGTTGATCAGCTCGCCGGAAGACCTTGAAGGATTTTGCAGGGAGAACGGCTTCACGGCATCAGAGCTAAGGAAAGTGTACTAGGTGGTCCTGACGCATCCTGTAAAGAATATATTGATTTTACAAATGCGCTATATTAGAATGGAATCAGGAAGGAAGCCGATAATATCGACTGGCCCGACCTATAATGGCGCCGCCTTAGCCCTGAGCTCTGGCGGTTTTTCTACATTTAGAAAACATTGATTTGAGAGGAGTATGTCATGGGTATCATAGCTGGTTTCATGGTGCCGCATCCCCCTATGATCGTTCCGGCGGTCGGAAGGGGCAGCGAGGCGCAGGTGGAGGAGACCACCAGAGCGTATGAGAAGATCGCGGACGAGATCGCTGAGATAGCGCCGGACACGATAATAATATCGAGCCCGCATACCATCATGTATTCGGACTATTTCCACATCTCCCCGGGAGAGGGAGCGAAAGGATCGTTCGGCGAGTTCGGGGCTCCTGAAGTAAGCTTCGACGAGGAGTACGATACTGAGCTCGTCAGGGAGATATGCAGGGAAGCAGACGAGTGCCGCTTCAGAGCCGGAACGTTCGGCGAGAGAGACAGCAGCCTCGACCACGCGACCATGGTCCCTCTGTACTTCATACGGCAGAAATATAAAGGCGGGAAGATCATCCGGGTAGGTCTGTCAGGGCTTGCCCTTACAGAGCACTACGCTCTCGGAATGATGATACAGCAGGCGGTGGAGAAGCTCGGAAGGAGAGCGGTATACGTCGCGAGCGGAGACCTTTCGCACAAGCTCAAAGACTACGGCCCGTACGGGTTCGCTCCTGAAGGCCCGGTGTACGACGACAGGATAATGGACGTCATGGGGAGAGGCGCATTCGGCGAGCTCTTTGATTTCGGCGAGACGTTCTGCGAGAAGGCGGCGGAGTGCGGCCACAGGTCTTTCGTCATAATGGCCGGCGCTTTCGACGGCGTTTCGGTCAGGGTGGAGAAGCACTCGCACCAGGACGTCACCGGAGTGGGCTACGGCATATGCTCGTTCTTCGCGGAAGGTCATGATGAGAGCAGGAAGTTCCTCGACAGATACCTTGACGAGCAGGCTGAGAAGAGCAAGGCCGGCCTTGATAAGGCGGACGAATATGTCAAGCTTGCCTGGAAGTCGCTTTCGAGCTATGTCAATAAGCATGAGGAGATAGACGTTCCGGACGGGCTTCCCGATGAGATGCTCAAGACAAGGGCAGGAGCGTTCGTATCGATCCATGAGAACGGGGCGCTGAGGGGCTGCATAGGGACGATACTCCCGGTCACAGGCTCTGTAGCCGAGGAGATAATAGAGAACGCCATAAGCGCGGCGACAAGAGATCCGAGGTTCGACCCTGTTACGCCCGAAGAGCTCCCGTGGCTTGAGGTGAACGTCGACGTGCTTTCTGAGCCTGAGGACATCGATTCCCCGGACGATCTGGACGTGAAGAAATACGGAGTCATAGTGTCCTGCGGAGAGAGGAGAGGGCTCCTTCTCCCTGACCTCGACGGAGTGGATACCGTGGAGCAGCAGATCAGCATCGCCATGAGCAAAGGCGGCATCCGCAGGGGTGAGGACATAAAGCTGCAGCGGTTCACGGTGACAAGACATGTGTAGCGATGAGAAGAAAAGCGGCGCCGTATGCGGCGTCTGCTTCAGGCACTGCAGGATAGAAGAAGGCGGCCTGGGATTCTGCGGCGCGAGGACCTGCAGGGACGGCAAAGTCATCTGCGCGAGCTATGGAAAGACGACCTCGCTCGCGCTGGATCCTATCGAGAAGAAGCCGCTGAAGAGGTTCAATCCCGGAAGCCTCATCCTTTCGGTGGGAAGCTACGGCTGCAACTTGAGATGCCCGTTCTGCCAGAACAATGAGATCTCATGGTCTGACGAAGCCATGAGGATGGCGGACCACTCAGAGTACATATCCCCGGAAGAGCTCGCGGCCACGGCTGAATATTACAGAGACAGAGGGAACATCGGCGCCGCGTTCACATACAACGAGCCCCTTGTCGGATATGAATATGTCAGGGATGCGGCAAAGCTGGTACACGAGAAGGGAATGAAGAACGTCATGGTGACCAACGGCACGGCGGAGCTTTCCGTCCTGTCAGAGCTGTTGCCGTACATAGACGCGATGAACATAGACCTGAAGGGCTTCACGGACAGGTTCTATTCATCCGTCCTCGGAGGGGACAGGAAGATGGTGATGGACTTCATAGCCGAGGCCGTAAAGACATGCCACGTGGAGCTGACCACGCTGATAATACCTGGGGAGAACGATTCGGAAGAGGAGATGGACGAGCTTTCGTCATGGGCCGCTTCGCTGAGCCCTGACAGGGATGTACCGCTCCATGTTACGAGGTTCTTCCCGTGCTTCCACATGACGGACAGAGGGCCGACGGACATTGAGCTCGTGGAGAGGCTTGCTGACATAGCACGGAAGAACCTGAAGTATGTCTACACAGGGAACATATAGAAAAAGAAAACAGGCCGCGGAGGCCTGCATCTTCGTTGATTGGTATTTGGTTCTAGGAGGTTTGTTGATGTTTTGATTATTGCTCTGTTCTGATGCTGTCCCGGGCTCTCTCCCGGGAACAGCTATACTATACGATATCAATATGGTACTGCAAGGGAGAAAAGGTGAGAATAACATAAAAGAAATGTGAAAAATCCATCACATAAGCGACAGTTCATATAGATAAAGAGCGATATATTTGATATAATTTCTGTATCATTCATTTAAGGAGATCATCATGGGAGCGACCAAAGAGAGAGACTACATGTTCGACATATTCAGAGGACTTCTGATGCTGTCGATACCTGTCTCGCACTTTACTAAGATGACGGGAAACCTGTATTCATCCCTCTACATGGGAGGGGGCTTCCCGCAGGCGACTTTTTTCGGATTCGTGTACATCACGATCAACGTGTTCGTAATGCAGGCGTTCATGTTCCTTTCGGGGTACTTCTCGAAGAGGCCTGAGCGCGCGAGGGAGACGGCTTTCCAGACTTTCATGTGGCCGTATCTCGTGTTCACGTTCATATATTTCCTTATCAGGATATTCTTCTTCGGGAACGCGCATCTGACGTTCCTGTCGCCGCCGTTCGCGCTGTGGTTCCTGTTCGCGCTGTTCTTCTACAGGTTCTTCCTGGTGGATATGGTGAAGTTCAGGTGGCTGCTCCCTCTGTCGATAGTCCTCGGGCTTCTCGCGGGGCAGGTGGAGGAGTGGGGCGACTTCATGGCGCTCGGGCGCACGATGTCGTACTTCTCGTTCTTCATCATCGGTTACTACTGCTCGCCGGAGCGCCTGGCGTGGCTCAGGAAGCTCAAAGATCATAAGCTGGCGCTGTGGGCTCTCGGAGCGGTGCTCGTCGGGATCTCGATCCTGCTCTGCTTCAAGGGGCCGAACGTCGGCTGGCTGCTCCTTCGTGAGTCGTACCACAGCTTCCCGCGCATGACGTGGTGGGGAGACATACTTCTCCGCGCGGCAATCATGGTTATAGCGAGCGCATGGATCATCTTCATGATCAACGTGCTCCCGTCAAAGCCGTGCTTCCTGTCGTACGTAGGGGCCAACACGATGCCTGTGTACATGTTCCACCTGGCGCTGAGATACGTGATCCAGTTCTACGGGCTCTACATGGGGCTGATCGGGAGCCTCGTGGTCGCGTGGTTCGGAATCCTAGGCCTGACATACAAGAAGTGGCAGAACAAAGCGGCCTACGCCGCGCTCATAGTCGTATCTCTCGCGGGCGCCGTTGCGTTATTCAGCTCCGGAGTGCTGGAGCCGCTGTACGGAAAGTGCCCGTCGAACATATATCTCGCATACGTAGTCTGCTACGCGGGAGCGATCATCACGGGATGCTCGCTGACTTCACCGTTCTGGATCAGCCTGTATGACTTCCTGACCGGCGGGACGAAGAAGCTCCCTAATATCACGAGATGGCTGAAAGGCCCGGGATACGAAGCTGAAGACTAGGATATACGGCAGATCATGACTGAACAGATTCGTAAGGATAATATAAACAGAAAGAAAAGCGTGCTGATCATAGTCGGCGCGCTTTTTGTGCTTCTTGCGCTCATCGTCGCCTTCAGGAGTTTTTCGAGGAGCCAGGTGAAGGAGATATCATTCTTCATGGAGAACGGGCGGGGGACTTATGATCTGGTGGAGATGTCTCTTCCGGGAGAAAGCGGGCCGCATCCGGTCGTTCTGATGGCGCACGGCTTTGCGGGGTCGCTGCACAGCGGTGGCGCTGTCGAGCTCGGGCAGAAGCTCGCGGAGAAAGGCATGATAGCGGTGCGCGTCGACTTTGATCCGTATGCGGAGCCTAAGGAAGACGCGGAGAGAGTTCATTCATACCCGCTCAGGAACATGAGAGAGGACGCGGTGCTCGCGATAAAGAAATCGGTGTCGGAATACAACGGCGACCCTGACCGCGTATCGCTGTACGGAAGGAGCTACGGCGGGAGACTCGTAATGACAATGGCGAACGAGTCCGACGGAGGCTTTGATTACGAGAGGCTAGCGCTGATCGCGCCGGCGGGGGATGCTGTCGCGTTCGAGAGATACCTCGGCGGAAAGAAGAAATACAGCAGTATGAAAAAGGAAGCCGCTGAAAAGGGCTTCGCGGTAAAGCTCGGAGTGAAGATAGAGCCGGAGTGGTTCGAGGACGTGGAGGCATACGACCCGACGAAGTTCGGATATAAATTCGGCAGGAAGCCGGTCCTCCTGTATTACAATACGAAGGACACGGTGGTGTACCCGGACACTTCCATCCGGTGCGCGGAGGCGTATGAGAACCACGAGATCATCGAGGTAACGACGGACGACAGCCACGGGTACGAGATGGGCTTTGAAAAGTCAGAGCTGAAGGACGAGATCATGGACAGGGTGACCCGGTTCCTTACGGAATGACGACCTGAGAAAGCTTCTCTTCTACGGCTTCTTCTATGAAGCTGTTCAGGCTTTTGCCGTTCATCAGGGCGTAGATCGCGGCGCGCCTATGGGTGTCCGGACTCTTGAAGCGTACGTTCAGACTTCCTTTATACGGCACCTCGGGAGCTGTCCCGCTTTTTTCACATTCTTTCAGATAATCATCGACAGCGCCATGAAAATCATCAACAAGCTCCATTGCGTCAGTTCCTTCATATGAGATGAGGGACCGTATCCCCTGTACCTTTCCAAAAAAGATAAGATCTTTCTCTGAGAATTCAACACTTCCCACATATCCTTTGTAATTCATCAAATTGTTCATATCAGATCCTCCTGCCTGTATATTATAATGCCTGCAAAAGAAATATGCAACTAATATTAGTTGCATGATTTCTGATTTATATACCTGATGAAAAAGACGCTACCAACTTCCCCATAGGATGTCAATGAGGAGTTGAATTACCTTACTTATTTCTTCCAGAAGAAAGATACCATGTCGGAAGAGATCTAGCGGTACATTAAAACAGCCGGCAGCATCTGCTGCCGGCATTCCATCTTTTACAGCTGAGCTGATAACTCTGGATGAAATGTTATTTCCAGGAGAGATCCAGCTTGCGCTTGTTCTTTGCGCAGTCCGTAAGATACAGATTAATCAGTGTCTGATAGGGGATCCCTGTTTCTTCAGCCTGGGTCTTGAAATACTGTATCGTATCATTATTGATATTGATGGTGATCTGCTTCTTGAGCTTTTTGGCGTAGGGATTCTTACGTGGATTCAGCTTGTCGATGTCATATTCCTCTTTCATATCGAACTACCTCTTTCTTTGTGGCTTTACGCGCGCTTATGATCCGGATCACAGTATCTGTTTTCCTGTAACAATGGCAGACTATACAGACCCTGGCTGAGTCACTCATGCCTAGAAGAATAAACCGCTCTTCCGCAGCAGAATGATCCGGATCGTCAAACAGGATAGCATTATCGTCAAAAAAGACTGTTACAGCTTCATTGAAAGAAATCCTGTGTTTCCTTATATTGCTTTTGTTTTTTTCTTCATCCCATTCAAATGATATTGCTTTCATAAGTATATTATAATTATAATCTCCTGCTGTCAACAGCTAAATATGACGTGCATTTTATGCATATCAGACGATACCAACTTCCCCATAGGATGTCAATGAGGGAGTTGAATTACCTTATTTTTCCCGCTGAACCATTCCCGGGAAAGAAACGTCTAACAGGTGCAGGTAATAGAGTGATATCATATATGTATATAAAGCATTTTATGGGAGGCATGGAAATGAAAAAGAATATCAGACGAATAGCCGCAGTCGTTATCTCGCTTATCATGGCGCTCGGGATGAGCGTGCAGGCGTTTGCCGACGACGGCTCTTTTGTTGTCGAAGACAAGGCGACACCTGAAGAGGCGGAAGAGCAGCTCGCGGAGGCTTTGAGGATCCGTGACCTGGCCGAGGGAGCAAAGCAGTCGGCTCTGGACAGATGGGACGGTGAGAAGGAAACCGCTCAGGGCGAGCTTACCGAAGCGCAGGAGAGATACGACAGGATCGGCGTGAATTTCCTGAACGATAAGGCCGGAAGCGAGTGCTCGGACACAGTATGGCTGAGCTGGCTCAGGGAGAACATGAGCGGGAAGGCGTCCGGGAATATAGTCTGGGACGAAGTGCTGGATACGGAAGGATTCGAGGAGTCTTTCTATTCTCCTTACAGCTATGACAATCTGATGAGGGCAGCGGACCTTGTCGACGAGGCGAACGTGCTGAGGAAGAGCGACTCAGCGTCGAACGGAGACCTCAAGATCAGCTACAGGATCATGACGCAGGCGATCGGGAGCAACGCTCTTTCGAACTACGTCGTGGATCACGTGCTTCTGCACCAGAATGGATACAAGTCGTCGGACCTGTACTATGCGTGCGGAAGCGCCGGCTGGGAGAACATCTCATGGGGATCAAGCGATCCTTTCATGGGCTGGTACTATAGAGAGAAGATCCACTATCTGGCTGACGAAGCCGGTGGAGCGGGTCAAGAGAATGTTACTGCCGAGATGGCGCAGCAGATAATCGATGAGGCACAGAGGAACGGCCATGACTTCCTCGCGTACTGCAGCATGTACAGGTATGGGACCACAGCTTCAGAAATAGCCGCAAAGCTGAATGAGGTAAGGACGCCGAATGATGACGGCTCATTGAATTATTCAACAGGCCACTACACCAATCTGGTCAAGTCCTCGCTGCAGAGCACGGGGCTCAGCGTGAACTCGGAAGGGCACATATATTACGGAGTATGCCACGTGCAGGATTTCACGACGTCTGCTTTAAGCGACGCGGTCACTCCTCAGGAGTTCAGGGAGGAGCTTTCAGACTACACCGAGTCAGCGGAGACCTTTCTCAGCAGAGCGGAAGCCAGAGTGAACGAGCTGAAGACAGCGCCTTCATACTATCAGGAGGCGTCGGACGCTTTCGACAAGGCGGAAGCGGATTACAACAACGCAAAGGCTATACGCGATTCATTCTACGACGTACAGTACTTCGATGTCAGTGAGATCCCTGACGCAGAATACACGGGCGAGGCCTTCACGCCGGATGTCAGCGTGTTCAGGAAGGGAAGCCATGCGGAGCTGGTGAAAGGCACAGACTACACGGTCGAGTACAAAAACAATGTGAACGCCGGCACGGCCAGGATCGTCATAACCGGAGCCGGGAGCTATACGGGAACAAAGACTGTGACGTTCAATATCGCTAAGACAGACAACGGCCTTAAGGCATCAGGGAAGACTGTGAAGCTCAGGGCGTCGGCTCTCAGAAAGAAAGCTCAGGCCGTCAAGAGGTCCAAGGCCATTACCGTCAAAGGCGCGGACGGGACTGTGACATACAGGAAGGTGAGCGTATCAAAGAAGAAGTTCAATAAGAAGTTCAAGGTGTCTTCTTCCGGAAAGATCACCGCGGCGAAAGGCCTGAAGAAGGGAAAGTATAAGATAGTCATACAGGTCAAAGCCGCGGGCGACAATAACCATAATGCGGCATCACAGAAAGTCACCGTAACGGTGAGCGTAAAATAACGTGCTTGATCCACGGCAGACCGTGGTGCGGAATAGTGAAGACCGAAGTGCAGGCAGACCGTGGTGCGGAATAGTGAAGAAGACGGGGAGTGG
>JAZUNH010000037.1:0-10406 GCA_045604065.1 Anaerovoracaceae bacterium
CCGGTTGAAAACACCGGTATGTATTGACATGCGCTAAACTATCTGATACATATTAAACAGCGGCAGATCCTTATCGGATCCGCCGCCATCTCTAAAATTTTCATAGAAGGTTTCTATTTACAGAAAACCTTTCACACACTCAGAAAAACAGCAGAACGCCTTATGACGCTCTGCTGTTATTTTTTATGCCTTTACAGCTTTATTTCTTCAGCTCATCAAGCTTTCCGGACGTGATCGTTTCTGTATCGAACTTGTAGTCTTCGCCTTCGCCTGACTCGATCGGCTTCAGAAGTGTATATGTTCCTGCGGCCTCATCGATCTGGAAGAGGAGCTCTTTTTCAACAGGTACGCCAAGCGCATCCTCTGCCTTCTTCTCGACGATCTCGATCAGAAGATCTCTGTTCTTTTCATCCTTATTGAATGTCTCCAGGTTCTTCCTGGCTTCGTCAGTAAAGTTCTCTTCGATCCACTTTTCATGTCCCTCTCCGTCTTCGCTCCAAATCACATCTGTGAGCTTCGGGCCGTCCTGAGTATAGTCGAACTCGATGATCGCTTCACCGTATGATCCGGTGATATTGTATGCCTTACCATCGAACTCAACATATTCGCCTTCACCGAGATATACGTACCATCTTCCCTTGTCGCCTTCCCTTGTGATGTGGAAAGTCTCAGCATGTCCGACGATCTCATCTGGCATATAGTCAGCTACTCTCGGCTGCAGATCCTTCTTTGCCGCCTGATCATACAGGTCATCCATCAGGTCTTCCGGCAGCTCAGGCCCATCATAGTCTTCTGCTTCCTCTTCCGGCTCCTCAGCAGGCTTTTCTTCTGCCTTGTTTCCGCATGCTGCCATAGCAAGTACCATTACGAACACCATGCCCAGCGCCAAAAGCTTTTTCCAGTTTTTCATTTTACTCTCCTTTCCAATACCGCCGTTTATTCTATAGTCGTTACTTTATAATCGTGGTCTTCGATTGCCTTTCTGAGCGTCTCATCATCCACATCGGAAGAAAGCTTCACTATGGCCTGATTCTTCTCATGTGAAGCTTCCGCTGATTCAACGCCGTCGACCGCCTCGAGCGCCTTTTTCACAGTCGCCTCACAGTGCTCGCACATCATTCCTTCAACGCCGATTACCTTTTCCACAGTGTCTTCCTCCTCTCTCACATCTGTATTATTATCTTCTTTATTCTCTGTTTCAACAAAATTTATATTTAGATTTCCGCTGTCATGGTGCAGCTTGATAAGGTTCAGCCTGAGCGCGTTCATGCAGACACAGAAGCTCGACAGGCTCATGGCCGCGGCTCCCCACATAGGATTCATGGTCCATCCGAGAAGTCCGGTGTATACTCCGGCCGCCAGCGGTATCAGAAGCACGTTGTAGAAGAACGCCCAGAACAGGTTCTCATGTATGTTCCTTACCGTCGCCCTGCTCAGCCTTACCGCGTTCGCGGCATCCATCAGCGAGCTGTTCATCAGCACCACGTCAGCCGCGTCGATCGCGACGTCAGTGCCTGCCCCTATAGCTATACCTATATCCGCTCTGGTGAGCGCCGGAGCGTCGTTTATGCCGTCTCCCACCATCGCTGTCCTTCCCTTTTCAGACAGCTCACGGATCACCTTTTCCTTTCCGTCAGGAAGAACGTTTCCGATGACCTTATCCACTCCGGCTTCTTCAGCGATGCTCGCCGCGGTCACCTCGTTATCTCCCGTGAGCATGACGACCTCTATACCCATGCTCTTTATCTCGTCTACGGCTTTTCTGCTGTCCGGCTTGATCGCGTCAGATATCGCCATCATACCGAGGCATCTGCCCTCTTCGGCAAAGAATACGCAGGTCTTTCCCTTCTTTGAAAGCTCCGCATACTTCACACAGAGGTCTTCCGGTATGCTGCAGATCTGCTTTATGAAGTTCCTGCTGCCGCCGGCTGCAGCCTTCCCGTTTATCTCGCCGGTGAGCCCGTTTCCCGCTGCCGCCTTGAATCCAGTTACCTCAAAAGCTTTCGCGCCTCTCTTATCAGCAAAGCCGACTACCGCCTTCGCCAGAGGATGCTCGCTCATCTTCTCGAGCGAATACGCACATCTTATCAGAGCGTCAAGGTCATCCGACTCATAGACGTCTGTGACTTCAGGCTGTCCTTTCGTTATCGTGCCCGTCTTGTCCAGCGCGATCTGCGAGACCTTTCCGGTCATCTCAAGTGATTCAGAAGTCTTGAACAGTATGCCGTTCCTCGCGCCCACGCCGTTTCCTACCATTATGGCTACAGGAGTCGCGAGTCCGAGCGCGCACGGGCAGCTTATGACGAGTACTGATATCGCTCTCTCGAGAGCGAACCCTGCGTCTTTCCCAAGCATCATCCAGACGGCTGCGGTTACCAGCGCTATCAGAAGTACGACCGGCACGAACACAGCTGATACCTTATCGGCTATCCTCGCGATCGGAGCCTTTGTAGCTGCCGCGTCGCTCACCATCTTTATTATCTGAGACAGAGTGGTGTCCCTTCCTACCCTCGACGCCTTTGCCCTTATGTATCCGGAAGTGTTCACGGTAGCCGCTGATACGGTATCGCCCTCTTCTTTGTCCACAGGAATGCTCTCACCGGTGAGGCATGACTCGTCCACCGCCGTCACGCCGCTGATTATCACGCCGTCCACAGGTATGCTTTCGCCTGGACGCACCGCAAAAACGTCTCCGACACGTATTTCATCTATTGGTACAGTAACTTCTTTACCGTCAACCAGTTTACAGGCTGTCTCGGGAGCAAGCTTCATCAGCCCTTTCAGAGCGTCAGTCGTCCTGCCCTTTGAAACAGCTTCAAGGAGCTTGCCTATGGTTATAAGAGTCACTATCATCGCTGCCGACTCGAAGTACAGGCCGTGCAGCATCTCGTGTGCCCCTGCCATGTCGCCTTCGGCGGCGCTTCCCATCATCTTAAGCAATACGAACAGGCTCCACAGGAACGATATACCCGATCCCATCGCGACCAGCGTATCCATGTTCGGAGCGCCGTGCAGCACGCTTCTCACGCCGCTGATGAAGAACTTCCTGTTGATGAACATTATGACGAGAGCCAATATCATCTGGACTATTCCCAGCGCCATCGGATTTCCTATGAAAGCCGGCACCGGAAGCCCCAGCATCGAGTGTCCCATGGAGAAGTACATAAGCACGAGAAGAAGCAAAACAGACGATATGAGGCGCTTTTTCAGCATAGGCGTCTCCTTGTCCCTTAACGCTTCTTTCTCGGCCGCATACGGGTCGTGAGACGCTCTATCCCCTTCCACTACAAAATCCGCGGGCGGGATCCTTAATGTGGCCCCGTATCCCGCGTTTTCTACTGCCTGTATGATGGCGCCGGGACTTGCGGTCCCTTCCACGCCCATCGAGTTAGTGAGCAGGCTGACTGAGCAGGACTCTACGCCGGGCACCTGTGATACGGCTTTCTCGACGTGAGCCTGGCATGCCGCACAGCTCATTCCTGTTACATCATACTGTTCCATTTACTTTAAAGCTTATGTTCTTCCCTTATCTTCTTTTCCAGCTTCGATTTAATGAATAGCATCGCGGCAAGAACTGCTGCAACCACGGCGATCATGATCCAGAAGGCAGATCTCCCGCCCTGCATCGCGGCAGCCAGTCCCGTGGCGTTGAACACGTATCCAAGCACGAACACGAATCCGATGAACACGAGATATATGAGCTGCGACGCCGCAAGGAGCTTTCTCCCTTTATCGTCCAGATCAGTCGTCCTTCTGTATGTGAAATACACGTTCACTATGACTACTACAGTGAGAAGTCCGAACAGGAGCCAGTTACTCATCGTCCTCCTCCTCGCCGTATGTATCGATCAGGTCGAGCCTTCTGTCCTTGTTCATCTGCATGCACATCCTGATGAAGTCTTCGAGAGGGACGTTCCTGATCTGCTTGTTGCTCCCGCGCACGTTGATCGAAACTGTGCGTTCGTCAGCCTCGCGGTCACCGAGCACGATGATGTAAGGATCCTTGTAGTGCTTGAAGATCTTGATCTTCTCCTTCATGTTCTTCTCGGAGAAGTCAGCCTCGCACCTGATGTGATATTTCCTGAGAGCCTTCGCCACTTTGGCGGCATAGTCGTTATGCTGCTCTCTGATAGGGACGATGCCTACCTGCATCGGCGACATCCAGAACGGGAACGTTCCCTTGAAGTTCTCGATAAGTATGCCGATGAATCTCTCGAACGATCCGAAGATCGCCCTGTGAACGAGCACAGGCTGCTTAGGCTGGCCGTCCTTGTCCGTATACTTCAGCCCGAAGTTCAGCGGGAGCTGGAAGTCGAGCTGGATCGTGCCGAGCTGCCATTCTCTTCCGAGGCAGTCCTCCATAGAAAGGTCGATCTTAGGTCCGTAGAATGCGCCGTCGCCTTCATTGATCTCGAAGTTGCCCTCGCCGTATTTCTCCGCGAGGATCTCCTTGAGCTCATCCTCAGCTCTGTTCCAGACCTCGATGTCTCCCATGAAGTCCTCAGGCCTCGTGGAGAGCTCAGCCTTGGACTTGAGCCCGAACGTGCCGTAAAGCTCGTCCGCGATATCCATGATATCGGCGATCTCTTCCTTGATCTGGTCTTCTCTGATGAAGTTATGCGAGTCGTCCTGACGGAACATCTGGACTCTGAAGAGCCCATTCAGCTCGCCCGACTTCTCTTTCCTGTGGATGACGTCTGTCTCATTGTATCTCAAAGGAAGATCTCTGTAGCTGTGGAGGTCTCTCTTGTATACCATGATCGCGTTCGGGCAGTTCATAGGCTTTGCCGCAAAGATGTCGGCGTCGCTTTCCGGCGTGTAGTCAGGCTGCTCGCCGTCATAGCTGTCAGGAACTATGAACATGTTCTCATGATAGTGAGCCCAGTGCCCGCTCGTGAGCCACAGCTTCTTGTTGTTGATCACAGGAGCGGAGATCTCCTGGTATCCGTGTTCTTCGTGCACGCCTCTCCAGTAATCGAGGAGCGCGTTGAACATCTTCCATCCTCTCGGGAGCCAGTAAGGCATTCCCGGAGCCGTCTCATCGAACATGAACAGGTCGAGCTCCTTGCCGAGCTTCTTGTGGTCTCTCTCCAGAGCCTCCTCGATCATCTTCAGGTGATCCTTGAGCTGCTGCTTGTCAGGATACGCGTAGACATAGATACGCTGCATCATGATGCCGCGCTTCTCGTCTCCTCTCCAGTATGCTCCGGAAACGGCTTTGATCTTGAAAGCCGCCCCCAGAAGCTCCTGTGAGTTGTCAACGTGAGGCCCCCTGCACAGGTCTATGTAGTCGTCGCCGGTCTTGTAAGTGGTGATGACCGCGTCATCAGGAAGGTCCTGTATGAGCTCAGTCTTGAACTTCTGGCCCTTGAAGATCTCCAGAGCCTCCTCCTTCGATACCTCTTCACGCGTCCAGTCTTCTTTCCTCTTCAGGATCTCGCGCATCTTCTGCTCGATCGTGTCGTAGTCTTCCTTTGTGACTGCTCTCGGGAGAGTGAAGTCATAGTAGAAGCCGTCAGCGATCTGCGGCCCTATGGCGTACTGTACGTTCTCCTTCCCGAAGATCTCGATGACCGCCTTCGCGAGGATGTGCGAAAGTGAGTGACGATATACCTGTAAATATTCTTCCTTTTCCATGGTATTCTGCCTTTCTTTCGGCTATCCGGCCAACCGGGCCGGGCCATATGGTGATATAACTGTTATTCTTATTTGAATGCTTTCATCCCGAGATATCTCGCGGATTCGCCGAGCTCTTCCTCGATCCTGAGGAGCTGGTTGTACTTGGCCACTCTCTCGGATCTTCCCGGAGCTCCTGTCTTGATCTGCCCGGAGTTCATCGCTACCGCCAGGTCCGCGATCGTGACGTCCTCTGTCTCACCTGATCTGTGAGATACGACTGCGGTGTATCCCGCGTCGTGAGCCATCCTGATAGCGTCCAGCGTCTCTGACACCGAGCCGATCTGGTTCAGCTTGATCAGGATCGAGTTCGCGCATCCGAGCTCGATGCCCTTTGAAAGGCGCTTAGTGTTCGTTACGAACAGGTCGTCTCCTACGAGCTGTACCCTGTCTCCAAGCTCCTTTGTAAGGAACTGCCATCCTTCCCAGTCTTCCTCATCAAGACCGTCTTCAATGGACTTGATCGGATATTTGTCAACGAGGGAAGCCCAGTGTGCCACGAGCTCCTCTGAAGTGAATTCCCTGCCTGACTTAGGCTGCAGATATTCGCCTTTCTTCTCGCCCTTCCATTCACTGGACGCAGCGTCCATTGCGAGTACGAAATCTTTTCCAGGCTCGTATCCTGCCTTCTGGATAGCCTCGATCAGCTGGTCCAGCGTCTCCTCGTCGCTCGAGAGGTCAGGCGCGTAGCCGCCCTCATCTCCTACCGACGTCGCGAGTCCCTTATCCTTCAGGATCTTCGCAAGTGTATGATACACTTCCGTGCACCATCTCAAACCTTCGCTGAATGTCGGAGCGCCCGCAGGCATGATCATGAACTCCTGCGTGTCGACTGTGTTCGTCGCGTGAGCTCCGCCGTTCAGTATGTTCATCATAGGAACAGGAAGCGTGTTCCCGTTCGCTCCTCCGAGGAACCTGTAAAGAGGAAGGTCAAGTGAAAGAGCCGCGGCCTTTGCTGTAGCCATCGATACCGCAAGGATCGCGTTTGCTCCGAACTTGGACTTGTTCTCAGTCCCGTCAGCCTCGATCATAGCCTTATCGACCGCGTATATGTCGGACGCGTCCGCTCCCTCGAGGAGATCGGCGATCTCATTGTTTACGTAGCTTACAGCCTTGGAAACGCCTTTCCCTCCGAACCTGCTCATGTCTCCGTCGCGGAGCTCATGAGCCTCGAACTCGCCCGTCGAAGCTCCTGACGGTGAAGCGGCTCTGGCTGTGCATCCGTCAACTGTCACTTCCGCCTCTACTGTAGGATTCCCTCTTGAATCTATTATCTCTCTGCCGATAACTTCTTCGATCTCCAGATACTCCATGATATTTACCTCCTGTCACGACTGGATGATATTCTTTCATTCAAAGCGGCGATCACGGCGTCGACGTCCATACAGTGCGCTGAAAGCGCCTCTTCCATGGTCTCTGTCCCCGACAAAGGACATCCGGCGCAGATCATTCCGTATTCTTCCATGAGCTCTGCCGCCTCAGGATACCTGGAGAATACCTCTCCACTGTTCATGTCCCTTGTCACGAATCTTTCTTCCACCTGTGTCCTCCGCTCTGCTTTTCAAACAAAACAAACTATTGGTCTGATTACAATGACCCATATATCATTATAATGTCAAACACACTTAAACACAAGTAGAGAAAAGCCCCTGCCCCGCGCATAAAGACGTAAAAAGCCGGGCCATGCTCAGCATGACCCGGCTCATAACCTTTATTAGACTGTATCTTTTAAAACAGACTATTCTGCAGCCTGCGCCTTCGCCGTCCTGTTCTTCAGGACCAGCATGCATACGATGAGGATCACGAGTCCTACAGGAAGCGAGATCACCCAGTTCTTTGTGAGTCCTGCGACAAGGTATGTGACGAACGATATCGCAGCGACTGTCATAGCGTACGGAAGCTGTGTGGATACGTGGTTGACGTGGTTGCATACAGCACCTGCTGAAGCCATGATCGTCGTATCTGATATAGGCGAGCAGTGGTCTCCGCATACGCCGCCGGCCATGCAGGCTGAGATAGCTACCAGCATGAGCTGTGGGTCTGACTTCTGGAAAGCGCTTACCACGATAGGAATGAGGATACCGAATGTTCCCCATGAAGTTCCTGTCGCGAACGCAAGTCCTACGGCTATAGCGAAGATGATCGCAGGAAGCGCCCATGCGAATCCCGCAGCGTTATCCTGGATGATGCCCGCTACATAATCCGCCGCTCCAAGGCTGCCGGTCATGGAATTAAGTGTCCATGCGAAGATAAGGACCAGTATAGGAGGTACCATGGCCTTGAAGCCGTCAGGGATGCATGCCATGAACTCGGTGAACGTAAGCACTCTTCTCACAAGGTAAAGCACCAGCGTGATCAGGATGCCGAACACAGATCCTACTGCCAGGCCGATCGAAGCGTCGCTGTTTGCGAAAGCGTCTATAAAGTTCTCACCTTTGAAGAATCCGCCTGTCCAGATCATGCCGATCACGCAGCAGACGATAAGAGCGATGACAGGAAGAACAAGGTCAAGGACCGTTCCCTTCGCATCGAGATCCGGCTCTTCTTCCTTCAGGCTGCTGTCATGGATCGTCATGAGGTCGCCGTTTTCGGCGTTTGCCTCGTTGATAGCCATCGGGCCGTAATCAGCCTTCATAACAACAAGCGCTATCATCATGGCGACAGTGAACAGAGCGTAGAAGTTATACGGTATAGCTTTGATGAACAGAGCGAGTCCGTTCTCTCCTTCAACGAATCCGGATACTGCCGCGGCCCACGATGAGATAGGCGCCAGTATACATACAGGAGCAGCCGTGGAATCGATGAGGTAAGCGAGCTTTGCTCTTGATACCTGGAACTTGTCTGTTACAGGACGCATCACGCTTCCTACTGTCAGGCAGTTGAAATAGTCGTCTACGAAAATGAGTACGCCGAGAGCTATAGTCGCGAGCTCAGCTCCCGCTTTGCTCTTGATATGCTCGGCAGCCCAGTTTCCGAACGCCTTGGATCCTCCTGCCTTGTTCATGAGAGCTACCATCGCTCCAAGCATGACCAGGAAGATCAGGATGCCCATATTATATGAATCTGTAAGGACTCCGCTTACGAACTGTTCGTTCTCATCAGTATACCCTACCATCGTATTGAATATATGGTTGATAGTGCCTTCGAAAGCATATCCTGTATACAGCAGCGCTCCGGAGAGGATGCCTGCGAACAGAGAGCTGTAGACTTCCTTTGTAATAAGCGCAAGAGAAATCGCGATCACCGGCGGAAGAAGCGACCAGGCGGATTGCTGGACGCTGTCCGGAGTCGTCAGGAACTTCGACACGACCACGATCAGAAGTACGACAACAAGAGCGATCATACTTGACGCATTATTGACGTAGCCTTCAGGCACAAACGACTTTTTCTTTTCCATTACTTAACTCCTTTTTTATTAAAATAAATATTTGTGTATAATGTTACACTAACAATGTTCATTTGTCAAACAACCCGACCTAAATAAATGTTCAGTTTTTGTATAAATAGATTGACAATAATATAACAGTATCATATCATTAGTTTATCAGATTCTATATTGTCAATGGTAACGTTATAAGGAGAGACTAGATGACACTGCAGCAGTTACTATATGCACTGACTATTTCAGAAAAGGGATCTATGAACAAGGCTGCCGAAGCCCTGTTCATCTCACAGCCTTCACTCACACTAGCGATGAAGGATCTTGAAAAGGAGATCGGGATCACGATCTTCAGACGCTCCAGCAGAGGCGTCGAGCTTACCAATGAAGGAGCTGACTTCCTCGTCAGCGCGAGGCAGATATACCAGCAGTACGAGCTGCTTAAAGACAAATACAGCGGCAGCGGGGATATCAGGAGGAAGTTCGCAGTTTCCACACAGCACTATTCTTTCGTGACAAAAGCATTCGTAGAGACCGTAAAGAAGTATGACACCCGCAACTTCGACTTCGCCATCCGCGAGACGAAGACACAGGACGTCATCTCCGACGTGGGAAAGCTGAGAAGCGAGATCGGAGTACTCTATGAGAGCGACTTCAACCGCAAGGTCATAAGCAAGATGCTGAGGGACAATGACCTGGAGTTCACAAAGCTGATAGACTGCAGGGCTTACGTATACCTCTGGAAGAACCACCCGCTCGCAGGCGAGTCTTCCATAAGCCTGAGCATGCTCAAGGACTATCCGTGCCTTTCGTTCGAGCAGGGAGACCAGAGCTCGCTGTATCTGGGTGAAGAGATACTTGGAGAGACAGAATATCCGAGGACCATACACGCGACAGACAGAGCTACGATGCTGAACCTCATGGTTGGCCTGAACGGCTACACACTCTGCTCCGGCATCATATGTGAAGAGCTGAACGGCAGCGACTATGTAGCTGTCCCGTTCCGTGAAGACAGGAACCACAGGAACGCCAAGATGACCATAGGCTACATAACAAAGCGCCACAGCGTGATGAGCGATATCGGAAAGACGTTCATCGACGAAGTAGTGGATTATCTGAAGTAGCCTGACAGAAAAAGACAGAAAAAGCCCCGCCAGACCGGCGGGGCTTTCAGACTGTAGACAAAGGCCTAAGCCTTGGATTCAAGGCAAGGGCCTTTTCTCATGCTTCAAACAGTTCTAAACGAGGTGTAAAATTCAATTTGAGATTGCTCAAAAACGACAAAAATGAAGAGATGGCACCAGATCCTTCTGATTTTCTGGTCTTTTTCCACAGTATCCTGGCCAGTTTT
>JAZUNH010000038.1:0-14856 GCA_045604065.1 Anaerovoracaceae bacterium
ACCGCATCTCGGGCCGCTCGGGAGAAGCCTTATGTCGTTTGCGATCTTCATCAGATCCTCCGCGAGAGCTTTGAGCGCCCCGTGGCAGTATGATATGCCGCTTCTCGACGTAAGAGCGTGGAACTTGTTCTCGGCAGGCAGGAACTCTATATGCGTAAGCTTTGATATATTCTCCGCCGCGATCATATCGAAGCCCTCAGGACAGTTCAGCCCCGTCCCGACAGCCGTCCCGCCTATCGCGAGCTCGCGGAGATAATCCGACGAATCGGCTATCATCTCGATGTCGTGGTCAAGCATGGACCTCCATCCGCTTATCTCCTGCCCGAGGGTGAGAGGCGTAGCGTCCTGGAGATGCGTCCTCCCGATCTTCACCACATCGCTGTATTTTTCTTCAAGGCCGAGGAACTCGTCTCTTAGCTTCTCAGCTGCAGGGACCGTCCTGTCCATCAGGATCTTTACCGCCGCAACGTTCATCGCCGTTGGGAACGTATCGTTCGAGCTCTGCGACATGTTAACATGATCGTTCGGATGGAGAAGCTCCTTCCCCGCGATCTCGTTCCCGCGCCTCGCTATGACCTCGTTCACGTTCATGTTGGTCTGCGTGCCGCTTCCGGTCTGGTACACGACCAGAGGGAATTCGTCCCCGAGCTTCCCGTCCAGTATCTCGTCGCATACTTTGCCGATGATCTCCGCTCTTTCTGTGTCGAGTGCGCCGAGCTTCTCGTTAGCCATGGCCGCAGCGCTCTTAAGTACAGCAAAAGCGCGGATTACTTCAAAAGGCATCTTCCTGCCTATCCTGAAGTTCCTGCGGCTCCTCTCAGTCTGTGCTCCCCAGTATCTCTCTTCCGGGACCTCGATCTCTCCCATCGAGTCATGCTCGATCCTGGTATCACTCATATTCCTTCTCCTCCGCTGCGACTCCGTCCTCTTTCGCCGCCTTTATCACGGCCGCCGCGACGTTCTTCACGACATCCGGATTGAATCCGTCAGGAAGAACGTAGTCCGGAGTCAGATCGTCGTCAGGTATGACGCCCGCGATTGCCCTCGCGGCAGCTTCCATCATATTCTCTGTTATCTTCTTCGCCCTGCAGTCGAGCGCCCCTCTGAATATCCCCGGGAACGCTATGACGTTGTTCACCTGATTCGGAAAGTCAGACCTTCCCGTACCGACGACCGCGGCGCCTGCTTCCTTGGCAAGGTCCGGCATTATCTCGGGGACAGGGTTCGCCATCACGAACACTATCGGATCATCCGCCATCGACCTTATCATACCCTCCGTAACGACTCCCGGTTTTGATACTCCTATCAGGATGTCGGCTCCCTTGACGGCGTCGGCCAGCGTTCCGCGGATATCTTCCCTGTTCGTGATCTCCGCCATCTTCTGCTGCTCGGGGTTATTATACGGCGCCCCGTCGTAAATGATCCCGTGGCTTCCCGTAAGTATTATGTCGCCGAAGCCGAATCTCATCATCATCTTCGCTATAGATATCCCGGCGGATCCGGCGCCGCTGATCGCCGCCCTGAGGTTCCCCGGCTTTTTGCCGACCACCTTCAGCGCGTTGATTATCCCGGCGCAGGTTATTATGGCTGTCCCGTGCTGATCGTCGTGGAAGACAGGTATGTCGCACATATCGATCAGCCTCCGCTCTATCTCAAAACACCTCGGCGCGCTGATGTCCTCCAGGTTGATGCCGCCGAAGCTTTTTGAGATATTGTATATGGTCTGTATTATCGTCTCTGTATCTTTACTGTTTATGCAGATAGGTATGGCGTCGATCCCGGCGAAGGATTTGAACAGCGCGCACTTCCCCTCCATCACGGGCATACCGGCTGAAGGCCCGATGTCCCCCAGGCCGAGCACTGCCGTTCCGTCGGTTATGACAGCCACTGTGTTCCCCTTGCCCGTGTATTCGTACGCGAGGTCCTCGTTCTGCTGTATCGCAAGACATGGGGCTGCGACTCCCGGCGTATACGCTATCGCGAGCTCCTCTTTATTGGTTATCGGAGCCTTTACCGCCGAGGACAGCTTCCCATGCCATTCCTTATGTTTTTCCAGAGCCTCTTTATTAATGTCTTCCATCGAGCCACTCTCTTCCGGTCTTTATCTGTCTCTCCACTTCGTGAGGCGCCGTGCCTCCGAACGAGTCTCTCGCCTCGACGCACGCTCTAACGCTTATGTCGCCCAGCATCTCTTTGCTGATCCTGGCGTCGATCGCCTTGAGATCCGGATCGCTGAGGTCCTCCAGCTGACAGCCCTTTTCCTCGCAGCGCTGCACCATTCTTCCTACTATATTATGAGCCTCTCTGAACGGGATGCCGCAGGATGCCATGTGTTCCGCGATGTCAGTCGCGTTCAGGAATCCTTCTGAAAGACGCGGCTCTATCCTGTCCAGCCTGAACTCTGTGTTTTCCAGCATCTTCGCGAATATGGCCACGCTGGCCTTCCACGTGTCGACAGCGTCGAACACGCCTTCCTTATCTTCCTGGAAGTCTTTATTGTAGGCGAGAGGCGTCCCCTTCATGACTGTGAGGAGCTGCATGAGGTCGCCGTAGACTCTTCCGCACTTACCGCGCAGGAGCTCTGCCATGTCAGGGTTCTTCTTCTGCGGCATTATGCTGCTCCCCGTGCAGAAGCTGTCGTCCAGCGCGATATAGCTGAATTCAGAGCTGTTCCACCAGACGAATTCCTCAGCCCATCTGGAGATGTGCATCATTGAGATCGCGGCGTCCGAAAGAAATTCTATCATATAGTCCCTGTCAGATACTGAATCCATCGCGTTCTCTGTCGGCGCGTCGAACCCGAGCATGTCAGATGTCATCTTCCTGTCTGTGTCGAATGTGGTCCCCGCGAGCGCGCATGCTCCGAGCGGGCAAAGGTTCATTCTTTCAAGCGTGTCGTCCAGCCTTTCGATGTCTCTCCTGAACATCTGGAAGTATGCCATGAATATAAAGCCGACTGTGACAGGCTGCGCGTGCTGCATGTGCGTGAATCCGACGGTGAGCGCGTCTTTGTATTTCTCCGCCTTGGCGAGGATCGTATCCTCCATCTGCTCGAGCTCCAGGATCATCTCTCTGATCTCTTTCCTCAGGTAGAGCCTCGCGTCCACCTGGCACTGGTCGTTTCTGCTCCTCGCGGTATGCAGCTTCTTGCCGACTTCGCCTATCTCCTCGATAAGCCTGGACTCGATGCCCATGTGTATGTCTTCATCCTCTACGTCAAAGACTATCGTCCCGCCGGCTATCCCTTTCCTTATCTTCTCGAGGCCTTCCTTTATCTTATCAGCCTCCCCGTCAGTCACGATGCCCTGTTTCGCCAGCATCGAGACATGCGCGATGCTGCCGTCGATGTCCTCTTCGTACATTCTTTTATCAAAGCCGATGGACGCGTTGAATTCCTTCACCATGCTGTCCATGTCTTTTTTGAACCTTCCGCTCCAGAGTGCCGCCATGTTGAACTCCTTCTAATTGGTTTACATAAATCCTGTAAAATGGGCAGTTTCCGTAAACTTTTTTCACCCGGATCAGTTTTCGTATTGTGTCACACGCTTCCGGATATGCCCCATATATCGTTGTTTTAAAAACAATACAATTTGATGGTAGCAAAAATCGGTCTTTTTTTCAAGCATAACCTTGATGTCAACACTTCTGCGCGATTGATGTATAAAAAAAGCGATGTTAAGATAAAGATGGTCAGTTGTACGGCTGCGGGAGGGGTCCCGCTTGGGAATAGAGAAAGAGGGGTTTTATTTTGGTATCTGTTATCAGAAGGTATCTTTTTGTGATATCAGCCGTGATACTCATCATGGTCATATCTTCTTCAGGCGTGTTTGCGGCGACAAGCGTGATCAACAACAAGAAGTACACGCATCCCGCATTCTACAAGGTTTCACTTCACAAGCTTTTCCACGGAGTTGACGTTTCGGTATGGCAGGGAGCAATAAACTGGAAGAAGTCCAAGGCTGCCGGTATCGATTTTGCTATTCTGAGATGCGGATATACCGCGCTGAACAGCTTCACGCTCCATCAGGACAGCACTTTCGCCACGAACTATAAGGACGCGAAGAAGGCCGGCGTAAGCGTCGGCATCTATTACTATGCCTGCGCCACGACATCCACGGAGGCCAAGAAGGAAGCGAACTATGTCATCTCGATCCTGAAGAACAACAAGGTAAACAACCAGCTCCCTGTCGTCATGGACTACGAGATCGACTCGGGGCGCGCGAATACAGTATATAAGAAGCTCGTCAATAAAAAAGGCAAGGCGTACGCGAGGAAGAGGTTCACCAGGAACGCCAGAGTCTTCATGAACACGCTGAAGGCGTCAGGCTACAGCTCGATGTTCTATTCATACAGGATGATGGTGGATCCTAAAGTGTCGGCGAACTACAGATTCAACATGAGCGACATCAACGGAAGCAACCAGTACAGGTTCTGGCTCGCCCAGTATTCCACCAGCAACAGCTATTCCGGAAAGATGGAGATCTGGCAGTTCTCATCCACCGGAAGAGTCTCCGGCATGAAGGGAAACATCGACAGGAACTTCTGGTACTACCCTCTCTCGGGAACGAAGACCGAGTCCGGTACCAAGTCGATAAGGCAGTGCAAGGTAACTCTCGGCGCCACGCAGTATAAGTATGACGGCACTATCAAGCAGCCTTCGGTAAAGGTCACCGACGACGGCGATACGCTGAAGAACGGTACGGATTATTCCGTATCATATATGAACAACATCAAAAAAGGGACCGCCACTGTGCTGATCCACGGCAAGGGCGATTATTCCAACGAGACGTACGGCACGTTCAAGATCGCGGACAAGAACATCGGGACCGACACTTCTACTGTCGTCGACGAGCCTGAGGATACGGACACACCGTCGAAGGTGACAGGCCTCAAGGCGTCATATAACATAAGCGCGGGCAGGATGAAGCTCACCTGGAGCAAAGCCGACAACGCGACGCGCTATCTGGTCGCGTACAGGATAAACGGCGCCGAGAAGCTGACCAAGGTCAAGACAGGCGAAACATCATATACGCTGACAGACTTGAAGCCGGGAAGCATCGTGGAGATCCTCGTGCGCGGACAGAACGTAATGGAAAGCAAGACGGTAAGCGGAAAGTATTCAAAGAGGCAGTATCTGTACTTCGCGACTACAGACTGTAAGACCAAGGTGCTTAAGGGCAGCAAGATCAAGGCTTACTGGGATCCTGCGCCGAACCAGATGAAGAAGCTGGGACAGGTCGAGTACAAGGTCGTATTCAACTGTGTCGACATAGCTGAGAAGATGTACTCAACGTCCAACACATATAAAAAATACAGCGCTAAGGAAAGATACTGCTACAATGTAGCGGCGAAGCCGACGGTCGTATATAACGGACATACGTATTCCGGAAGGTACGGTACCGTGGCACACGCTTATGTGATCTACGGAAGCATCAAGACTGCCACTCCTATTGCGGGCGGATTCAAGATCACATATCCGAAGACGACAGGAATAGGAGATCCAAGATACAGGATCGTATATTCGCAGGATAAGGATTTCAAAAACGCAAAGTCAACTACGCGCCCGCAGGGCACCACGACCTGCAAGGTCAAAAACCTCGTGAGCGGAAAGACATATTACGTGAAGATGCAGACTTACAAGAAGCTGCACAACATCACTTACTTCGGGGTCATGAGCCCTGTCGTGAAAGTGACAGCAAAATAGCAAACAGGTACAACAATATAAAATCCCAAAACGGAAAACACGGGGAAGCCGCATCGCGGCGCCCCGTGTTTTCTTTATCACGCAGGTCACACGGCAGAAAGCCGTATGACTTTCTTATCTGCCTATTAGGTCCCTCACCACTTCCGACGCAAGGATGTATCCCACTACAGGAGGGACGAATGAAACGGATCCGGGAGCGTGGCGTGACGCCTGCGCGCCCTTCCCTTCCACTACCGTGTCGGACGGCTTCTCCTTCGAATACACGACTTTAAGATGTGTGATGCCGCGCTTCCTGAGTTCTCTCCTCATCACCTTCGCAAGAGGGTCCATCTCGGTCTTGCTTATGTCAGACACCCGGAACCCGGAAGGATCCATTTTGTTCCCGGCGCCCATGGCGCTTATGATCTTTGTCCCGGAAGAGACACACTTCTCGGCCAGCCCGAGCTTCGCCTTGACAGTGTCTATCGCGTCGACCACATAATCATACGACGTGAAGTCGAACTCGTCCGCGGTCTCAGGCAGGAAGAACATCCTCTTCTCGATCACCTCAGCATCCGGCGCGATGTCTCTCAGCCTCTCAGCCATCACCTCTGTCTTAGGTCGCCCGACCGTCGAGCTCATCGCTATTATCTGCCTGTTTATGTTGGTTATGTCCACCACGTCGTTATCGACGATCGTGATCTTCCCCACGCCGGCTCTCACGAGAGCTTCAGCGCACGGGCCGCCCACTCCGCCGAGCCCGAACACAGCTACGCTGGAGCCTTTAAGCTTTTTCAGCGCTTCATCGCCAAGCATCAGCCTGGATCTCTGGAGTCTGTCATCCGGCATTCAGTACACCTCCGCAATTCTTACTCTTCATATACTATACAGCATAAATCCTTCCCGGCCATATGCTTTTTCATACTTTTCCGGCCTTTTTTTCATTTTTTTGGTACTTCTGACGATTTTTCTCCGCAAAAGTATCAACTCTGCCTGCCGGTCCGCGATCTGCCTGCCTGTCCGCGATCTGCCTGCCGGCTAACAAAAAGACCGCTGCAGGAGCGCCGTAAAGCGTTCCCGCAGCAGCCTCTATCCGTCTTGCTGTATCTTATGAGAAGAAATCCTTCAGCTTCTGAGCCCAGCCTGACTTCTTCTTGTAGCATTCTGTCCCGACCGTATCGCCCATCTGCTTTATGATCTTCTTCTGCTCGGCGTTGAGCTTGGTAGGGACTTCGAGTGTCACCTTCACGTAAAGGTCGCCCATCCTACCGCCGTGGACATCAGCCACGCCCTTTCCTCTCAGCCTGAACACAGTCCCCGGCTGCGTACCCGCAGGGACCTTATATGATACCTTGCCTTCAAGAGTAGGCACCGTGATCTCGTCTCCTAAAGCAGCCTGCGTGAAAGAGATAGGGATATCCAGATAAAGGTCGTTCCCCTCTCTGTCAAACAGCTTATGCGGAGCTACAGCAAGTACGACATAAAGATCTCCGTTAGGACCGCCGTTCCTTCCCGGCTCTCCCTGGCCTCTGATCGGAAGAACGCTGCCCTCATCGACACCGGCCGGGATCTTGACTTCGATCTTGATGTTCTTCATGATCTGTCCGGATCCGCTGCAGTCAGGGCATGGAGTATCGATCTTCTGGCCTGTTCCGCCGCACTCAGGACATGTTGAAGCAGTCTGGACCTGTCCGAACAGAGTGTTCCTCACGGTCTGCACCTGCCCGGTGCCTCCGCACCTCGGGCATGAATGCTTGCTTGTCCCCGGCGCCGCGCCGCTTCCCTGGCACTTATCACATTTCACATACTTTCGTACGTTGATGGTCTTGGTCGTACCGAAAGCAGCCTCTTCAAAAGTGATCTTAAGGCTGTGCTGGATATCGCGCCCCTTTGACGGTGCGTTCCTTCTTCTGGCCGCGCCGCCTCCGAAGCCGCCTCCGAAGAAATCGCCGAAGATATCACCGAAGTCCATACCGTCGAACCCGCCGGTCCACTGGGTGTATCCGCCCTGCTGGCCCGCCTGTGCGCTTGGGTCGACTCCGGCAAACCCGAACATATCGTACTTCTTCCTGAGCTCAGGATCTGAAAGCACGCTGTATGCCTCGTTAACTTCTTTGAATTTCTCCTCGGCATCTTTATCTCCCTGGTTCCTGTCAGGATGATACTTGAGGGCCATCTTCCTGAAGGCCTTCTTTATCTCTTCCTCACTGGCGCCTTTCTCGATACCGAGAACCTCATAGTAATCTCTTTTATCTGCCATAATATATCATCTTCTATTTGTCGTCGTCGACTACTTTATAGTCAGCATCGACAACGTTATCGTCAGAGGAGCCGCCCTGAGGCCCTGCCTGCTGTCCCATGTCAGGTCCAGGCTGAGCGCCCATGTCAGGTCCAGGCTGTCCCTGCGCCTGTGCCTGTGAGTAGATCTTCGACGCTACAGCGTTGAACTTCTCTGTCAGTGCTTCTGTCTTCGCCTTGATGTCGTCAGGGTTATTGGCTTCCAGAGCCTTCTTCAGGTCGTCCTTCGCGCTCTCGATGCCCTCTTTCTCTTCCGGCGAGATCTTGCCTTCAATATCTTTCAGGGTCTTCTCTGTCTCGTATACCAGAGTTTCCGCCTTGTTTCTCTCTTCGATGCTCTCCTTCTTCTTCTTGTCCTCAGCCGCGTACTGCTCAGCTTCCTTGACCTTCTTGTTGATCTCCTCTTCAGTAAGATTCGTGGATGAAGTGATGGTTATCGCCTGCTGCTTGCCTGTACCGAGATCCTTCGCGCTTACGTTCACGATGCCGTTCGCGTCGATGTCGAACGTTACCTCGATCTGAGGTACTCCGCGAGGAGCAGGAGCGATGCCTGTGAGCTGGAACTGGCCGAGCGTGATATTGTCGGCGGCCATCTCCCTCTCGCCCTGCATTACGTGCACGTCTACCGCTGTCTGGTTATCAGCCGCGGTGGAGAAGATCTGGCTCTTCTTCGTAGGGATCGTGGTGTTCCTCTCGATCAGCTTGGTTGCGACTCCGCCGAGCGTCTCGATCGAAAGCGAAAGCGGAGTTACGTCGAGCAGAAGCACGTCGTTTACCTCTCCGGTAAGAACTCCGGCCTGGATGGCTGCTCCTACGGCTACGCACTCGTCAGGGTTGATGCCCTTGAACGGCTCTTTACCCGTCTCATTCTTTACTGCTTCCTGTACGGCAGGGATCCTTGTGGATCCGCCTACCAGGATGATCTTCGCGATGTCGTCGTTCGTTACGCCGGCATCAGCCATAGCCTTTCTGAGAGGCTCGATCGTTCTCTGTACGAGGTGCTCTGTGAGCTCGTTGAACTTCGCTCTTGAAAGGTCGACGTCGAGATGCAGCGGCCCGTCAGCCGTTACTGTGATGAACGGCAGGTTGATGTTGGTCGTCTGCGCTGACGAAAGCTCTTTCTTGGCCTTCTCCGCGGCTTCCTTCAGTCTCTGGAGAGCCATCTTGTCCGCTCTCAGGTCTACGCCGTGCTCCTGTGAGAAGTTGTCAGCGAGCCAGTTCATGATAACGTTATCAAAGTCGTCTCCGCCGAGGTGTGTGTCGCCGTTTGTGGCGAGCACCTCGAATACTCCGTCGCCGAGCTCGAGGACTGACACGTCGAATGTGCCTCCGCCGAGGTCGTATACCAGGATCTTATGTGATCCTTCTTCTTTATCAAGTCCGTAAGCAAGTGAGGCCGCCGTAGGCTCGTTGATGATCCTCTTCACGTCGAGTCCCGCGATCTTGCCGGCGTCCTTAGTCGCCTGCTTCTGTGAATCCGAGAAGTACGCAGGTACTGTGATGACCGCCTCGGTCACTTTGCTCCCGAGATAGCTCTCGGCGTCTTCCTTCAGCTTGGACAGGATCATAGCCGAGATATCCTGCGGAGTATATTTCTTTCCGTCGATCTCGATCGTATAATCCTCGCCCATGTGTCTTTTTATCGATGTTATCGTTCTCTCAGGGTTGGTAACGGCCTGACGCTTTGCCGTCTCTCCCACGAGTCTCTCTCCGCCCTTAGTGAATCCCACTACTGACGGCGTGGTCCTGTTTCCTTCCGCGTTGGCGATGACTGTCGGCTCTCCGCCTTCAAGCACCGCTACGCAGCTGTTGGTGGTACCAAGGTCTATTCCTATTACTTTTGACATATTTCTACCTCCTGCAATATGCTTATCTATCTCTTCCTATATTTAACGTTATTCATTGACTTTGACCATCGACGGGCGGATCACCCTGCCGTTGAGCCTGTAGCCCTTCTGCAGGACCTCCGTGACCTTGCCGCTGTCAAAGTCGGGGCTGCTGTCCGTAAGGACAGCGTGGTGGAAGTTCGGATCGAAATCCTGCCCCACCGCATCTATTTCTTTAAGGCCCGACGCCGTAAGTATGTCGGTCAGCTGCTTGAAGATCATCTGCATCCCTGCCGCGTACGCCTCGTCTTTGCACTCGCTTCCGAGAGCTCTCTCGAAATTGTCGAGTACCGGCAGAAGATCTGTCATGATCTTCTCGTTCGCAAAGGAGTAGACGTCTGCCTTCTCCTTATCCGTACGCTTCCTGAAATTCTGGAAATCAGCCATGAGCCTTGTGTATTTCTCGCTCCAGGTCTCGTCTTCCTCTGACTTCTCATCCTTCTTCTGCTGTTCTTCAGCGGCAGCCTCTTCAGCCTTCTCAGCCTCTTCCTGATCCTCAGGCTCGGCTTCCGGCGTCACGTCTTCGATCTCTATCTCGTTTTCTTCCGGCTGTTTCTTTTTTCTAGACATCTTCTCCTCCTGTACCGCCTTTATCATCTATGTCTTTCATGTCGAATGAATCGCTCAGATTATCGGTAAGATATTTCACTATCGAGGTGATCTCGCCGTAGCGCATCCTTGTCGGCCCTATGACTCCGATCTTCCCGACGTATCTTCCGTCCACATGGTAAGTCGCGGTGATGAGCGAGCAGTCCGAAAGATCCGCGTCCGCGTTCTCCTCGCCGATAGTTACCATCATGCCGTCGGCTCTGTCCATGATCCTCTTCATGAGCTTATCTTTCTGGTCGAACAAAGAGATGAAGCTCTTGGCCCTGGACAGATCTCCGAACTCAGGAAGGTCGAAAATATTGCTGAGCCCGTCCATATACAGATGAACGTCCAGCATATCCTCTAGCGTCCTCATGAAGTTCGGCATCACACTCTCCGCAAGCTTGTTCATCGCTGTGAGATCCGACCTGAAGTCGTCGATTATGCTGCTCTTCAGGACCTCGGTGAGCTTTCTTCCCCTGTAGTCGTATGTGATGTTCTTGGCAAGCACATTGAGCTGTTCCTCGGTGTACGGATCATCCAGCCTGAGCCTCGTGTTCTGCGCCTTCCCGGATTCGGTCACGATCATCAGTATGACCTGACGCTCGTCCACAGGAAGAAGGTTCACGAACTTGATGACCTCTTCCTCCTTGCTCGGCGTGATGGCGAAGGACGCGAGATTCGTGATCTCTGAAAGGAGCTCTGCGGCGCGCTCGATCGTCTTGTCGAACTCGTCCACGTCTGCCTTCAGGGTATCCCTGATGATCATCTTGTCCTCGTTGGATACCTCCACTTCGTCCATCATGCTGTTGACGTACAGCCTGTATGCCTTATCTGAAGGAACTCGTCCCGCGGAAGTATGCGGATGAGTAAGATAACCCATCTCCTCCAGATCGCTCATCTCGTTTCTGATGGTCGCGGGGCTCATCGCCATATCGAACTGTCTCGAAAGAGTCCTGGACCCGACAGGCTCGGCAGTGCGTACATAATTGCTTATGATCGCCTGCAGTATCTTCAGTTTTCTTTCTGTTAATTCCATATCTTATCCCCTTGTTGTTAGCACTCATAACGTCCGAGTGCTAACTCTATATATAATGTACTACTTCAGCCCCTGTATGTCAATACTTTTTGCCATTAATTCTCGCCCTGAAAGACTGCGAAATAATGTGACACATACAGGTAAATTGTGATAAAATACAAATGTGATAATTCTAATCTATTACGGATAAGGTAAAGTATGTCTAACAACAAGAAGAGCAAGAAGAACAAATCAAAGGATGAATTCGAAGAGCGCATCATGAACGTCGACGTTCAGTATGAAGACATCCCTGTAGATAAAAAAGATCCTGTGATCGTCAAATCACAGGCTATACAGACGGCGCACACTCTGGCTATGGCAGGCATAATCACATCAATCGTGCCTATCCTGGGCCTTCTTCTCGGTATATTCTCATACCTTAAGCTGAAGGGCCTAGGCCAGATCCCGTATGACCTCAGGAGAAGGTATGCTTCTTCGAGGGCACTGTCGAAAGGAGCCATAGGCGCGAGCATAATGATGATGGTGATCTACGTCATCGCGCTCTCGTTCAGGCTGGCGTAGCTATACGAAGATCCGCATGATCCTGTTGGCTACGTCCATACCGCTCACGGTTATCCTGAGGCGGCCGCGTTCCCTTACGACGCGTCCGCTTTTTTTGAACTCCGAAAGCTCTTCTTCAGCGCGCGGGAACACCTCGTCTATGCTCTTCCCGAACCTCTTCGCGAAGTCTCTCTCGTCTATCCCTTCAGTAAGCCTGAGCCCCGTTATCATGTAGTCGGCGCAGCTGTCGAAGAAGCTGTTGCGGTGATCCTCCGCGAGAAGGCTGTCAGGGAATCCTTCCCGGGCAAAATCATCGTACCCGGCTCCCGGGTCTGTCCTCCTTACACCATCTATGAAAGAGCTCGCGGATGCGCCGATCCCGAGATAGTCCCCGAACGTCCAGTATTTCAGGTTATGCCTGCATTCTTTCCCCGGAAGAGCCGCATTGGATATCTCATACTGCCCGTATCCGCGGCTTCTCAGTATCTCCAGGCATCTGTGATACATCGTCCTGTCCTCCTCGTCCGGTACAGGCTCCATATCACCCATCTTGTATTCAGTATAGAAAGGAGTACCCTCCTCTATCTGGAGGCTGTAGAACGATATGTGCTCCGGGAGCATGCTCGCAAGCCTCTCCACCGTGTCTTCCCATATCTCCTCTGTCTGGCCCGGTACCCCGAACATGAGATCCACGCTTATGTTTTCGAAGCCGGCGCTTCTCGCGTCATCGAAGCTTTGTACAAAGTCGCCTGCCGTATGTATCCTTCCGAGTGTCCTGAGAACGCCGTCGTCAAGCGACTGGAGCCCCAGCGAGAGCCTGCTGACTCCTGCCGCTCTGTATGCCTCGAGGCGCTTCCTGTCAAGCGTTCCCGGATTCGCCTCCATGGATATCTCGCAGTCTTCCGCGACAGGGTACAGCGCCGCGGTCTCACCGATCAGGTCTCCGATAAGGCCGGGGTCCGCGAGCGACGGAGTCCCTCCGCCGAAGTAGATAGAGTCAACAAAATACGGGAAGTCTCTCTGTTCTTTCCTGAACCTGAGCTCCTCCCCGAGATGCCTGAAATATTCCTTTATCCTGTCTTCGTATCCGCCTGTCCCCACGGCGTTTGAATAGAACCCGCAGTACGGGCAGCGCCTTACGCAGAACGGTACGTGCACATATATTCCGAGCGGTGTCATGACTTGCTGTCGTCGTACTTGAGGATCGCAGTGAATGCCTCCTGCGGCACGTCTACCTTCCCGAAGCTCCGCATCCTCTTCTTGCCTTCCTTCTGCTTCTCAAGAAGCTTCTTCTTACGCGAGATGTCGCCTCCGTAGCATTTAGCGATGACGTCCTTCCTGTAGGCTTTCACAGTCTCCCGCGCTATGACTTTCTGCCCGATCGCGGCCTGGATAGGGACCTCGAACTGATGCATCGGTATGATCTCTTTCAGCTTCTCGCAGACGAAGCGCCCTCTCGTATACGCCTCCGACTCGTGTACGATCATTGAGAACGCGTCGACGAGCTCTTTATTCAGCAGAACGTCGAGCTTTACGAGCTTCGACTCTCTGTAGCAGAGGAACTCGTAGTCGATCGAGCCGTATCCCTTGGTCTTGGACTTCAGAGCGTCGAAGAAGTCGTAGATCACCTCGTTAAGTGGAAGCTCATAGTGGAGCGTCACCCTTTCGGTCGTGATGTACTCCATGCTCAGCATGACTCCCCTTCTGTTCTGGCAGAGGTCCATGATGGATCCGACATAGTCCTTAGGGATCATGATGTCCGCCTTCACGACAGGCTCCTCGATGTGCGATATCTCCGACGGGTCCGGAAGGTCTGAAGGATTCTGTATGAAGATCTCCGTTCCGTCAGACTTTACTACCTTATATAATACGCTCGGCGCGGTCGTCACGACGGCCAGGTCGAACTCGCGCTCGAGCCTCTCTACTATTATCTCCATGTGAAGGAGCCCAAGGAACCCGCATCTGAAGCCGAATCCAAGGGCTGTCGACGTCTCAGGCTCGAACCTGAACGCCGCGTCGTTGACCTGCAGCTTCTCCAGCGCGTCCTTTACCGGTTCATACTTTTCGCCCTCAGCTGGATATATGCCGCAGTAGACCATCGACTGCACTTTTTTGTACCCCGGAAGAGCTTCTTGTGTCGGATGATCCGCGTTGGTCACGGTATCACCGACTCTCGCGTCAGCTACGCGCTTTATGGCGGCGCAGATGTATCCTACGTCACCTGCCCTGAGAAACTTCGCTGGAACGTGGCCCGGCGCCATCACGCCGACTTCCGTGACTTCGTAGGTCTTTCCCGACGCCATGAGCTTCATCGTGTCCCCGACCTTTACCATTCCGTCGAACACGCGGACAAAGATGACTACGCCCTTATAGTTATCGTATATGGAGTCGAATATCAGAGCCTTGAGCGGCTTCTCCGGATCTCCGGAAGGCGCCGGTATCGTCTTCACCACGGCTTCAAGAAGGTCCGTGATGCCTGTGCCGTCTTTCGCGGAGATCATAGGGGCGTCCTCGGCGTCAAGGCCGATCATGTCCTCGATCTCCTGCTTCGTCTCTTCAGGCCTCGCGCTGGCGAGATCCATCTTGTTGAGGCACGGCAGGATCTCCAGATCCTCGTCCAGCGCAAGATATACATTTCCCATAGTCTGCGCTTCGACGCCCTGAGTCGCGTCCACAACAAGAACGGCGCCCTCGCACGCGGCAAGGCTTCTCGAGACTTCATAGTTGAAGTCGACGTGGCCCGGAGTATCGATCAGATTGAAGATGTACTCATTACCGTCCTTTGCCTTATACACGAGTCTGGTCGTCTGGAGCTTGATCGT
>JAZUNH010000039.1:0-2472 GCA_045604065.1 Anaerovoracaceae bacterium
TCACACGGCCACTGCGGGCTTATCAAAGACGGGGAGATTCTGAACGACGAGACTCTGCCGCTTCTCGCGAAGGCTGCGGTAACTCTCGCGGACGCGGGGGCAGACATCATCGCGCCGTCAGACATGATGGACGGAAGAGTCGCGGCTATCCGCGCGGCACTCGACGAGAGCGGACACATTAATACGCCGATCATGTCATACAGCACCAAATTCGCTTCAGCGTATTATTCGCCGTTCAGAGACGCCGCGCATTCAGCGCCGCAGTTCGGCGACAGGAAGACATACCAGATGGATCATCATAACGGAAGAGAAGCTGTCAGAGAGTCGATGCTGGATGTGGACGAGGGAGCTGACATCGTAATGGTCAAGCCTGCGCTTGCGTTCCTCGACGTAGTGAAGGAAGTTTCCTGGAACGTGGACATCCCTCTTGCCGCATACAACGTGAGCGGCGAGTACTCGATGGTCAAGGCGGCCGCCGCGAACGGCTGGATCGACGAGAAGAGGATCGTCATGGAGAACATGATCGCCATCAAGAGAGCGGGAGCCGACATCATCATCACATATCACGCTCTCGACGTGGCGAAATGGCTGAAGGATGAATAGAGGAAAGATATGAATCACGAAAGATCACAGGAGCTCTTCGAGCTCTCCAAGAAATTCATACCGGGCGGAGTCAATTCGCCTGTAAGAGCGTTCCGCGCAGTAGGGTGCGACCCTGTCTTTATCGATCACGGTAAGGGCAGCCGCGTATTCGACGTGGATGGAAACGAGTACATCGACTACGTGTCATCCTGGGGGCCGCTGATCCTCGGACACGCTAACGAGAAGGTCCTCGCGGCGGTAAAGGAAGCCGCGGAGAAGGGACTAACGTTCGGCGCCCCTACGGGAGTCGAATATGAAGTCGCGGAGCTCATCACAGAGATGTTCCCTTCCATCGAGAAGGTGAGGATGGTGAACAGCGGCACAGAGGCCGTGATGAGCGCGATAAGGGTCGCGAGAGGATACACCGGGAAAGACTACATCGTCAAATTCGTGGGCTGCTATCACGGACACAGCGACGGCCTTCTGGTCAAAGCCGGATCGGGGCTCATCACAGAGTCCACTCCGGACAGCGCCGGAGTCCCGGAGGGATACGCGAAGTATACTCTTTTAGCGGAGTACAACAACGTTGAGAGCGTACAGAAGCTCTTTGACGAATATAAAGGAAAGATCGCGGCAGTCGTTGTGGAGCCGGTTGCGGCTAACATGGGAGTCGTTCCTCCTCTTCCGGGATTCCTGGAAGCACTGAGGAAGATCACCGAGGAAAACGACGCGCTTCTCATCTTCGACGAGGTCATCACAGGGTTCAGGCTGGCTCCGGGCGGCGCTCAGGAAGTATACGGAGTCAAGGCTGACATCACGACACTCGGCAAGATAATCGGAGGCGGGATGCCGGTAGGCGCCTACGGCGGAAGAGCTGAGATCATGGACAAGGTCGCTCCTACGGGAAGCGTATACCAGGCGGGGACTCTCTCGGGAAACCCTGTCGCTATGACCGCGGGCCTCACTACGCTCAGGACGCTCAGGGAGGATCACGGCATCTACGACAGGCTCGAGGCAAAGGGAGCGAAGCTCGAGGCGGCTTACAAAGCCAAGTTCGGCGACGCCGCGTGCGTGAACAGAGTCGGCTCGATCATGAGCGCTTTCTTCACGCCGGAGAAAGTCGTCGACTACGATACGGCAGTCACGAGCGATACAGAAGCGTTCGGAAGATATTTCCGCTACATGCTTGAGAACAATATCTACATTGCGCCGTCTCAGTTCGAGGCTATGTTCATGTCTGACGCGCTGACTGATGAAGATGTGGACAGGACCATAGAAGTGCTGAACGGCTACGAAGGATGACCTGATGATCGAGATAAAGGAACTGACAAAGAAATTCGGTGAATTCACCGCTGTGGATCACCTGGATCTTACCATAGAGACAGGCGAGTTCTTTGGGCTGCTCGGGCCTAACGGCGCCGGGAAGACCACGACGATAAGCATGATCTCGACGGTGCTCATCCCTAACGAGGGCGAGATCCTTGTCGACGGCAAGCCGCTTGACCGCAAGTCGTCGGAGATCAAAAGAAGGATCAGCGTCATAACGCAGGAATACTCGATGAGGATGGACATGACCTGCGACGAGGTCATGGAATACCAGGGCAGGCTTTACTACATGCCTGTCAGGGAGATCAAAGAGAAAACGGACAGGCTTCTCGATTTTGTAGGACTGAAGGACTTCAGAAGGAGAAGCGTGAGAAACCTTTCCGGAGGCATGAAGAGGAGGCTGATGATATGCCGCGCACTGCTGACGGATCCGGAGATCATCCTGCTGGATGAGCCTACCGCGGGAATGGACGCGATAGCGAGGCGCCAGACCTGGGGCATACTGAAAGAGCTCCACAACAGAGGCATCACCATACTGCTTACCACCCACTATATGGAAGAGGC
>JAZUNH010000040.1:0-5103 GCA_045604065.1 Anaerovoracaceae bacterium
TGCGACCACCTGACCCCTGACGAGGACGATATAATTCCTGAACTCGAGGGAGCAGCCTTTGTCATAGCCGATCCGCTCTACAAGCCGATCGTGCCGGAAAGCGCAAAGTTCATCCCGCTGCCAAGCGAGGCTTTCTCAGGAAGACTTTATCGTGATGAGATTCCAAATCTGATAGAGGATTTCGATCAACTATCCGGACTTTAGGCAGATTCTTGGTAGATCCTGATAAACAAGAGCTGGTATGGAGCCGACCAACTTCCCAATATTACGAACATTCAGGCCGGTAACGCCCGCGTGTTCGTAATAATCCGCTCGGCATTACGAACATTAGCCACCATTCAAGGTTATTGTTCGTAAAAAACCAATAGAAGAGCGTCTCCAAACCGATCATTTTACGAACAATCAAGGCGATTCCCCTGCCGTGTTCGTAACCAACTTCCTGATATTACGAACAATCAGGCCGGTAAACCCCGCGTGTTCGTAATAATCTGATCAGCATTACGAACATTAGCCGCCATTCAAGGTAATGGTTCGTAAAAAAGCAATAGAAGGGCGTCTGCAAACCGATCATTTTACGAACAAACAAGGCCTTTACGCGCCAGTGTTCGTAATAATCACTGATCTATTACGAACAGTTGGGCCATTCATGTGCAGATGTACGTAATAATAGGTGAAACCGAGTGTGTGATAACTGGGGTGTTGGAAAAAGTATAATAATATTTTTCATTTTAAAGGAGGTTCTGACTATGAAGAGGATTCTGAATAAGAAGAACGGTATGTTAAAACTCATTGTAATGATAATGGTCTTCGTGATGACCATGATGTCTTTTGCGGCATGCGGCGGCAGCGGAGAAGAAGCTCCTGCTGAAAATGCGGACACCATTACAGTTACTGACCACGCCGACATGCAGGTCGAGGTCCCTAAGGACATACAGCGCATAGCGGTATGTGACATTTATCCGCTGCCGAGCGTTCTGGCTGTATTCTTCGATTCGGCGGACAAGCTCGTGGGAATCCCGGCGCCTTCGATGACCGCCGCGGAGAACGGACTTCTCGGGCAGCTGTACCCGGAGATGCTCGACGCGGAGACAGGCTACATCGACGGCACAGACGTCAACATGGAGGAGCTGATGAAGCTCGAGCCGGATGTCGTCTTTTATAGCGCATCGAGCCCTGAGATAGGCGAGCAGTTGACCAACGCGGGCCTGGCGGCGGTAGCGATCTCCGTCAATAAATGGGATTACAACTGCATCGAGACTCTCAACAACTGGATCGCGCTTCTGAGCCAGATGTTCCCTGACAGTGACAAGGCGGCCATCGTAGAGGAGAAGTCCAACGCGATGTACGACATGGTTCAGGAGAGGGTAAAGGATATCCCTGATGAGGAGCGCGCAAACGCATTCTTCCTTTTCCAGTACAGCGACACGACGCTGCTGACCTCAGGACAGCAGTTCTTCGGACAGTGGTGGGCGGATGCCATCGGAGCAAAGAACGTGGCGCAGGAGCTGTCGACAGACAACTCGGTCGCCGTCAACATGGAGCAGGTCTACGCGTGGAATCCTGATCTGATCTTCATGACCAACTTCAACACCTTCTATCCGGACGACCTGTACAACAACACCGTTGAAGGCTATGATTGGAGCGCGGTCAAGGCTGTGCAGGATCAGAGGGTCTACAAGATGCCTCTCGGCATGTACAGGAGCTACACACCGGGAGTCGACTGCCCGGTCACGCTGCTGTGGATGGCAAAGACTGCATATCCTGAAAAGTTCGAGGATGTGGATGTCATCGCTGAGGCGAAAGCATACTACAAGGAAGTCTTCGGTATCGACCTGACAGATGAGCAGGCCCAGTCGATATTCGAGCCTGTACAAAGCGCGGGCGAAGGATTCGCTTATCAGTAAACCGAACACATTTCAGAGGCTGCGGATTCGTCCGTGGCCTTTTTTATATGGTATAATTTCATCGTCTAAAGTGACATTTCTGGAGGAACATCATGAAAAGAAATACATTTAGGAGAGTAACGGCGCTGGCGCTGACCGCGCTGATGGTATTGGGCACATTCATGCTGACGGGCTGCGGAAAGTCCTATGAGCACATCTTTGGCGACGTTGAGTGGATGTCCACTTACAAGGAGAAAGCATCGGATCCCGACGTGATGATCAAAGATACATACTATTACTCCGATGACTGGTTCTCGGACGATCCGTCAACTGAGAACAAGGAACTGGCGCTTGCTTCGATGCAGCTGGTCGCCTCATGCGTGAGTGATCAGGCTGACAATCCGGGTGCGGCCTTCCTGAAGAGCATCGGCTTTGATGAGGTAGGCTACAGTGATTTCGCAAGCACCGATCCTGAAGACTGCAATTACACATGGGCTAAGAAGAGCCTCGGCGACACGACGCTGGTGGCGGTGGTCATGCAGAGCGTGAATACCGAAAGGCAGCTCCGCAACAAGGTCTGGAAACAGAACTTCACGGTGAACGGACCGAATGGGGAGGCTTCAGGAGAGCACTACGCTTACGCCACTGCTGTGAATAAGGTCGTTGATGACATAGCGGCTCTTGCCGGAGACGGCAATACCACATACTGGCTCACAGGGCAGAGCAGGGGAGGCGCGATAACAAACGTGCTCGCCGTGAGACTGGCCGAGAAGGTGGACGGAGCAAAGATATTCGCGTATACCTTTGAGGCTCCTGCGACAGTGGATGGTGACGCAGCCGGAAGCTACAGGAACATCCACAACTATATCTGCAGCGATGACATAGTCACGCACATGCCGATGTGGGGAATGACACGCTATGGCGTGACGCACGACCTCAAGAAGGATACGGACGATGGGCTCGCGGACGCGCTCGCCGCGCTTGGAAGCCCTGCGGCTGATATGAGGGCAAGGATAGTTACTGATGACGTGGTCGCGAGACTGTCGGAGAACCTTGACGCCAGAGTTGCTTCGCGCGAGGAGTTCTCTGCGGAGAGGACAGACAGCTGGACTGACGGAGACGGCTCGCATGAAGTGACGTACAGCTATCAGGAGGCGCTGGTGAAACTGATGGATCTTGTGTTCAGAGAGAACTATGAAGGATCATCGCTTCTGGAGGGGCTGTCTTCAAAGAGGGGAGACCTTGAGGGTGCCATCGGAAGCCTGACGGACGGAGTGAAGGCCGAGAACAGCGGCGGTGATCCGTTCGCGGATTACTGGGCTGCGACAAAGAGCATGTATAACGTGCTGAGCGAGGTGAACGGTGGAGAACTGCCGGTCACTCAGGAGGATCTGTATAAGGTGATAAGCTTTGCGGCTCCTGTGTTGATAACCATCCCTGAGGGCGGTGACACTGATACGGAACTGCTTACAGACGTGATCGGCTACAGCAGAGAGCTGATCTACTCGCACCAGTTCGATACGATAATCGCGAGACTCAAGATACTGGCTCCGGCGCCGGAGAAGTAGAGTTATTTACTTTTTGAAATAAACATATATAATGAGTTTAGAGATGAGCTACCGAATAGACGGTTAGCCCGATATACTAGTTACACAGAGGTAACCGCATTCGTCGCTGAGGGCGGTTACTTTCTTTTACCTAGGCCATACCCGGCTATGAGGAAAGCGAGCGCGAAACCCACAACCTGCATAAACTGGAATACATCCATTGGCATTTCCCTCCTTTCTTCAGATTCCCTTTCGGGTTTCTATTTCAACGGAGGGTCACAGTCCCTCCGGAGAGGGCTAACCGCCTGCCTTCTATGGTAGCTCATATATATTATATCGCATCAGAACACTTGTTCTAAAGTTTAATTTCTGATACAATCAATCGCGTGAACAGATTTGCAGTAAGAAGTGAATACTCTCCGACGGGCGATCAGCCGCAGGCTATAGAGAAGATCGCTGACGGCATACTTGCGGGAAAGCAGGCGCAGACACTGATGGGCGTGACCGGCTCCGGCAAGACGTTTACAATGGCCAAGATCATCGAGGCCGTGCAGAAGCCGACTCTGGTTATCTCGCACAACAAGACGCTCGCGGCCCAGCTGCATGGAGAGTTCAAGGAGTTCTTCCCGGACAATGCGGTGGAGTACTTCGTCTCTTACTATGATTACTATCAGCCGGAGGCCTACGTGCCGTCGACTGACTTATATATCGAAAAGGACGCGGACATCAACGACGAGATCGACAAGCTGAGGCACTCGGCGACGGCGGCGCAACTGGAGAGGCGCGACGTCATAATAGTCGCTTCGGTATCCTGCATATACGGACTCGGAAGTCCTTCGTCATACAGGAACCAGCTGATTAGCCTGAGGCCGGGCATGGACATGGACCGCATGCAGCTTTTCAGGAAGCTCGTCGACATCCAATACACAAGGAATGACATGGACTTTGCACGGGGCTCTTTCCGTGCGCGCGGCGACATAGTGGACATCTATCCAGCCGGAGGCGAGAGCGCTGTCAGGGTGGAGTTTTTCGGAGACGAGATAGAGAGCATACATGAGATAGACCCGCTGACCGGTGAGATCACGGGGACGCGCTCGCACATCTCGATCTTCCCGGCGAGCCATTACATCACGAGCCGCGAGGACATGCAGCTTGCGGTCGCTTCCATAAGGGAGGAACTCCGCGAGAGGCTCGACTGGTTCCGTTCCAACGGCAAGCTGCTGGAGGCCGAAAGGCTGGAGCAGCGAACCAATTATGATATCGAGATGATGATGGAGGTAGGGACCTGCAAGGGCATCGAGAACTACTCGAGGCACATCAATTTCCTGAAGCCGGGTGAGAGGCCGTATACTCTGCTCGACTACTTCCCGGACGGGGATTTCCTGACGATAATTGACGAGTCGCACGCGATGCTGCCGCAGCTGAGGGCCATGTACAACGGCGACCGCGCAAGGAAGGAATCGCTGGTCGAATACGGATTCAGACTGCCTTCGGCATTCGACAACAGGCCGCTGAAGTTCGACGAGTTCAACGAGCTGACGGGGCAGACCGTGTACGTATCGGCGACACCTGCGGCATACGAGCTGGAAAGATCCGGCGGCGTCACGGCGGAGCAGCTCATAAGGCCGACGGGACTGCTCGACCCTGAGATAGAAGTGAGACCGACCGAGGGT
>JAZUNH010000041.1:0-3740 GCA_045604065.1 Anaerovoracaceae bacterium
GCTGAAGCAGCAAGGCATAAGCGCTGCATGACAGAATGCTGCATAAGCGCTGCAGATCACACAGGGGCCGCCCGCGGGCGGCCCTTTTTCTGTTCCTGCGAGGCAGCTTTGTTACCGGCGTCCGGCAGCAGACCTTAATGCAGTAAAAACAGAAAAAAATCCAGAAAGTGCTGCAGATATGCAGCAAATAAAATCGATTTCTTAAAATCTGCTGCATTCGGCCTGAAATCATGCCGTTTTATGAGCCTTGAGAGCGCAAATGCAGCAGATATCCGGGAAATCAGAAAAAGTGCTGCAATAATGCAGCATTTTGATTCACTTTTTTCAAATTTGCTGCATTAAGGTCAGCGAACGGCGCGAGAAGGCATGCACATGCCGGTGCGAAGACCTGCATACGCCGCCCCGCGGCTTTGTGACACAATTTATCACCGCGCGTGCAAATACGGGCAGTTCGTGATATACTGTATCCGGAATAGTTTGAGATGCTCCGGACGCGGGGGCTTCCGGGGCGGAATATATACAAAGGAGAGAGACTATGGAATTAGTAACATCAACCGAAATGTTCAAGAAGGCATATGACGGCGGATACGCCATCGGAGCTTTCAACGTAAACAATATGGAGATCGTACAGGGTATCACAGAAGCCTGCGAAGAAGAGCATGCTCCTGTCATCCTGCAGGTGTCCAAGGGAGCGAGAAACTACGCCAGCCCTATCTATCTGAAGAAGCTGGTAGAGGCTGCCGCGGAGTGCTGCCCTGACATTCCTATCTGCCTGCACCTTGACCACGGCCCAGACTTCGAGACATGCAAGTCATGCGTGGACGGCGGATTCACATCAGTTATGATCGACGCTTCAAGCAAGCCTTTCGAGGAGAACATCGCTCTGACAAGACAGGTAGTAGAGTACGCTCACGACCACGGCGTAGTTGTAGAGGCTGAGCTCGGAACTCTCGCCGGTATCGAGGACGACGTGAATGTGTCAGCTGAGGATTCCTCATACACACATCCTGATCAGGTACAGGAGTTCGTTGAGAGGACAGGATGCGACTCCCTGGCCATCGCGATCGGTACATCACACGGCGCTTACAAGTTCAAGCCGGGCACAAAGCCACAGCTGAGATTCGACGTACTCCACGAGTGCGAGAAAAGGCTCCCTGGATTCCCTATCGTACTCCACGGATCATCATCGGTACCGCAGGAATACGTCAAGATGATCAACGAACACGGCGGAGCTATGCCGGATGCCATCGGAGTTCCTGAGGACCAGCTGAGAGAAGCGGCAAAGTCGGCAGTCTGCAAGATCAACATCGACTCAGACTTAAGGCTCACGATGACAGGAACGATCAGGCAGTTCTTTGACGAGCACCCTGAGAAGTTCGACCCGAGAGAATACTTAAAGCCTGCGAGAGCCAACATCAAAGAGCTCGTTCGCCACAAGCTGGTGGACGTCCTCGGATGCGCGGGAAAGGCTGACTAGTATCTGGCTTAACGGTATGGCGCGGGTCCTTATGCGGGCACCGCGCCTGTTTTATATATCTAAACTGGAGGAAAACATATGGCAGAAGAATTAAGAGGAGCACTGATAATCGGACAGTCGGGCGGCCCTACGTCCGTCATCAACGCGAGCGCCTACGGTGTCATCAGGACAGCGCTTGACTCAGACGTGATCACGAAGGTCTACGGAGCTCACTACGGCATCAAAGGCGTACTGAACGACGATCTTTTTGACATGGACGAGGAAGACAGAGCGGAGCTCGACAAGCTGATGTACACGCCGTCTTCAGCACTCGGCTCATGCAGATACAAGATGAAGGACCCGGACGAGGACGAGACGGACTATCAGCGCATACTGGAGATATTCAAGAAATATGACGTAAGGTATTTCTGCTACAACGGCGGAAACGACTCTATGGACACATGCAACAAGATCTCCAAGTACATGAAGAAAGTCGGATATGACTGCAGAGTGATGGGAGTTCCTAAGACTATCGACAACGACCTGTACGGTACTGACCACTGCCCTGGATTCGCGTCGGCAGCCAAGTACATCGCGACGTCGATCATGGAAGTCGCTCACGACACGGTGGTCTACGACACAGGGATGGTGACCATCATCGAGTGCATGGGAAGGCATGCGGGCTGGCTGACAGCAGCCGCGGCTCTCGCGAACGTAGCCGAGAGGAACTGCGACCTGATCTACCTTCCTGAGAGAGATTTCGACATGGACAAGTTCCTTGCCGACGTAGAGCGTGTATACTCAGAGAAGCATAACTGCATCGTAGCCGTTTCAGAGGGTATCCACTACGCCGACGGAGGCTTTGTTTCAGAAGCAAAGACATCCGGGACTGACGGGTTCGGCCACGCACAGCTCGGCGGACTCGCGGCAATGCTGGCAAGCATCGTAAAGGACAAGATGGGAGTCAAGACCCGCGGAATCGAGCTCAGCCTTCTCCAGAGGGCGGGCGCGCACGTAGCGTCCGGTACCGACATCAGCGAATCGTTCGCGGCAGGAGAAGCCGCTGTCGAAGCAATGCTTGAGGGAGAGACGGACCATATGGTCGGATTCGAGTGCGACAGAGCGGAAGATATGGGATATGACTGGAAGAACGACGGCTCATATCAGTGCCATACAAAGCTGTTCCCGCTGTCAGACGTCGCGAACTATGAGAAGCACGTACCTGGTGAATGGATCAGCGAAGAGGGCAACGACATCCTCGGCGGATACATCGACTACGCGATGCCTCTCATCCAGGGCGAGACCCCGATGAAGAAGAAGAACGGGCTCCCTGACTTCGCGAAGCTCAAGAAAGTCAATGCGTAATACAGCCTTTCTGTAAGGAGGTACGGAAATGTCAAAGGAACGTCTGGAGAGTAAATATTTTGAGATAGCTCCGGATATGGAGCTCCATTATCTCGAAAAAGGAGAGGGCGATCCGATCCTCTTCATTCCGGGGCTCACCTTTTCGGGCGAGATATTCAAGGCTCAGATAGAACACTTCTCGAAGGATCACAGGGCGATCGCCGTGGATCCGAGGGGGCAGGGCCTTTCGTCCAAGACGGCGGGAGGAAACGACTACCAGACCCACGGAAGAGACTTCGCCGCGTTCATCGACGGGCTCGGGCTAAAGGATCTTACGATGGTCGGATGGAGCACGGGGAACCTCGACTGCTGGAGCTACGTCGAGCAGTTCGGGACTGAAAAGCTCAGGTCGGTGGTGACGATCGACATGTCGCCGCTTCCTCTTTCGCCGGATCCGAAATGGTGGACGGAAGGCACCATCGAAGAGCTCTCAGAAGTCGCTTCAAGAGTCCTCAACACATCGGAGGGCACCCGCGAGTTCTTCAGCGATTACGCGGCTGAGATAATGATCCAGCACGAAATGGAGCCTGAAGAGCTCGAGTACATCCTCGACATGTCGGCAAGGACTCCGTACTGGATCGCGAAAGCGCTGTTCTGCGACGCTATATACTCCAACTATCTGGATACCGCGAAGAAGCTCGGAGAGTCGTTCCCGAGCCTGATGTTCATAGCGGAGCACTGGGCCGACGTCGCGGAGCCGTTCGTGAAGAAAGAGCTTCCGGGATACAGGACCAACGTCATGGGAGGACACCTGATGTTCTTCGAGTATCCTGACGAGTGGAACAGAGTCCTTGAGGACTTCCTTTCAGAGCTGTAAATGAAAATGAAAAAAGCACGGGATGGAGACATCCCGTGTTTTTGTAAGTCGGATCGTAGCCAT
>JAZUNH010000042.1:0-3055 GCA_045604065.1 Anaerovoracaceae bacterium
GACTAGACCCAACTCCTTGGCTCACAGAACGACATGGCTACGATCCGACTTATGGTCAGGAACCATGTGAAGTATATCGTATTCTCGTCGACCGCGGCGACCTACGGCGAGCCGGAGAGGATCCCTATCCTCGAGTCCGACCGTACAAAGCCGACGAACTGCTACGGGGAGACGAAGCTCGCTATTGAGAAGATGATGAAATGGACAGGAGGCGCCGAGGACCTGCATTACGCGGCGCTCCGCTACTTCAACGCCTGCGGCGCGCATCCGTCGGCTGAGATAGGAGAGGCGCATGACCCTGAGACTCATCTGATACCGCTGATACTGCAGGTGCCGCTCGGAAAGCGTGAGAAGATCTCGGTGTTCGGGAACGACTATCCTACTGAAGACGGGACCTGCGTGAGGGACTACATACACGTATGCGATCTCTCAGACGCGCACATACTCGCTCTGGACTACCTGATGAACGGAGGAGAGAGCGACGTCTTCAACCTGGGGAACGGCGAAGGATTCACGGTCAGGCAGGTGATCGAGACGGCGAGGAAAGTCACGGGACATCCGATCCCTGAGGAGATATGCCCGAGGAGAGCGGGAGACCCGGCGAGGCTGGTCGCCTCATCAGAAAAAGCGCGTTCCGTCCTGGGATGGAGACCGCGCTATGATGATCTTGAAACGATCATAGGGACCGCATGGGAATGGCACAAGAGCCATCCTAACGGATACAGGTAAAAGAAACAAAGCCGGGGCGCAGCACCGGCTTTTTCTTTATATTATTATCTTATCTTTATATGATCCTATATTATATCCAGGAACCTCAGGAACGCTTCTTTGCCCTCGGCGTCCCTGCTGAACACGCCGGCGTGTTCCAGGACCTTGCCGAACACTCTGCCGGTCTCTTTCTGGATGATGCCCCAGGAGTTATCTTCATTGAATTCGTACTTTTCTTTCAGGCTTACGGCCCACTCTGCGTGCTTTTCGGTGAGGGGGTCGCTCTTCAGCGCTTCCATGGTTTCATCAGCGGACTTCCCGCTGCTTTCCGCAAGCTTCTCCGCTACAGCGGCGAGCTCGTCTTTCAGCCTTCCCGGGAGAACCGCGAGTCCCATCACTTCGATGAGCCCGATATTCTCTTTCTTGATGTGATGGAGCTCGGCATGCGGATGATATACTCCGAGCGGATGCTCCGGAGTCGTTATATTGTTCCTGAGCACGAGGTCGAGCTCATAGTCTTCGCCGCGCCTTCTGGCGATAGGGGTTATCGTGTTGTGCGGCTCCCAGTCAGTCTGCGCGAATATGAACGCGCTTGCGTCAGTGTAGTTCCTCCACGCGGAGAGGATCCTGTCAGCGAGGACGGCGAGCCTGTCCGGGTCTTTTGCGGTCAGCCTGATGACGGACATCGGCCATTTCACTATCCCGGCCGTAACGTCCTCGAAGCCTTTGAATACGTAAGGCGTCTCTACCGGTGCCTTTTCCATGGCGAACGTATACCTTCCGCCCTGGAAATGATCGTGCGCCAGTATGGATCCGCCGACTATAGGGAGGTCTGCGTTGGACCCCACGAAGTAATGAGGGAACTGGGATACGAAGCTGAGCAGCTTCCTGAAGCACGCCCCGTCGATCTTCATCGGCACGTGCTCGCTGTTGAAGACGATGCAGTGCTCGTTGTAGTAGGTATATGGGGAGTACTGCATGAACCAATTCATGCCGTCCACTTTGACCGGCACTATGCGGTGGTTCTGCCTCGGCGGATGGTTGAGCCTTCCGGCATAGCCCACGTTCTCCTTACAGAGCAGGCACCTTGGGTAGTCCGACGCCGGGAGCGATCTTGCGGCGGCTATGAGCCTCGGGTCTTTCTCAGGCTTGGAAAGGTTGATCGTTATGTCGAGTTCTCCGTATTCGGTATCGGCTTTCCAGCGGATGTCCTTCTCCATGCGGTCTCTTCTGATGTAGTTGGTGTCCTGGCTGAACTCATAGTACCATGAGGTCGCCGCCTCAGGACTTTCCTCAAGGCGCTCACGGAACCTTCTTATGACTTCGGAAGGCCTCGGGGTGAGCCTCCCCATGATCTCGGTATCCAGGACATCCCTGTAAGGGACTGTGTTCTCAGGAATGACGTCCCGCGCGTACGCGTTGTCAAGGAGCGCGCCGAAGATCTCGGGAAGCGGAGCGCCTTCTTCCGTCTGGACATTAGGGACAGAGTCCAGCTTAAGCGCGTCCAGGACGGAGTTCAGGGCGTATATCCTGTCTTCCGGCTCTATCAGTTTTTTATCAAGTGCATAATCAATAAGTGCTTCAACTGCGTTCATGTCTTCTCCTTGTGTCTTACTTGTATGTCTGCTGCAGATCTATATGCTGAGGACCGTCGCCCACGCTGACCACATAGAATGAACAGTCGTATCCGAAGGTCTCTCTGTATCTGTTCCCGACGGTCTCGCGGAACAGGTCCGCGGCGTCTTCCTCAACTATGGACACCGTGCACCCGCCGAAGCCGCCTCCGGTCATCCTCGAGCCTATGACGCCCGGGACTTCCCAGGCGGTCTCCGCCAGGACGTCGAGCTCCTCGCATGAGACTTCATAATCGTCCCTGAGAGAGATGTGCGACTCGTTCATGAGCTGTCCGAAAGCCATGATGTCTCCGGATTTGAGGACGCTCACGGCTTCCTTTGTACGGAGGTCTTCCGTGACGGCGTGCATCGCGCGTGCGATGAGCACAGGATCGTCAAGACAGCTCTTCAGCTTCTCGAACCTGTCTGCGGCTATCCCGCAGAGTGACGCTGTGCCGGCGCCTTCAGGGTCCTCCTGTATCCTGCTGAGTGCCTCGCCGCATTCACGGCGTCTGTCGTTATATGCCGAATCGTTCAGCGAGTGCTTCTTGTTGGTGTTCGTTATGATCAGCTTCCTCGTCCCCAGGGAGAGGGGCACGTATTCATATTCCAGTGAAGCTGTATCGAGATATATAGCGGAGTCTTTCTTTCCCATAGCCGATGCGAACTGGTCCATTATGCCGCAGTTCACGCCGACGTATCTGTTCTCCGCCTCCTGCCCGAGAAGCGCGATG
>JAZUNH010000043.1:0-10947 GCA_045604065.1 Anaerovoracaceae bacterium
GTTTTACATTGAAATTTCAATATGTAGGCGCTTCGCACCACGCGCTGGATATCATCACGGATCCTGCTTGCCGGTGGCCTTCTAAGCACAGAAAAAGAGCTGCTGCTCAGGTGATTTTCAATCACTTAATGCAACAGCCCCTTATCTTTACATCCGTATGACGTTTCCCGTAAGACTTTCGGTAAGTCCTTCGTCGTGAGATATCAGTATCACCGTCCGCCCTTTCAGATCATCCTCTATGTTCTTAAGGACGCGTTCCTTGAGATCCTGATCGAGCCCCCTCATAGGCTCGTCCAGTATCAGGAGCCTGCTCCTTCCGAGAAGCGCCCTTCCGAGAGACACTCTGTGCGCCATCCCTCCGGAAAGCTCGTCCGGCTTCCTGTCGAGAGAATCAGACAGCTCCAGCTTTTCCGCCATCCTCATTACATCAGATGCGCTTCCTTTACGGCCTGCCAGGGCAAGAAGCATGTTCTCATACGCCGTGAGCCACGGGAGGAGCCTGTCCTCCTGAAACAGCACGTCAGGCCTGGCTTCAGGCTCTACCGTAACGGTCCCCTTATCAGGTCTCTCAAGCCCAATTATGAGCCTCGCCACAGTGGTCTTTCCTCTTCCGGAAGGTCCGAGTAAGCCCGTTATCCCTTCAACGAACCTCATATTTACTGAGTCCAGCACGTCTTTGACGCTTCCGTCTTCGGAGACGAAGCTCTTCGAGACATCGACAAGGGCTGCTGTGACACTGCCGCTTTCACGAAGGCTCCCGCCTTTTCCGGCTTCAGCTCTCACGCGCTTTCCGGCTCTCCTTTGATCAGCCTCGACCAGATATGAAGCTGCCTTCTCAAGAGAAATGCTCAGCAGGATCAGGACTATTATGTACGCAAAAAGATCCGGCGTCTCGAGATAGTACTTCGAGTTGAGCATCTCATACCCTATCGAGTGCTTTGGTATTGCAAGTACCTCCGACGCTACGACGACTTTCCAGCTCATACCTGTGATCAGGTTCACTGACGCACGTATCTCCGGCTGGAGCTCAGGCCTTAGTATCATGCTCCACTTCTGTTTCCCGGTAAGTCCAAGCACGGTCCCAAGCTCATCAAGCTTCATGTCCCTTCCCATTATCCCCGAGAGTATATTTGTATACGCGATCGGGAAGCACATGAGGAAGCACACTACGACAGCCACCCAGTCGGCTTTGACGATGAGTATCACGTAGATTATGATCGCCATCACAGGTATGCTCTTGAAAAAGCTCACGGGTAGCATCAGGAATTCACGGAGAGCCCTGTCTCTGCTTGCCACCGCCGCGCAGAAAGAGCCTGCCGCAAGCGATATCACTATCCCTAAGATTACTCTGATGAGCGTCCAGAGAACGTCAAGCCAGAACCCGCCCGTGACGACAAGACCCATGAGAGCCTTAAGAGTACTGAACGGTCCCGGGAGTATCAGGTCGCTTCCGGTCACCGCAGCCGCAAGGCCCCAGATCACGAGCCAAATCAGAGCCATATATAAAGTTCTGATCCTGTCCTGATTCTTCATCCGTTTCCTACTTCACCTGGATCAGCGCGTCTGAAAAACCTGTGAACATGACTTCTGTGACCTTGAGGTCAGAGATGGCCTCAGCGCCATTCTCCTCAGTTTTGCTTTCATCGACCTTGCCTTCCACTGTTACAAAATACTGGCCAAGGCCCTTGTTCATGGCGAACTGATTGTCTCCTGAATAGTACTGATATTCAAATCCGTCGTCTAACAGCTCTTTCCCGGTCTTTCCCTTGAGTGCTTCCAGATCCTCCTCACCAAGGATCTGATCTGTGATGTCTTCCGAAAGCTTCACCTCTACCTTGGAAAGCAGTTCCCTCTTATCTTTCTCATATTTCTCATAGTCTGACATGTCGAGCTTATCGATCTCCTCGTAGAGCTCCTCCGGCACATCAGCTACGACGCGCATCATGCGTCCTTCATACGTGAATGCGCATCCATAGATATCCTTGTCTAACAGATCCTGAAAGTCCTGTGTCTCAAGAGCGAAAACATCTCCGAGAGTCTTGAACTCAGTGCTGCCTTCCTCCGTCTTTTCAGCAGGCTCAGAGCCGCATGCCGCTGCACAGAACATCATGATGACCGCAAGCGCGATAAGTAAATACTTCTTCATAGTTAAAACCTCCGCTTTATCTTTTTATGAACAAGACTCCGGCGGAATCATCCGCCGAAGTCCTGTATATCTCACGTTATTCCATTCTAATCACTACAGTACCTTCGGTCCGGCCTTTACGATCTCTTCAGGCATGTCAGGATACTTCTTCGCGAAGTTGTCTACGAACATCTTTGCCAGCTTGTCTGCTGTCTTGTCGTATTCATCCTTGTCTTTCCATGTAGCTCTAGGATCGAGGATCTCGGAAGGAACATCAGGGCATGTCAGAGGGATCTCAACGTTGAACTGCTCGTCGTGCTTGTACTCTACAGCCTTGAGCGAGCCGTTAAGAGCCGCAGTTACCATCGCTCTCGTGTATGAAAGCTTCATTCTGTGTCCTACTCCGTAAGGGCCTCCGGACCAGCCAGTATTGACCAGGTATACCTGTGTCCCGTATTTGTCCAGTCTCTCGCCGAGCATCTCAGCGTAAAGGCCAGGATCACACGGCATGAACGGCTCTCCGAAGAGTGTGGAGAATGTAGGGACAGGCTCTGTGATGCCTCTCTCTGTTCCCGCTACCTTTGCTGTGAATCCTGTTACGAACTGGTACATCGCTGCGTCTCTTGAAAGCTTTGAGATCGGAGGAAGAACTCCGAAAGCGTCAGCTGTCAGGAAGATGACTACCTTAGGTATCCCGCCGTATCCAGGGATCTTCGCGTTTGAAATGAAGTCGATAGGATATCCTACCCTCGTGTTCTCCGTAAGCGATCCGTCTGTGTAGTCAGGCTTTCTCGTCTCAGGATCTATGATCAGATTCTCTGACATGGCGCCGAACTTGATCGCGTGGAAGATCTCAGGCTCCCTCTCCTCTTCAAGGTCGATGCATTTTGCGTAGCATCCGCCCTCAAAGTTGAATACGCCGTCGTCTGACCAGCCGTGCTCGTCGTCTCCGATGAGCGCTCTGTTCGGATCAGCTGAAAGCGTGGTCTTTCCTGTTCCTGAAAGTCCAAAGAACACGGCCGTGTCTCCTGTCTCAGGATCCATGTTGGCTGAGCAGTGCATCGGAAGGATGTTCTCCTCTACAGGCATCAGATAATTCATTACTGAGAACACTGATTTCTTGATCTCTCCCGCGTACTGTGACCCCGCGATGATGACCATCTTCTTCTCATAATCGATCATGATCGCAGCCTCTGAATGGATGCCGAGCTCTTCCGGGTTCGGTACTTTGTATCCCGGAGCTGCAATGAGTGTGAAGTCAGGATCCCCGAAGCTCTCGAGCTCTTCAGCCGTAGGTCTGATCAGAAGATCATTGATGAACAGAGCCTGTGATGCGAGCTCGCATACGATCCTGAACTTTCTTGTATACTTAGGGTCCGCTCCCGCGAATCCGTCAAATACGAATACTTCTTTACCGCAGAGATATTCCTCGATGTTCTTCTTGATCTCGTTGAACACCTTGCGCTTTGTAGGCATGTTCACGCTGCCCCAGGCGATCTTGTCATGTACGGCTTTTGAGTCTACGATGAACTTGTCCTTAGGAGAACGTCCTGTATATTTACCGGTCAGTACGTTAAGAGCTCCTGTATCAGTCAGCTGTCCTTCTCCTCTTTCAAGAGCTTTCTCCACGAGGATGGAAGGATTGAGGTTCCTGTAGCAGGCGCTCGGCTTGATGCCCAGTTTGCTTAGTCCATATGTTTTCATGCTTTGATCCTCCTTTTAGATCTCTTACTCTATTATCATGTCCGCAAGCTTGTCTATCTGCGTTCTCATCATGTCGATCGTCGGTACGACGAAGTCTTTCTCGCCGAAGATCAGCGAGAACTCTGTGGCTCCGAGAAGTATCGCCTCGATGTCGTTCTTCTCATCGATGCGCCTTACGACATCCTGGATGAACTTCTTGCTCTCAGACCTTACGATGCCCTGCTGGAGCTCTTTTCTGATGATCCTCTCGATCTCCAGCTTGTCTTCCTCTTCAGGCGTCACTATCTCTATCCTGTTCGCTCCGAAAGCCCACTGCATGAACGTCCCGTCCATCGTAGGCAGCGTTCCGATGAGCCCGACTTTCTCGTATCCGTCAGCAGCGGCAGCGGCGCAGGCCGTGTCGACCATGCTGACCATCACTTTATTGGTATGCGCTTCGACTTCAGGAAAAACGATATGCGGCGTAACTCCCGCCATAGCGATGATGTCGCATCCCGCCTTGTCGAGGTTCCTCATCCCGTCCGTCAGATAATCCGCTACAGGAGCGTATCTCCCGTGCTCGCAGAGATCCAACACCTCGAAGATGCTCATGCTCTCGATCGTGATGTCAGGCATGCACTCATCGCCGAGCTTCTGCTTGACTCTGTCGGTCACTCCCCTGTAGAACGCGATCGTGCTTTCCTGGCCGAATCCGCCCATAAGTCCAAGTTTCTTCATTTCAATCACCCTCTGTAAACTGGTTATATTTTTACTGATACATTATATCATAGAGAACTAGATCATCTCAAGTATCCTCTCACAGATGAATACTGCCCCGCACGCTGTAAGCGCCACAGTTATGAGGCTCTTCTCCTTATATGCCATGAACAGCGCTGTAACAAGGCCGACGGCTCCCGATACCAGATAGTCTGTCGACGACAGTATCGACGGGAAAATCATCGCCGCGAGGCAGGCGTACGGAACGTAATACAGGAACGAAAGGATGAACTCGTTCGTTATCTCCCTGCGCATCACAGTCAGGGGAACGACTCTCACAAAGTACGTGACGAGCGCCATGACTATCACATAAGGCCAGTAATCAGGAAACATGTGACGATGCCTCCTTTCCGGCGTGCGGATGCAGATACGACGCTATCCCCGCTACTATGACTGTTACTATGATTATCACGAATCCGTCCGATATCCTGCTGAGTACAGGCGCGTATTCGAAAACTGTTGAAAGCACCATCGCAGCGAGCACGACGCCGAGCACGGCCCTGTCATGCTTTGCCGGCGGTATGATTATCGCAAGGAACATCCCGTATATGGCGACTCCCAGCGCGCTCGTGATGAACGGCGGGAGAAGCGTTCCCGATACCGCTCCAGCGAGAGTTCCTCCGGACCAGCCCGGTATCGAAAGGATCATGGCCCCGTAGCTGAAGTACGGCGCGACTTTACCCTCCTGTGACGCTGTGACTCCGAATATCTCGTCAGTCACTCCGAACGCGACTATGAACCTGTGCCAGAACGGGAAGCTCTTGTCCAGCTTCTGTGATACCGTAAACGACATCAGACTGTATCTTAAGTTGATTATGAACTCTGTAACAGCCATCTCGACCAGCGTCCCGCCGCCTATCATCACGTCAAGGCCTGCGAACTGCCCTGCCGACGTAAGATTCAGGAACGAGATCATCACGGCTTCGAATACGGAAAGGCCGGACCTTACCGCCGCCATGCCGAATGTGAACGACACGGCAAAATAGCCGAGTCCGATCGGTATGCCGCATTTAAGGCCCTGCCTGAAGCTGTCGCTTATGTACTTATTTCTGTCTTTATCCACTATTCGCCTTTTTTATCAACGACCGTACTTCCAAGGTCCATCGCGGCCTTGTGGAGGTCCTGTAAGATATTGTTTATCCTGACGAGCTTCTCCTCGGACATGCCTCTGGTAAGCGCGACTTCCGCGTTATACATTATGTCCTCGAGCCCTTTATGTATATCTGATATCTGATTCCTGACGTTCTGGACGTCTTCATCCGATGCCGCGAGAGCATTCGCTTCCTCCTCGTTCAGAAGCTCGACGCCTGAGTCTATCTTCCTGAGCTCATATTCAGAGTTTCCCATCACCGGGATCACCGGGCGCTCAAGCTTATTCCTGATGAGCTCCGCGAGAGTGAGCTTGGCTTCTTCCTCCCCATGTACCAGGAATATCTCTGAAGGCTTCTTCTCGAATCCGGATATCCACGTCAGCAGGCCTTTCTGGTCGGCGTGTCCCGAGAATCCCTCGAGGTTGTATATCTCGGCTTCAACATGTATCTCCTCGCCGAACAGCGATATGTCCTTCTTCCCCTCAAGCAGCGTCCTTCCGAGGGTCCCCTCTGCCTGATATCCGACAAAGACGACGCTGGACTTCGGGTCCCACAGGTGATGCTTCAGGTGATGCCGGATCCTTCCGGCCTCGCACATCCCGCTCGCTGATATTATGACCTTCGGGACGTTATCCATGTTCAGCGCTTTCGATTCCTCAGTGCTCCTTGTGAACTTAAGGTTCTTGAAATCCAGAGGGTCGTCGCCTTTCAGTATGTATTCTCTCGCTTCTGTGTCGAACACCTGGGCGTTTCTCCTGAACACCTCGGTCGCCGTCGTCGCCATCGGGCTGTCGATGTACACGTTTACCTTATCAAGTTTATCGTCATACTCAGTATGCTCGTCATAGAATTTGTTCAGCTCATACAGAAGCTCCTGTGTACGGCCTACCGCAAAGGACGGTATCACGACGCAGCCTCCTCTGCCGGTCGTTTTCACGATTATGTCGATGAGCTTTCTGACATCCATCGCGTTGTCCGGATGGAGCCTGTCACCGTAAGTCGACTCCATGATCACAGCATCCGCCTTTTTGATGATCTTGGGATCCTTCAGTATTGGACGGTCCATCATGCCGAGATCCCCGGAGAATACGAGCTTTGACTCGTCGCCATCCTCTTTCACCCAGAGCTCGATTATCGCGGAACCGAGTATATGGCCGGCGTCGTTGAATACTACGCGTATATCCTCGTTCAGCTCGATAAGCTGGTCGTACTCCACAGGCACCACCTGCTTCAGCGCTTTATCCGCGTCCTCTATCGTATACAGCGGCTCTACCGGAAGGCCGCCTGCCCTGAGGCTTCTCTTCGTGTCCCATTCCGCGTCCTTCTCATGGATGTAAGCGCTGTCCTCCAGCATGACTTTAAGAAGGTCAGCCGTCGCCGAGGTACAGTAGATAGGACCGCTGAAGCCGCGCTTTACCAGAAGCGGTATGCGGCCGCAGTGATCTATGTGGGCATGTGAGAGCACCAGACACTCGACAGCTTTCGGATCAAAGGGAAAGTCGTCCCTGTTCATGGCTTCCTGAGCCTTGCCGCCCTGGAACTGCCCGCAGTCCAGCAGAACGTTGTGTTTATCCGTCTTAACAAGATGGCATGACCCTGTCACGCCTGTCGTTGCCCCGCAAAACTGGATCTTCATATTCCCTCCGTTATTTAGTCAGCTTGAGATCCCAGAGCTCTGACTCTCCTGTCGAGACCACGTCCGCCCCGGCGTCGAGCGCCGCTCTTACTTCTTCTTCTGTCTCCGCGAGCCCTCCCGCGATCACAGGAACGTCTACAAGAGACGAGAACTCCCTGATCTTCTTCGTGACTATCGCCGGCATTATCTCCACGACGTCAGGATTAGAGAGCTTCATCGACTCTATGGAAGTGCTCACAGAATGTGAATCGATCATGAAAAAGCGCTGCAGTGAGATCAGGTCGTATTCCCTGGTGAGCCTTACTATGTTGGTACGTGTCGTGCATATGCCGTCGACGCCCTGCTCTTTCAGGAATTCGATACCGTACTTGTCCTTGCCGATGCCCTCGGCAAAGTCGATGTGGACCATTGCCTTCTTACCGGATTCGTGTATCTTTCTTATACAGTCTCCGACTGTCATGATATTGGCGTGTAAAAGGAACACCATGTCCACATCAGATTTCAGCGCCTTGTCGAAATCTTTCTCGGTCCTGATCGCTGCAGCGATAGGTTTTTTGATGAAATCTACCTTTGCCATCTCCATTTCCTCCCTTGGTAAATCATCACATGTATTCAGTTTTAGTTCTTTATCTGTATATGTCCTTTATGCTATACGCGTTTTTTGTCCTGTGGCCCGTGATAATCGGATCCTCTCGTTATCTTCAGGCCGGTCCTGTGGGCTATGTCCACGAGCCTTTCGGAATCGGCTTCTGACGCTGACGGATGATAGCATTCTATGCCGTAGAGCCCCATGCCCTTAAGCTTCGTCAGCACCCTTATCAGGTTTTCAAAGAACTCTTCAGAGCTCTTTTCTCCGATGCCTTTGATCTTCATAGGGTGGGCCAGCACCGCGGATCCGCCTGCTCCCTGTATCAGCTTCAGCGCGTCCTCCGACGGATAAGGCATCTGCTTGAGCCTCTGTACCGCCTTCGCCGCCAGGAACTTCTCTGACCTGAACGCTTCCGATATGTTCTGGACATATCCCCTGTTAACGAACACCCACGCGAAATCAGGCTTCGCCACATATTCCTGGTCCGGGTGCTTCAGAAGGTCGCTGTATTTGATGTCATATCCCTTCTCCTGGAAATACCAGAGAAGCTTTTTATTTCTCTCGTCCCTGTATTTTTTGATCACCTGCATCTGGTCGTTCAGGGCTTTGTCGTCGGGGTCTATGCCGTATCCGAGTATGTGCAGCTCTATCTCCCCGGTATCCATGCTGCTGTCTCCGGCGCCCGGTATGATATCGCCCGCGTTGAATACTGTGCCGATCTCGATCCCCGGTATAACGAGCACGCCTTCTCTCTCGCCGGCTGCGAGAGCTTCTTTCACGCCCTTCGCTCCGTCGTGGTCTGTCACCGCTACTACGTCATACCCTTCCTTCTTCCTCAGCTCTACGAGCTCGGACGGTGTGAACACGCCGTCTGAAAAAGTCGAGTGCATGTGAAGGTCTATTTTCTTTCCGATATTCTCATCTATTTCCATTTCGCCACCTCTACTGCTGATTTTATCACATCTGCTCCGTGTCTACCATATTTATCGGGTAAATAATGTATTCCATACTGCCGGTTTAGTGGTATACTTATTATGTATCGGTGGGTTATGCATGCTTTCCGCCGGTACGGCAAACTATCAATTGTGTACACAGAATGGAAGGTAATTACTAATGTTTGATGAACTGAAAGAAAAGCTGAAGAAAGATCCGAAGACTATCGTTTTCACAGAAGGACCTGATCCGCGTATTCTTGACGCAGCAAGCAAGCTTGCAGGCGAAGGCATCCTGAACGTCATCCTCCTCGGCAACGAGGCAGAAGTGAACGCCGCCGCTAAAGAAGGCGGATTCGACATTTCCGGATGCAGGATCATCGACCCTGAGAACTACGCAAACTTCGGAACCATGGTCACGACCATGTATGAGCTGAGAAAAGGCAAGATGTCTGAAGATGAAGTACGCCAGACTCTTAAGAAAGGCAACTACTTCGGAACGATGCTCGTAAAGATGGGTTCAGCCGACTGCCTGCTTGGCGGAGCAACATACTCCACAGCCGACACGGTAAGGCCTGCTCTGCAGCTCGTTAAGACAAAGAAAGATGCTCATCTCGTAAGCTCAAGCTTCATCCTGGTAAGAGGCGACGAGAAGATCGCAATGGGCGACTGCGCCATCAACATCGACTACAAGGATAAGGTCGACAAGAACGGAAACGTTACCCTGACGGCTGCTCAGCAGCTCGCGGAAGTCGCTATCGAGACAGCGAAGACAGCTGAAGTATTCGGCATCGATCCTAAGGTAGCGGTACTGAGCTTCTCAACTAAGGGATCCGGCAAGGGCGGCACAGTAAAGCTCTCGCAGGACGCCACAGCTGAAGCGCAGAAGATGGCTCCTGATATGGCTATCGACGGCGAGCTCCAGTTCGACGCGGCTGTATCACCTGTAGTAGCCGAGACCAAGTGCAAGGGATCCAAGGTTGCCGGACAGGCCAACACATTCATCTTCCCATGCATCGAGGCCGGAAACATCGGCTACAAGATCGCTCAGAGACTCGGCGGATATGAAGCATACGGTCCTATCCTCCAGGGCCTGAACGCTCCTATCAACGACCTCTCAAGAGGATGCAACGCTGACGAAGTCTACAAGATGGCTCTCATCACAGCGGCACTCAGCTAAGCTGAAAAAAGTACACAGAAAAAGCTGCCGCACATAAGCGCGGCAGCTTTTATATTGCTTTTGTAATATTGACGCCGGCAGCTTCCGGCTGTTTATCACAGCTTGTCGACGTCCTCAGGCTCGAGATAGCTGACATACGGAAGGTTCCTGAACTTTTCATCGTAATCCAGGCCGTATCCGATCACGAACAGGTCGTCGACCGTGAACCCGATGTAGTCCACGCGGGCGCCGTTCTCGGTGCGCCTGCTCGGCTTGTCCAGCATGCTGCAGATCTTTACGCTAGCCGGTCCTCTCTCCGCGAGGTACTTCTGCATAAAGGCGAGCGTGGTCCCTGTGTCCACGATATCTTCAACGATCAGTACGTCTTTCTTATACAGGTCCATATCGACGTCTTTCTTTACCTTTACGACGCCTGAGCTCGTGGTGCTTGAGCCGTAGCTGCTCGCGGCGATGAAATCGAACTTAAGGTCAAGGTCGATATGCTTTACGAGCTCTGCCATCCAGAGGACGGCGCCCTTGATCATCCCGAGTACGATGAGCTGCTTTCCTTTATAGTCTTCAGTGATCTGCTTTCCCAGCTCCGCGGCTCTTTCCCTTATCTGCTCCTCGGTAAAAAGCACAGTGCCCACAGTCATGCCTTCAACCTTTATGTCATCTTTATCCATTGCCATCTTTACGCACCTCTGTTCTCAAGTACAATTTTCTCCATGACGTCCAGCAGCTTATCGGCGCCTTCGCGCTTAAGTGCTGATACAGGTATTATAATATCTTCATCCGTAAGGTCAAGTGCTTTGCGGATGACGGAAAGACTTTTCGACAGCTGAGATCTCTTCAGCTTGTCCGACTTGGTCGCGACGACTACTCCGGACAGCCCGTAATGCCTCAGATACTCATACATCTGCACGTCCTGGGCGCTCGGCTTATGCCTGATATC
>JAZUNH010000044.1:0-43089 GCA_045604065.1 Anaerovoracaceae bacterium
TTCTATAAGATAACGATGTCCGCGATGATAAGTCCGCTCATGTACCTTATCATCTTCGGGCTCGGCATACAGACCACATCGCACGGCGAGCCGTATCTTAATTTCCTGATCCCCGGCATAGTCGCGATGTCGACGATGACCGGGAGCTTCAGCGCGATCGCGCAGAACATGAGCGTGCAGCGGCTGTATGAGAAAGCACTAGACCAGGTAATGATGTCGCCGACCCCGCTCTGGCAGTTCATAACGGGACAGGTGATCGGCGGGAGCCTGGGAGGTCTTTACGCCGGCATGGTGATCCTGCTGCTTACGTCGCCGATACGTACAGGACTCATATTCAACGGAGTGTCGCTGTTCATCATGTTCCTGAACGGCGCGGTGTTCTCGACGATAGGGCTGGTGCTGTCGTTTCTCTCGAAGAGCTATAACGACACGCCGAGATATACGTCGTACATCATCATGCCTATGTCGTTCCTCTGCAACACGTTCTTTTCAACAGAACAGATGCCGAGCGGCTTCAGGCAGGTGATAGAGCTGCTCCCGCTGTCGCAGGCAAGCAATATGATCAGGGCGATCTCCGCAGGGCTTAAGCCCGGGCCGGCAGGGTTCGTGATCTTATTCGCGTACCTCATATTATTCTCGCTCATCTCCATGTGGTTCATCTACAAGAAGAAGAACCTGTAACATATATATAAATCCAGCGGCAAAAAGAAAGAAGGTAAGCAAATGAAGAAGGCACTTCTGGCAGTAAGCTTTGGGACATCATTTAAAGAAACAAGAGAGAAAACCATCTGCGCTCTTGAGCAGGATCTGAGGGACGCGTTCCCTGACAGGGACTTCTACAGAGCGTGGACAAGCACCATAATAATCAAGAAGGTGGCGAGGACTGAGGGCCTCAGGGTAGACAGGCTTGAAGAGGCTGTGCTGCACATGAAGGCCGACGGCGTCACTGACGTACTCGTCCAGCCGACACATATGACAGACGGATATGAAAACGACAGGATGAACAAAGTCCTGAAGGACGTAAAGGACAGCTTTGACAGGATCGCGGTCGGCAGGCCGATGCTGGTGAGCGAAGAGGATATCGACTACATGTCTGAAGCTGTTCTTGCGGAATTCCCTGAGGTGAAGGCGGGGAAAGCGGCGCTCGTACTCATGGGCCACGGCACTCCTGTAAAGCCGGGAGAAAAGGGATATGACCCTGCCGTAGATCCTAACAAGGTATATACGGATCAGGAAAACAGCTTCAGAAAGCTGGGCTATGATAACGTGTTCGTCGGGACCGTCGAGGCCGAGCCGACTCTTGAGGATACCATCAGGAGCCTTAAGGCCGCGTTCCCGGCTCCGGGCAAAGTCTACATCGCGCCGTATCTCATCGTTGCAGGGGATCACGCGAACAACGACATGGCAGGAGACAGCCCTGATTCGTGGAAGAACGTCATCGCAGCAGAAGGCTATGAGGCAGAGCCGGTGATAAAGGGGCTCGGAGAATATCCGGCGGTAAGGGCAAGATTCGTGGCACACGCCCGCGAGGCAGAAGAGATCTGAGGAAAACCAATGGAATATCGCAGCATGAATTTTGGCATTCACTTCATATCGCAATTAGGCGTTATGGTTTTGATCGTTGTAATTGCAGCGCTCGTAGGTTTTGATATGGAATCATCTTACGCCGCGGAGGGCTATGAGGACGTCGCCTCGTCATCTGAGATGTCGAGCGCTCTCACGGTCGGGAAATACGGTATGGTGCCGATCTACGGGAAAGACATAAAGGACGGAACATATAATGTGACGATGGAAAGCAGCTCGTCTTTCTTCCATATCGTGGACTGCAAGCTCACCGTGAAGAAGGGCAGGATGAAAGCCGTGTTCCTGATCGCGAGCTACAGCTACAAGTGCGTTTACATGGGCACGGGCGAAGAGGCGGCAAAAGCTCCGCTGGAGGATTACATCATGGCGGAGGATACCGACCTCGGGACCACATTCGAGATCCCGGTAGAGGCGCTCAACAAAGAGATCCAGCTCACCGCATTCAGTAAGAGAAAGAAGAAGTGGTACGACAGGCTGGTCATAGTAGACGCGTCTTCGATCCCTGTAACGAAGATAGGATTTCTGGTACCGGATTATAACAGGATCGAAAGCGCGATAGAGCTCTATGATCAGGAGAACGGCACCAACACAAGAGAAGAGCTGGAAAAGCATGCGGCTGAAGCGAGAGCGAAAGCCAGGAAGGGCGAGGAGAGCGACGGCGCATCCGAGCCTGCGGACATAAACATGAAAGACGGCACATACTCCATAGAAGTCAACATGACAGGCGGGAGCGGCCGCGCGAGTGTGAGCTCACCGACCTGGCTGATCGTAAAGGACAAAAAGGCATACGCCCGGCTCCTCTGGAGCAGCTCGTACTACGATTTCATGATAGTCGGCGGCAAGAAGTATCTGAACGAATCGACAAACGGCGGGAACTCCACTTTCACCATTCCGATCACGCAGTTCGATACGATAATGAACGTGGTCGGCGACACGACGTCGATGGGAGATCCTGTAGCGATCGGCTATAAGCTGACGTTCTATAAAGACTCGATAAGCACCAGCAACAAGATACCGCAGGAGGCGGCAAAGGGCGTCATCTTTATCGCGGCGCTTGTCGCTTTAATAGGAGGCATACTGAACTACATCCTCAAGAAGAGAGCGGAAAAGGCGATCTACCATAAGAGATAAATAAAACGCGATCGCGGGAAAGCCCTACTATTTGTAGGGCTTTCTTTTTTTGGCCAGATATAGTGCTTGCGGGCCGGAAATATTAATGATATTATTAATATATAATTAAACAACGGACATAGAAGGACAAGTTCCGCCCGAACGCGGATCAATAGGGAAACCGGTGAGAATCCGGTACGATCCCGTCACTGTAACAGCCTGTCTGCGGCAATGTGCCACTGGAAGCAGATAAATGCTTTTGGGAAGGCGCCGCAAGGCCAGAGGCTCAAGTCAGGAGACCTGCTTGTCTTGCCATAGCAATTTCATACGGTGGATATGAAACCTATATTACTTGATATACGGGCGTCCGGATCACTTTGCTAAGCAGGGTGATTTTATCAAAGCATAATAATGACAGCTTAGATAAGACTAGTTTGTATATCAATTTAATGAATGGTTATTCCTCTGTGCTGAGATTGCTGCAGCGCAGAGGTTTTTTTGATGCTGCAGAAGCATGTCCGCCAAAAGCTTACTTGGTGTTTTACTAGGAGGATTGAAAATGAGTAAGAACATGAAAAGATTACTTGCAGTATGTCTGGCTCTTGCCATGACAGTATGCCTGCTTGCGGGATGCGGCGGTTCGTCCGGCGGCGGCTCAGACGCAGGAAGCGGCGGCACTCTGAATTTCGGAGCGCAGATGTATTCAGACGGTATTGTGAACCCGACATATGACATCAACGGCGCGTGGAACTGCATGCGTTTCGGAGTCGGTGAAGCACTCTTCAGGTTCAACGACAACATGGAAGTCGAGCCTTGGCTTGCTGAGAAATATGAGACAGAAGACAGCAAGACATGGGTGATCACGCTTAAGTCAGGGATCAAATTCTCGGACGGCGACGATATGACAGCGAGCGCTGTCGCGGCATCTTTCCAGCATATGCTGGAAGACGGTCCAAACGGATCATCCACACCTGAAAAATATGTTCCATATGAAACCAAGATCACGGCAGATGACGATGCGAACACAGTAACATTCGAGCTTCCTGATGTAAACTACAATCTCCCGGGCAACCTTGCCTATCCTGTATGCTCTGTTCTGGATGTGGAACATATCGAAGACTGGAACAACGGTGTTATCGGAACTGGTCCGTATGTGATCGAAAAGTTCCAGGATCAGGTCGGCTATACGATGAAGAAGAACGAGAATTACTATGAAGACGTTCCGTTCGACACGGTAGAGATCAAATTCATGGGCGACGCTTCCGCCAAGGCAATGGCTCTGAGCAGCGGAGAGATCGACGTCGCGGAAAACATCACAAACGTATCTGATATCCAGAATTTCCAGAGCAATGATGACTTCCAGGTCAATATCGCGTCAGGCGTACGCTGCGGATTCTGCTGGATGAACATGAAGGAAGGCCCTCTGACCAATAAAGAGCTCCGTAAAGCTATCCTGATGGCTATCGACTATGATACCATCTGCCAGTCAAATACAATCGGCGGACTTTACACAGCCGGATTCTCAGTACTTCCGTCAACTCTCTCTTATGGATATGACAAGCTGAGCAATCCGTATGAATATGATCCTGACGGCGCGAAGAAGATCCTTGATGACGCAGGCATCAAAGATACAGACGGCGACGGCTACAGAGAGCTCGACGGCAAGAACATCGACCTCAAATGCGTATCATATGAAAACAGACTTCTGAACGACTTCTCAGACGCATTCGCTCAGTACCTCGGTGAAGTTGGAATCAAGGTCACTGCTGACTATGGCAGCTCAGACGACCAGTGGTCCAAGCTGGTTGCCTTCGAATATGACCTTAACAACAACAACTGGATCACAGTAGGAAACGGAGATCCGACAGAGTATATGGCGAACTGGTACAGCAAGTCAGAAGCCAACTACTGCGGATACAAGAGTGATGAGTATGACAAGCTGTATGAATCGCTTGGCAAGGAAGCTGACACGGATAAGCGCGCTGAGATCATCCAGAAGATGCAGCAGGTGCTCGTTGACGACGCGGTTGCGGTCATCGATGGATACTACAACAGCTCCATGATCTTCAACAAGTCCAAGATCGCAGAGGCTCCGATACATACTGCGGACTACTATTGGGTAACAACAGATATCAAGCCGGCGGCATAACAGATCTGAAAGATCCGGGACCCAGACCGGTCATGCCGGTGACATGCCGGGTCTGCACAGCTGCAGTCCCGGCTTCGCCAGTTTTTAAACATTCACAGACCTACATGGTCCGTTAGGAGATGAGGGCGATTTGACCAAGAAAAAAATAATTTCCAGGATCATTCAGATCATAGTGGTCCTTATCGGGATCAGTTTTTTCACGTTCCTTCTAACATACCTCGCGCCGGGTAATCCTGCCCGGCTCATGCTGACATCGTCAGGCGTGATGCCTACGGAGTCGGCGGTAGAGGAGCTGAGCGAAAGAATGGGATTTAACGATCCGTTTTTCACCAGATATTTCCGCTGGCTGACGTCAGCTCTTCACGGGGATTTTGGTGATTCATATACCATGAACAAGCCTGTCGTAGACCTTCTTCTTGTAAGGCTCTGGCCTACGGTAAAGCTGACGCTCCTGTCCATGATAATAATGCTTGTGGTATCCATTCCTCTCGGAGTGCTGTCCGCGACACATAAGGATTCGTGGATAGATAACTTTGTCAGGGCATTTACCTTCTTAGGAGTATCGATACCGAATTTCTGGGTAGGACTTCTGCTTATGCTCGTGTTCTGCGTAAAGATCAACGCTTTTCCTGTTATCTGCTCGGGAGGCGATTTCAAGAGCATATTCCTGCCTGCGCTCACGCTTGCGATAGCAATGTCTTCAAAATATACGAGGCAGGTACGTACTGCGATACTGGAAGAGCTCGGACAGGATTATGTAGTGGGCGCCCGCGCCAGAGGCGTGAGCGAGGCCAGGATCCTGTGGGCTAATGTGTTCCCGAATTCTCTGCTTCCGCTGATAACGATGCTCGGCATTTCCGTCGGCTCGCTTCTCGGCGGGACCTCAGTCGTAGAAGTGATCTTCTCATATCCGGGACTCGGAAGCCTCGCGGTATCCGCGATCACGTCAAGTGATTATAACCTGATCCAGGGATACGTTCTCTGGATAGCGCTTATATACATGGTGATCAACCTTATTGTGGATATTTCCTACAATTACGTTGATCCGAGAATGAGACTCGGGAGGTGATCGTCATGGCAGATAAAAAAGCAAACAAGAAGGGACCGAGGCTGGACGGCACGGGGAACTTCTTCCTGAAGCACAAGACATTCACGATCTTCGGCATACTCGCCATATTGATAGTACTGGTGGCGATATTCGCCCCGGTAGTATCCGGCGGCGTCGACCCGACGGCGGGCTCTCTCGAGGACGCTATCAAAGCCCCCGGCCCCGGGCATATCTTCGGTACCGACAAGATGGGAAGAGATATTTACGCCCGTGTGGTCTACGGATCAAGAGTATCGCTTACGGCGTCGTTCTCGATCGTTTTCCTGGCGTTCGGCGTAGGAACGCTCCTGGGTATTCTGGCAGGATACTTCAGAGGCGCGGTCGATATGATCATCATGCGTATAGCAGACATGATGCTCGCGTTCCCGGGCCTCGTGCTCGCAATGGCGGTAGCAGGCATAATGGGAGCCAGCATCAGAAATGCGATATTCGCTATCGCTCTGGTGACATGGCCTAAGTACGCCAGGCTCGCGAGATCGCTCGTGCTGAAGATAAGAGACAGGGACTATGTTGCCGCCGCGGTGGTAACGGGATCTAAAGTTCCGTATATACTGACAAGGTATATGCTCCCGAACGTGCTTCCGACTATCATCGTGACAGCGGCTACAGATATCGGGTCGCTCATGCTTGAGCTTGCAGGCCTGTCCTTCCTGGGATTCGGCGCTGTTTCACCGACGCCGGAATGGGGCCTCATGCTTAGCGAGGGAAGAGCATACATGCAGTCGGCACCATGGCTGATGGTGTTCCCGGGCCTCGCCATATTCGTTACAGTAGTGGTGTTCAATATGCTCGGTGACAGTATCAGAGATATCCTGGATCCGAGATCTGACGAGTAAGGAGGTGCGTAATATGCCGTTATTAGAAGTAAAAGATATTACGATCTCCTATAAAGATGTTCCTACGGTCATGGATTTCTCCATGAAGCTTGAAGAGGGCGAGATCTGTTCGCTCGTAGGGGAGTCCGGAAGCGGCAAGACTACGGTCATCCGCGCGATATTCGGACTTCTTGCAGGCGGCGGCAAAGTCACAAAAGGAGAGATCCTGTTCAACGGAGAGTCTCTTCTGGAGTACACCGACGACCAGTGGAGAAAGCTCCGCGGGACTGAGATATCCATGATATTCCAGGATTCCGGAGCCATGATGAACCCGACCAAGAAAGTGGGCGCGGCATTCACCGAGTATATCATGACGCATGAGAAGATCAGCAGGAAAGACGCATATGACAAAGGTGTGGAAATGCTCGAGCGCATGAGGCTTCCTGACGGGAAGAACGTCATGGAGAGCTATCCGTTCCAGCTGTCAGGCGGTATGCGCCAGAGAGTCGGTATCGCAATGGGGATGACATATCAGCCAAAGCTCCTGCTCGCTGACGAGCCTACTTCCGCGCTTGACGTCACGACCCAGGCGCAGATCGTAAGGCAGATGGTTGAGCTGAAGGAAAACTACGGAACGAGTATCATCATCGTGACGCATAACCTCGGAGTCGCGTGCTATATGTCGAATCACATAATAGTAATGAAGCACGGCCTGATCGAAGATCAGGGCGACAGAGATCACATACTGCATGACTCAGAAAGCGACTATACGCATAAGCTTCTGGCCGCGGTTCCGTCAGTAGGAGGTGAGCGCTATGTTTGATAAGAAAGATCTTATTGTAGAAGCAAAGCATGTCACCAAGAAGTTCCCGGCTGCGGGTGGAAGAGAACTCACGGCCTGTAACGACATCAGCCTCAACTTCTACAGAGGGCAGACGCTCGGCCTGGTGGGAGAGTCGGGATGCGGCAAATCCACATTCATGAGGATGCTGCTTTCTCTCGACGAGCCGACAGAGGGCGAGATCCTGTTCAACGGTAAAGACATAACCGGGCTCAAGGGTGAAGCTCTGCGCCAGAACCGCCAGCACATACAGATGGTGTTCCAGGATCCGGCGACATCTTTCAACCCGAAGATGAAGATCCGCGATATAATCTGCGAGCCGCTCCTTAATTTCGGCAGGATCAAGCCTTCTGAGAAAGACGCCAAGGCCGCCGAGCTTCTTGAGATGGTAGAGCTGCCTCCGGAGCTGAAGGACAGGTATATGCACAATATGTCCGGCGGGCAGAGGCAAAGGGTGGCGATCGCGAGAGCTATCGCGCTCGAGCCTGACATGATCGTAATGGACGAGGCTACGAGCGCGCTCGATGTTTCGGTACAGAAGACCGTAATAGAGCTTATAACAAAGCTCCAGCGCGAGAAGAACATAGCGATCGGCTTCATATGCCACGATCTCGGCCTGGCGCAGTCATTCTCACACGAGATCGCCGTAATGTATCTCGGAAACATCGTAGAGACTATGCCGGGAGAAGCGATAGGGACCGGCTGCTATCATCCTTACACCAAAGCGCTGATCGCTTCGGTCTTTGACATAAAGATGGATTTCAGCAAGAAGATCGAGCAGATAAAGGGCGAGGTCCCGAGTCCACTGGACGCGCCGAAGGGCTGTCCTTTCTGCGACAGATGCGACTGCAGCGAGGAGATCTGCAGGAAAGTCAAGCCGGAGCTTGTAGAGGTGGCTGAGCACCATAAGGTGGCGTGCCACCGCTATATGAAGACAGGCGGTGCCGGCGGCAAGGATGCTCATGCGGGCAGGAAGGAGTGATGGCCGTGAAAAAGCTGATAATGTTGATGCTCGCTTTTATGCTCGCGCTTTGCATGGCAGCCTGCGGCACGTCTGAACAGGGACAGGATGCCTCGCAAAAAGACGGTGACAGCACGCCGGTGCAGGGAGAAGAAGCAGGGCATACCATTGCGGTGCTCGTCTATGACAGGGCAGATGAAGAGGTACTGTCGTTCAAGCACTATCTGGAAGACTATATTGCAGACGCGTTTGACGTGAAGTTTCTTTATTCAGACAGCATATCTTCCCAGGAAGACGCGATGGAATTCCTTAAAAACGCGGCGGACTACGGAGCAGAAGGCGTGATGTCATTCAACTCATACGACCTTGCGAAAGAAGTCGATTTCTGCGCGGATAAAGGCATGTACTTCATGATGGCGTCAGGAACTGTGACGGAGAAGGCGTTTGATGCTGTGTCTGATAATAAGTATTTCCTCGGCGTGATCGGGCCGGGGGATGAGATGGAGTATACTTCCGGAGCGAATCTCGCCAATGCCGGCCTTACTTTCCGGGATGGCAAAAAGGCGTTCTTCGTATTAAGCGGCGGAAGCGCTGCCGGAAACGAGATGCACCGCCTGCGTACGGTCGGGCTGCTTGAAAGGCTCGAGAGCGCATATGGCGTAAAGCTTGACAGAAGTCCGGAAGAGATCGCGGCGTCAGAAGATATATTCGAGATGGAGTCAGACGAGTTCAGTCTCTGCGTCTGCCCGGGGTATCTAAGCGATCCTGAGCTGCTCGACAGAGCTGTCAGACAATACGACTCAGGCGAATACAATACGGTGCTTGCCGTCCTCCCTGTCGCAAGGATCCTTCCGGTGATCAAAGGCGCAGACCTTGGCGTAATCGACTGTTACAGCCAGACCAATCAGGGGCTGTTCGCAGCCGGAGATCTCGGCTTTGTCACAGGAAAGTACAGCTCTGTTATCGGGCCGTCGTTTGCGGCCATGTATAACGCCGTGACAGGTCACGCGGAAGATTTCCGCGATAACGGTAAAGCGTTCAGGATCAGTCAGGGATTCTGGTCATCAGACAGCCTTGAGGATTTTGACGAGAAATACTCCATGGCGAGCAGTATCGAGAAGTGCGCGTACAACTACGAAGACCTTCAGAGCGTGATCGCAGAATACAACCCGGACGCCAAGCTTTCCGATCTGGTGGATCTTGCCGAGGCGTACACCTTTGAGGACGCGCAGAAACGCCGCGCAGGCTAAGGCCGCAATGGTTCAAAAAGAACGGCTCAGGGTATATACTTTAGGTAGGCAGCTGTATGTACCGCTGCTTCGGAGACCCCGGCGGAAGCAATGGCCGGTATAAAAGAAAGGATAAATAAAATGAAAAAGACTTATAAGATCGATGTTGACTGCGCCGCATGCGCTGACAAGATGGAAGTTGCGGCCCAGAAGACGGAGGGCGTTAAGGATGCTACAGTCAACTTCATGACACTCAAGATGAAGGTCGAGTTTGAAGACGGAGCTGATGTCCCGGCCGTTATGGAGCAGGTAAGAGCAAACTGCAAGAAGGTCGAAGACGATTGCGAGGTATTCATCTAAGTCATATAAAAGCATCAAGCATAAGGGATCGATATGAACAAGAAACAGAAAAGTTTACTAACCAGAATAATAATAGCAGCAGTTTTCTTCGTACCGCTTTATCTTATCTCTGAGGGGATAGTGGAGGTAAATATCCCGAAGCTGGCGCTGATAGTCCTTTTCCTGGTGCCGTATCTCACAGTAGGATATGACATAATCAGAAAAGCTCTGCTAGGGATCAAAAACGGGCAGGTCTTCGATGAAAACTTCCTGATGACGATCGCGACTGTCGGCGCTATAGTGCTCGGCGAGTACGGTGAAGGCGTCGCGGTAATGCTGCTCTACCAGGTAGGCGAGTTCTTCCAGAGCTATGCCGTCGGAAAGAGCAGGAAGAATATCTCGGACCTCATGGACATCAGGCCTGATTACGCGAACCTTGAGCAGGAAGATGGAACGACCGAGAAAGTCGACCCTGATGAGGTCGAAGAAGGAAGTGTCATTGTCGTAAAGCCGGGTGAGAAAGTGCCTATCGACGGAATTATCATCGAAGGAAACTCCGCCATGAACACAAGCGCCCTCACAGGAGAGAGCAGGCCCGTCGATGTTTCCGAAGGGAGCGAAGTGCTTTCCGGAAGCATCAATATGACAGGCGTGCTCAGGATAAAGACAACAACGGAATTCGACGAATCGACGGCATCCAAGATACTGGATCTTGTCGAAAACGCGTCGTCCAGAAAATCCAAGTCGGAGAACTTCATATCCAAGTTCGCGAGAGTATATACCCCTATCGTCTGCTACGCGGCTCTTGCGCTGGCAGTCATACCGCCTCTGTTCATCATGATGACGAAGATCGGCATAGAGGGATATGCTTCAACAGGCGCCATCTGGGGCGACTGGGTCCTCAGGGCCTGCACATTCCTTGTAATAAGCTGTCCGTGCGCGGTAGTTATAAGTATCCCGCTGAGCTTCTTTGCGGGCATCGGCGGCGCGAGCAAAGAGGGCGTGCTTGTCAAGGGATCCAACTATCTCGAGACTTTGTCCGAAGTCAGGGTCGTTGCTTTCGATAAGACGGGCACTATAACCAAAGGAAACTTCGAAGTCACGGATGTGCATCACAGTCCGGTAGACGAGCAGAAGCTTCTCGAGTATGCGGCTCTCGCCGAGAGCCACTCGTCGCATCCTATCAGCCTGAGCCTGAGAAACGCTTTTGCGGGCAAGCTTGATCAAAGCAGGGTGTCTGATGTTCAGGAGATCAGCGGACACGGTATAACCGCAAAAGTAGACGGCGACGATGTCGCTATCGGTAACGAGAAGATGATGAAGAAGGCCGGTGTGGAGCCGGTCAAGTGCCATCATGTCGGTACTATCATCCATGTGGCTGTGAACGGAGAATATTACGGACACATCGTTATCTCCGACGAGCTCAAGCCAACGTCTAAGGAAGCCATGAGGCAGCTCAAGGCTTCCGGCGTCAGGAAGACTGTCATGCTGACAGGAGACGCGAAGAGCGTCGCGGAAAAGGTGGCCGAAGAAGTAGGGGTAACAGACTTCAGGGCGGAGCTTCTTCCTGCTGACAAGGTGACCGCGGTGGAAGATCTTCTCAATGAATGCACCGGAAGCGACAGGCTCGCGTTCGTAGGAGACGGCATCAACGACGCGCCGGTGCTTTCAAGAGCGGATATCGGTATCGCAATGGGAGCTCTCGGTTCAGACGCGGCCATCGAGGCGGCTGACATCGTTCTGATGGACGACGATCCGCTGAAGATATCCAAGGCGATCAAGATCTCCAGAAAGTGCCTGAGGATCGTGAAACAGAATATCACGTTCGCGCTTGGCGTAAAGATACTCTGCCTGATCCTCGCGGCGCTCGGCATCGCAAATATGTGGATCGCGATCATCGCTGACGTAGGCGTAATGATACTCGCGGTACTGAACGCGATACGCTGCATGTTTACAAAGAACGTTTAAAACCATTTGTTGTGACAGCGCAGAGCTGCGGCTTTGCGCTGTTTTTTTCTATGCCTGAGAGGGATCCGTATAAAATGATGACGGTGCGCTCCCGGCATAAACGGTACTTGATATGCAAAGGCAAAAACAAAAGACAATAGACATGACTCAGGGGCCGCTGCTTAAGCCGCTGATCATGTTCATACTTCCTATCGTGGGCGGGAGCGTATTCCAGCAGCTGTATAATACGGTCGATTTTCTGTTCGTCGGAAATTTTCTTGATAAGACAGCGGCGGCGGCGGTAGGCTCAAGCTCGAATCTAATAGCGATCACGGTGGGCATGTTCACGGGGATCTCCGTTGGCTGCAGCGTAGTCGCAGCGAACGCGATCGGAGCGAATGACGAGTACATGGCCAGGAAGGTGCTCCACACGTCTGTTACCTTCGGCGCAATAGGCGGGATCGCCATCCTTGTGCTCGGGGTCCTCGGAGTGCCGGGGATCCTCAGGCTGCTGAACACGCCTGAGACAGTGCTCCCGCAGGCGATACAGTACATACGGATATACCTTTTCAGCATTCCCGCGCTTATCTTCTACAATATGGTGTCAGGATGCCTTAGAGCCGAGGGCGACTCCAGGTCGCCGTTCCTGGTCCTTGCGGTATGCGGGGTCTTGAATGTCGCCTTTGACGCCCTTTTCATAGTCGTGATGGGGCTTGGCGTTGCAGGCGCCGCAATAGCTACGACCGTGACGCAGTCGCTGTCGGCTTTGTTCGTCGGAGTGCTCGCTTCCCGGAAAGACCGTATGGTGAGGTTTAATATCAGAGAGCTCGGCATCGATTCGGGCACGCTCTGGCGGATCCTGGGGATCGGCTTTCCGACCGGGATACAGACGGTCGTGATCACACTTTCAAACGTGATCGTGCAGTATTACATAAACGGATACGGAGATACTGCGGTCGCGGCTTTCGCGACATACTTCAAAGTGGAGAATCTTAACTGGCTCTCGATCGTCGCCTTCGGTCAGGCGGCTGTGACTTTTGTCGGGCAGAACATGGGTGCGGGACATTACAGGCGCATACTGAAAGGGACGCTTACCATCATCGCTGTCGGAATGGGAGCGGTCATAGCTGTGTCAGGACTCATACTGATCTTTCCGGACACTGTGTTCAGATGGTTCATGAAGGATCCGGAAGTTATAGAGATCGCGGTAAATCTGGCAATGATAGCTTTCCCGTTTTACTTTATCTATCCGGTATTGGAGGTGCTTTCGGGCGCAGTCAGAGCTATCGGCCGGTCGGTCCTCTCCATGGTCGTTGTCATATTCAACATGTGTGTCCTTAGGATCACCCTGCTTGCCGTATTTTCAAATACGTTCCACACAGTGGAGTCGGTGGCGGCGGTATATCCCATCACATGGGCTGCATGCGCGGTCACGTTTATCTTCATCTTTGCAAGACTGATGGCAGGGTTAAAGAAACATGCTGTGCACAGCGGTCATCCTGAATACTGGAGCTGATACGCAATATATATGGTAAGAAGAATTAAGATTCAAACACCCCGCGAAGGGGTGTTTTTGTTTGACTTTAAGCCGTTTAATGATACAATTAACATGTATAAGAATGTAATAACAAAACCAAGCCGGTGTCATATCATTATGACAGAGGGAACCAGGTGGAAATCCTGGGCGATCCGGTCACTGTGATAGGGAGCGGAGGCACATTATGCCATTGGGGCTTTGTCCTGAGAAGGCGTGCCGAAGCGATGAGCTTAAGTCAGGAAACCTGCCGGTTTGAGACCGATCAAGAGAACTTCCGCTGAAGGTTCTATATCATTCAGGCTGGCAAAGCAGCTCTGTGTTATCTGATACAGGCCTTTCGCGGAGACGTGAAGGGCCTTTTGTTTTGTTCAGGGCAGGCTCACCGGATATGAGCCAGGGAGGATGTTATATGAAAAAGTATCAGGTATCGCTCATCGCGGTATTGTCGCTTGCAGTGATGATATGCATGAGCGCCGCGGCGTTTGCGGACGAAAGCAGCGGATGGAAGCCGTCCGAGAACCAGGATAAATTCGGCGGCATGGAATACGATCTGGGTATGCTGTCCGCGGCGGCAAAGGGGACTGAGATCGTAGTCAACAACGACGGAACGGTGACGCTGAACGTCACGACGAAGCCGATGGTGTCCACGAGATATGCCAAGATCGCGATATCCCAGGAAGAGCTTACAGACGATGATAAAATGGAGCAGGCAGCTTCCGCTGTCCAGGTGACGGTAGGTACCGCGGAAGACGAGTATATCAATCCGTTTTCCCATGAGAATGAAGGAGTGAAGACATATTACTGGAGCGTCTTCTCATATACCATGCCGGCCGGGGATCTGATGAAGCCGATCTATACCGCAGGCTTCAATACCGTGACAAAGAATGATGAAGGTATATATGTTTTGAATGAAGGCAGGTGGGCCTACAGCAGCTACTGGAAGATCCTGGCCACGCCTGAGCTCACAGCGTCGGTTATCAGCGCTGCTAAGGCGGATCTGACCAATAAAGAGCTTGTTGAAGGTGCGCTGGCAGCATATAACGAACTGACTGAAGAGGAGAAGGCAGCCTTTGCGGAAGATATACAGGTCCTTGAGGACGCCAGAGCGGAGATCGAGCGCAGGGAGAAGGAAGCTGCCGAAATAGATAAAGTTAAGAAAACAAAGATCTCCAAATTCAAGGCCGCGGCCGGAAAGAAGAAAGTCACTTTCACCTGGAAGAAGAACTCTGTGTTCGCCGGATATGAGCTTAAATACAAGGTGGGAAGCAAGAGCAAGATCCTGAAGATAACGAAAGCTTCGGTCGTGAAGAAGGTCGTGAAAAAGCTGAAGAAGGGCAAAAAAGTATCAGCACAGATCAGGGGATACAAAACGATCGCCGGAACGAAATACGCCGGCCCGTGGGTAAAATCAAAGACAGTTAAGGTAAAATAAAAACAGACAGGAAGGAAACGACATGAAAAGAATAATGAGCAGATCCATATCTGTCATACTCATGATCCTCATGATCTTCTCCTCTACAGCAGCAAGCTTTGCCGACGAACTTGAAGAAGAGCCGCAGGACAAGCCAGCTGCTGAGGAGGTAAAAGAAGAAAAGAAGGAGCCTGAGCCTGAAAAAGAGAAAGCGCCGGAGCCTGAGAAAGCGCCGGAGCCTGAGCCTCAGACACAGCAGGAAGAAGCGCCGGCGGCAGAGCCGGAAGCGCCGGCTGCAAAAGAAGGATCAGAGGAAGAGAAAGACAGAAAAGAAAAGAACGGCGGAAAGCTCAAGCTTGACGCCGGGCTTTCAGACGGGACATATAAACCCGCTGCCTCGTTTACGGGCGGTTCCGGAAGAGTGACGTTCTCATGCGGCAAGGTCGTCATCAACAGCGGCAAAGCATATGCTGTTTTTGCAGTAGACACAGACAACGTGACCCATCTATATCTTGGCACGGTATCTTCAAGAGCAGAAGACCCGTCGCTGTATGATCCGGAGACCGGGGAGTGCGGAGAGAACGTATATCCTTTAAAGTCGAGGAAAGTTACGATCCCGGTAACGCTGAATGAGAAGACTGATTTCTGCGGCCGCACAGACGCCATGAGCCCTGCAAGCCGCTGGATCTCATATGCTTATACGCTGAATGTGGATGCGTCCAACAAGATAAGCGATGATTCAACGATACCGGGAGATGAAGGCGGGGACGATCCTGAGCCTGAGCCGGAACCTGAGCCGGAGCCTGAGCCTGAAGACACGACAAAGCTGAAGGACGGCACATACAAGGTGAACGCGACTACAGACCGCAAGATGTTCTACCTGTATCCTAAAGAGAAGAACCCGGCAAAGGTCATCCTCGTGAAGAAGAACGGAAAGATGACCGCGACGATCACACTGACCGGTACAGGCTATGACTACGTATACATGGGTACCCCTGCGCAGGCAAAGAAGGCCGGAAAGAAGAACTGGATCAGATACAAGAAGGTGAACGGGTTCTATACCTTCAAGATCCCTGTGGCAAAGCTCGACAAAAAGCTGAAGATCACGCCTCATTCAAAGAAATATGAGAGCGACGGCGATCCTTCGACCGATCCGTGGAGACCGGACAAGTGGATCATATTCTACAGCAAAGGCGCCAAGAAGGTCAAGGACGGGACTACGATCGACACCAAGGGCAAGCCTAACAGCAAACCGGGCGGCAAAGGCGGAAAGAATTCGAGCGCGTCAGCCAGCAGTACGACAAGCTCGGTCAACAATTCGACGGGCCTTAAGGACGGCACATATAAGCCTGACAGGTTCAGCTGGTCCGGAGGATCCGGAAGGCTGGCGTACATCCGCTGCACCAAGATCACAGTCAAGGGCGGAAAAGCGTACGCGACCATAGAGTTCTCCAGCAGCAAATATGATATGCTGAAAGCAAGCGGCCGCACATACCACAAGAGCGGCGGCGGGAACTCGAAGTTCACCATTCCTGTGAAGCTGAACGCGAACAACACGATCATCGGAAGAACGACCGCGATGTCACAGCCGCACTGGGTACGCTACACGATATTCATCTACAAGAAGGGCGCGGGGAAGGATGCCGGCAAGAGCGCGGACACGAAGAAGCTTTCATCTGAGGCGCCGGAGCTCCTCGGCCTGGAGTTCAAAGAAGAGATCAAGGTCGAGTACGCAAAGTACTTCAAGATCTACAAGTATGACAAGGGCTTCATCCTGATCCAGATCGACAGAGCGTCAGATACGGCGCTGTACAAGAAAGAGGAGAAGGACGACAAGGACGAAAATGCTTCCGGCGAATCTGAAGGCGTCGTCGAGTACGATGAGGAAGGAAACATCATCGCGAGGTCCCAGAACGAGATCACAGAAGCCCTGTACGGGAACAATGTCGTGAACTATCTCGTGGTGCCGGAAGGTGAAGAGGTGCCTGCCGGCCTGGACAAGGAATGCATCATAATACAGCAGCCGGCGGACAGGAGCTTTGTGTCAGCCGAGAAGGTGTTCGACATGATGGTGTCTCTGGGGCTGCAGGACAGCATGAGCGTTCTTGGCTTCGAGGAAGGCTGGATAAAGGACGAGAAGGTCCTGAAGAACATAGAGGATGGAAAGGCTGTTCTCGCAGGAACATCCGAGAAGCCGGACTATGCGGCGCTGGTCAAGGCGGAAGCGAACCTCGCCCTGTTCCCGTCGGCAGTGCTTCCTGAGAAGCCGGATAAGGATTCATCCGAAGAAGAAAAGGCTGAGAGCGAGGAGAAGACCGAGAAGATCGGCGTTCTCTGCAAGAGGTTCTCGGCGCTGTCGGTACCGATGCTCATCGACAGGTCGGACCAGGAAGAAACCAACTACGGCGGCGCAGAGTGGATCAAAGTCTACGGCGCGGTCTACGGAAAAAGTGAAGAGGCTGAGGAAGCCTTTAAAGAATATACGAAAAACAATAAAGAAAAGAAGCAGTAAGGTTACGAAATGAACAGAAAAAGCAGAAGGCTGTTATCGGGCCTGCTCGCGGTCCTCATCATAGTGATGATGGTGCTCACGGGCTGCTCGGGAGGCGGCGGAAAAACCAAAGAGAAGAAAACAGGAGAAGCACCTGAGATCGGCGGGCTTAAATTCGAGTCCGAGCTTGAGCTCAAGAGGGCTACCGAATTCAGCGTTTACCATTACGAGGACGGTTATGATCTGATCGACATCCACGACCACCAGAGATTCCTCCTGGTTCCTGAAGGCGGGAAAGCGCCTGAAGGGCTGGACGATGACATCATAGTCCTCGAGAAGCCTGTGAACAGGATCTACCTCGCGGCGACGGCGGCTATGGCGATGTTCGTTTCCATGGACGCGCTGGACTACATTAGGATGTCGTCGGTGAAGCCGGAAGGCTGGACGTTCGACGAGCCAAAAGAGGCCATGAAGAAGGGCGACATAATCTACGCCGGAAAATACAGCGAACCTGATTATGAGACGATGCTTGACGAGCAGTGCGACCTCGCGCTTGAGTCGACAATGATCGACCATACACCTGAGGTGCAGGAGATGATCGAAGATCTCGGTATACCTGTAATGGTAGACCGCGCGAGCTACGAGTCCGACCCTATGGGACGCGCGGAATGGATCAAGCTTTACGGCGTGCTGACAGACCACGAGAAAGAGGCTACAGCGTTCTTTGAGGAACAGATGGATTCCATCAAAGAGCTGGACGACTTCAAGAACACCGAGAAGACAGTGGCGTTCTTCTATATCTCCACCGACGGCAAGGTAGTAGTGAGAAGAAGCACCGACTACATCCCTAAGATGATAGAGATCGCCGGAGCGAGGTACGTGTTCAAGGATCTGGACGACGAGAGCGGCCGTACAGCGGTGGACATGTCCATGGAACAGTTCTACGCGTCTGCTATCGACGCTGACTACATCATTTACAACGGAAGTATCGACAGCTCGGTCAAAACGCTGGACGACCTGATCGCTAAGGATCCTGTCATGAAGAAGATGTCAGCTGTTAAGAACAAGAACTGCTGGGTGACCAAGAGCGCGATGTACCAGCGCACAGACCTCGTCGCCGAGATGATCCTCGACTTCCACAAGCTGTTTGCGGGCGAGGATCTGGATTCGCTCAAATATATAGATAAACTGGAGTAGGATATGACAGAAGAGAAAAACAGCATCGCTGAAGAGAGGCTGGGCAATGAGTCGGTCGAGGAATTCCTGCCAGGCTATCATGAAGCCAATCTGAAGCGGAAAGTAAGGTGCATCACGATCTTCATCATGATGGCGGCAGCGTTCATCATCATAACGATCGTGAACATCAATTCGGGTAACGTGCATATCGGAGTAGGCGAGATAGCCAGGGCGATCTTCCTGCACCAGGGAACTGAGAAGACGATGGATATCATCTGGACGATCAGGCTCCCGAGGATCATAACCTCGGCAGTGCTCGGAGGCGCGCTCGCGCTGTCCGGATTCCTGCTTCAGACGTTCTTCAGGAACCCGATCGCGGGGCCGTTCGTGCTCGGTATTTCATCAGGCGCGAAGATGATCGTGGCGATCGTGCTCATCCTGTTCATGCAGACGATGAAGCACGTGTCGTCGTTCACGCTTGTCGCGGCGGCGTTCGCGGGATCCATGATAGCGACACTGTTCATACTGGCGGTGTCGAGAAGAGTGCACAACATGGCGTCGCTCCTCGTAGCAGGTATCATGGTGGGCAACATCTGTTCCGCTCTGACGGAGTTTGTCATCACCTTCGCGGAAGATTCCGATATAGCGAATCTCCACGGATGGCAGCAGGGAAGCTTCTCGGGCATGACGTGGACCAACGTCTGGATCTGCATCGCGATCGTGGGCGTATGCCTGATAATAACGATGATCGAATCCAAGCCGATAAGCGCGTTCCAGCTTGGAGAGTCATACGCTCAGAGCATCGGAGTGAACATAAAGTTCTTCAGGGTGCTTCTGATATCGCTCTCAAGTATGTTCTCGGCGTGCGTGACAGCATACGCCGGACCTATCTCATTCGTAGGAATAGCGGTTCCGTTCCTGGTCAAGGGAGCGATGGGAACGTCAAAGCCTCTTGTCATCATCCCTGGATGCATGATGGGAGGAGCTGTGTTCTGCATGTTCAGCGATCTTGTCGCGAGGCTGGCGTTCGCGCCGGTAGAGCTGAACATAAGCACGGTCACAGCTATATTCGGAGCTCCTGTCGTTATCTATATGATGATCGCAAAAAGGAGGCTGGCAAATGACTGATACTCCTTATGTAAAACTGGACGATCTGTCGGTAGGATACGGCGGCAAAGCGATTATCCGCGATATCTGCATAGATATCAAAAAGGGCGAGATAGTGACCCTGATCGGGCCTAACGGCGCCGGCAAATCCACTATCCTGAAGACGATAACTAAGCAGCTTGCCGTGATCAGGGGCTCTGTCGGATTCGAAGGCAGGAACATCCATAAGATCCCGAACAGGGAGCTCTCACAGAAAATGGCGGTAGTTCTTACCGAGAGGCTCAAGACGGATCTTCTCACATGCTATGACGTAGTGGCGAGCGGAAGATATCCGTACACCGGTAAGCTAGGCATCCTTACGCCGGAAGACGAGAAGAAGGTAGATGAGGCGATAGCGGCGGTGAACGCCACAGATCTCGGGCCGCGTGATTTCAACGCGATATCCGACGGCCAGAGGCAGAGGATCCTCCTTGCGAGGGCTATATGCCAGGATCCTGAGCTCATCATTCTCGACGAGCCTACTTCGTTCCTCGATATCAAATACAAGCTTGAGCTGCTCTCGATCCTCCGTAACATGGCGAAGATCAAGGGCATCACGGTCATAACTTCGCTCCACGAGATAGACCTCGCGATGAAGCTTGCGGATAAGGTCATCTGTGTCAAAGGCGACCGTATATATAAATACGGCGCGCCGGATGACATCTTCGATGAGGATCTTATCCGGGAGCTGTACGAGATAGATAACGGATTCTTTGATCCGCTCTACGGAAGCATCGAGCTTCCGGCACCGACGGGCATGGGGTGGAAGCGTCACCTTACTGAGGATGAAGAGCACACTCTACCTGAGGGAAAGATCGATGCGGTGACAGCCGCGGGAATGCACAGGCATATGAAAGATCACAGCCGTCCGGCCGGCGCGCCGTACGCATTCGTTATCTCTTCATGCGGCAGCGGCATCCCCGTATACAGGAAGTTGCAGAGAAGCAATCTTACGTTTGCCGCCGGCATTCTGTATGAGAACGATATGGACTTCAGGCTGGCAAGACTGCTTGCGCAGGAGGTGATCTCACAGAAGCCGTTTACTGATATCAGCGACGAGGCGCTTGAACGGGCGTCACAGCTGATACGGGAATGCAGCAAAGTCCTGTACGTTCCTTTTGAGACGGGAGAGTGCAACCGGCGGGTACAGGAGCTCGTGGACCTGGCGGAAGCTGAGGGAAAGCTGGAGGTCATAGAATAGAAACCAAAGAAGCCCGGAAGGGCTTCTTTTTTTGTCGCTGCGCCCCTTTCTGCCGGTCCTTTGGCAGGGATGCCGGCTTGCCCGTTTTTCCGGTACGCCCTCCTTTGCCGGCTTTTCGCGAGACACCCTTAATGTTGCAAAACCGTCGGTTTTTCCGGATATTGCATCATATATGTTGCAGATATCTGTTTTTTTCAGAAATGTGCCACAAACAGTGGCTCTAAGGCATGAAAACAGGGCTGTTGAACGCCGGATTTGGCAAATAATTTCTTTTCAGGATTTTTTGCCACATATATGTTGTAAATCCCACGGGAATTTCATTTTTTGCAACGTTAAGGTGAGTCAGGCGCAGCCGTATCTGCCGGCTGGATCATCCTTAAGCCTGAGCCGGGCTCGGCATGATACCCTTAATGCAGTAAAATTCTGTTTTTCTAATGGATCTGCTGCAAATATGCAGCAATATCGGAAGAAAGAGAAAAAACTGCTGCTTTTGAAGGGCTTCGACCTGTTATTTGCATGTGCGACAGGCCTGTTTGCAGCAAAAAAATCAAAAACCAAAAATTTTGCTGCAAATATACAGCGATCAGCGGGCGAAAAAAGAAATATGCTGCATTAAGGTCCAGCAGCGCTTCCCAGCCGGGGGCACACCGTATTTCGCTGCCCTTAGAATCTTTAATTAACAGGCGGTTTGTGGTAGAATCAAACTGAAGTATTATGTACATCCAAACAAAAGAAATGCACACATATATTCTATGGAGGGAAATGAAATGAGTGAGCTTTCATTATCAGAAATGGAAGAAAGAATAGCGGAGCTCGCGGCCGCGATAGATCCTGTCGACACGCAGGCTATGGAAGGGGCGGCAGCGCGTCAGGTGACGCTGGCGAAAGTGCCGGGAAGCCTCGGAAAGCTTGAGGACATATCGGTAAAGCTTGCCGGGATAACCGGTAAGGTAAAAGACATAGACGTTACCAGGCAGTGCATCGCCATCTTCAGCGCGGATAACGGAGTGGTAAAGACAGGGGTCGCTTCGGCGCCGCAGTCGGTCACTCAGTCCCAGACCATAAACTTCACAAGAAGGATCACGGGAATGAGCTCGCAGGCGAGATACTTCGGGATCGACGTCCTCGTTACCGATATGGGAGTCGCGGGGGAGATCCCGGAGGCGCTGTATACGGACAGCATGCTTACTGAAGACGGAAAGATCCCTGTGCAGATAGTAAACAGAAGCCTCGGCAGAGGGACTCAGGACCTTTCGGCCGGACCTGCCATGACGAGAGAGCAGGCGATGAAAGCGATCCTGACCGGATTTGAAGCCGCGGACGCGATGAAAGAAGCCGGGGTCACTCTCTGCGGGATAGGAGAAATGGGCATCGGCAATACCACGACGAGCTCATGCCTTCTTGAAGCTCTTACAGGGCTTCCTGCAGAAGACCTTGTCGGAAGAGGCGGCGGGCTGAACAACGAAGGCCTTGCCGAGAAGGTAAGGATAGTCGGTGAGAGAGGATCCGCGGTAAAGGATCTCGACCCTATAGACAAGCTAGCGGAAGTCGGAGGATTTGACATCTGCGCTATGGTCGGATGCTTCCTCGGCGCGGCCAGGAACCATATCCCTGCGGTCATCGACGGATTCATCTCGATAGCTGCGGCCTGCATGGCCAGGGAGTTCAATCCTGCCGTTACGGACTACATGTTCGCTTCACATAAATCAAAGGAGATCGGCTACATAGCAGCGATCGAGAGGCTCGGACTTGAGCCGATGTTTGACCTCGGCATGAGGCTCGGTGAAGGAAGCGGATGCCCTGTGGCATTCAAGATAATAGAGGCTGCTGAAGCGTCGATGAGCCTTATGAAGACTCTCGCGGAGGGAGCGATAGACGCTGAGTATCTGGAAGAGATCAAGCGCGGCCACTATCTCGACTGATTTCGAAAGGGAAAACATGAATATATTCATTAGCGGCGGATGCAAGAACGGGAAGTCACTCCACGCGCAGGAGCTCGCGAAGGAGATGGCGGACGCGAAGCATGTGCCGCTGTATTACATAGCGACGATGATACCTAAAGACGACGAGGACAGGGCGCGTATAAAAAAGCACGTCGAGGTCCGCGACGGCTGGGGATTCATAACGGTGGAGAAGCCGGTACATCTCATGGGGATGTTCGACCCTGATTTCAGGGATGAGAACGGAGATCCCGTGGACCCGGAGGGAGCGTTCCTCCTGGACAGCGTAACGGCTCTTCTTTCCAACGTGATGTTCGGTCCGGACGGCGAGTACGACGAGGACGCGGGGAACAAAGTCAGGGATGACGTAACGGCCTTCGCTGAAGCAACCGGGAACACAGTCTTCGTGTCCGACTATATCTATTCAGACGCGAGGAAGTTCGACGACTGGACAGAGAATTACAGAAAATCTCTCGCGATGTGCGACAGAGCGCTCGCGAAGATATGTGAACAGGTGATAGAGACGTCATTCGGAACATTCAAGAGGTTGAAATAGGTAAAAGCATGAAATTCATTACTGCATTCTTTATGGCCTGGGGCAATTTCATAACGCTGCCATGCCCGTCGCGCAAATGGGACGGAAAGCTGAAGAATCTGATGCTCGCCATGCTCCCGTCGGTCGGGATCGTGGTCGGAGCCATCTTCTTCGCGCTTATGGCCGGCGCCGAGAAGCTGAGGCTTCCTGACATGGTAACGACTGTTGCCGCGGAATTCTACATGTTCTATATCCACGGGTTCATGCACCTGGACGGATTCATGGACTGCACGGACGCGATAATGTCGAGAAGAGACATCGAGGAAAGACAGCGGATAATGAAGGATCCGACTGTCGGCTCGTTCGCTGTAGTCATGGTATGCTTCCTCCTGATCACGTGGTTCGCGTGCTTCTATACGGTAGCGTCAAAGTACTGGACGCTGATGTACGCGGTAGCGTTCATACCGGTAATAAGCAGAGCGTCCGGCGGATATCAGGTGCTGAAGTACAAGCCTATCGGCCACAGCCAGTATGTGGAAGACTATGAGGAAAAGAACCGCGGAAAGTGCAGAGCAGTTACAATCATACAGCTGGCGGTATACATGCTGATATATTACTTTGTCATACGTTATGTCCTTGCGTTCCCGGTAGATTTCATGATCAGGATGGGGTGCGTCCATCTCGCCGCGGCTGCAGCGGCGGCTTTTGCGGGAGCGCACGCAAGGAAGCAGCTCGGAGGAATGAGCGGAGATATCGCGGGATATTCGATAATATGGGGAGAGCTTGCGGGCATAGTGGCCGCGGCTGTCTCAACGGCATATTAAAAGGAGCATAAGATGATTCTGATAACCGGAGGGGCGTATCAGGGGAAGCTTGATTACGCGAAAGAAGAGTACGGTCTTACCGATGACGATGTGTTCACCTGTGAAGAGGCGAGCACGGCGGTAGGATTTGACGAGAAGATCGTAAACCATTTCGAGAGATACGTGCTCGCGCTGATAAAAGCGGGCCAGGTGCCTGAGAAGGCAGTCGGCATGCAGCTTCGCGCGAACAGATATAAAGGAAGGATCATCATCTGCGACGACATCTCGCAGGGGCTTGTCCCAATGGACGCGACCGAGAGAGCATGGCGCGAGGGCGTAGGCCGCACGATGGTGAAGATCGCGGAGCAGGCGGACAGGGTCGTCAGGGTGTTCTGCGGAATACCTGAAGTAGTAAAAGATGAATCTCCTGAAGCGCCAAAGGCGGATGGGCTGGGCGCGGTATTCGCCTCTGAGAAAAACGGAGCTGTGAAAGCCAGTGAAGAGGATAAAGCAGTGAAAGCTGCGGACAAGCCGCACGGCGCAGGCGGGCGCGGGCAGGGACATCAGCCGAGGACCCCGTTCGGGATGCCCGGGGCGAATCCGTTCGAGCACTTTGATTTCGGAAACGCTGAAGAAGGCGGGCTGACGCCGGAAGAACAGTTCCGTCTTAACTTTGAGAAGATGAAGAAAGAGCGCCGGGAGGCAAAGGAAAAAGCCGAAAGAGAAGCAGCCAAGAAGGATAAGTAGCATGTTGTCACGTATATATCTCATAAGGCACGGGAGGACTGACGGCAACCGCAATCACTGGTATTACGGCTCCACAGATCTTCCGCTGACAGAAGAAGGCGAAGCCGAGATAAAGGCATACGCTGAGCAGGGCATATATCCGGAGATCCCGGAGGACGCCGACATATACACGACCGGCCTCGTCAGGACTGACCAGACGCTCAAGGCTATTTACGGAGATCTGAGCCACGAGGCGCTGCCTAAGCTCCAGGAGATAAACTTCGGCAAGGCGGAGTGCATGACATATGATGAGCTGAAGCAGTTCGGCTCATTTGATGAATGGGCGTGGGACACCACGGGAAACGCCAGGATAGTGGACGACGCCGAGACGGGAAACGAGTTCCACGAGAGGATCCATGAGGGTCTGAAGGAGCTCATAGCGAAGCACCGGCTGAAGGAATGGTCGCACCGCCACAGCGGGAAGGATGCGGTATCCGTGGTCGTGTGCCACGGCGGCGTGATCGCGTGCATCATGGAGACGCTTTTTCCCGCGGTCTGCGGATCGATGTGGGACTGGCTGCCTGAGCCGGGGTTCGGGTACGCGGTCGACTTCAAAGACAGCGATCCGTACATGTATACCAGGATAAACGACACAGGAAGGCTGGGACTCGGCATCTACAGGCTCCCGGAAAAGACTCCGGGCAGGCTGGATCATAAAAAGACGAAGGCGCTCATCGACAGCCAGATGACGAAAGGATGCGGCTACTTCGAGCTCGAGTTCCTGGGATGGCGCGGAGGATTCGGGGAAAACAGGCATATCCCGCTCCGCCGCCTCATGAGCGTAATACGCGAAGCGCTTGTGAAGAGATATGACAGAAACCGGTATTACCTGACCGCGATCGTGGAATGGTCAAGGCTGGATGAATTCAGGGAAATGCTGAGGATGTCCGGCGCAGGTTACTTTGACCGGGTCTCAGTAGCCGGGACAGAGAGCCTGTACGGTGATTATCCCGAGAGGGCTGAGCTCACGCCGGAAGTTCTGGCGGACAAGCGTATCGACGGTCCGGAGGACGAGCCGGCAAAGTCTTCGAGCAAAGAAGCCGAAGCTGTATGGGAAAAGTTACGCCGGCTGAAGGAGTCCGGAGCTGTCAGGAAGGCAGGGCTTGCGTTCAGCGGTTCGCCGTCTCTCTTTGACGACATACTCAAAGCGCGTCAGGAGATAGACTATGTGGAGCTCCCGGTGAACTACAGGCTGGGGCTTTCCGGAGGAGACCTCGCGCAGAAATACTATACTATCGCGAGGAGAAGATACAAGGAGATCCTGGTCAGGAGCCCGTTCGACGGAGGGAGCCTTCTCAGCCTTGGCAAAGAAACTGAAAAGATCCTCGGGATCGGCGAAGGACCTGAAGAAAACGAAGATGATAAGCAGCTCAGAAACACTATGGCGGGATACGCTATGCTGAAGAAGGAAGGCGTGCCGAGGACCGCGTGCGACTGGGCATTGAGATATGTGCTCTCATATCCGTTCGTAGTGATATGTATCGCGTCCACGGGGGACCCGGAGCACGCCATAGAGAACACAGAGGCTTCGGAGAGGTTCAGGCCTCTTGCAGAAGATGACAGAGACAGGCTCGTAAAGGCCTGTAAAGGTGAAAGAGATGAGTAGAAGAACAGCAGCAGCCCTGATATGTCTCGCGATGACAGTCATGATCACGGCGGCGTTGCCGGCCGTTTCCTTTGCTGATGAGAAGAAGGATAAAGATTTCTATTCCGGCTACCGGCAGATAGAAAAGAAAGTGCATAAGGTCTCGAGCGGGCCGAAGCTCAGGGCGCAGGACCTTCCTGTTCCGACTGAGTCGTATTATAACTCCGCGTCACAGAGCTGGTACTGGGGCGTCAGCAGGATAAAAGACCAGGATAATACAGGCCTCTGCTGGGCGTTCGCCTCGACCTCCGCGGCGGAGATATCCTACGCCAAGGAATATTACGAAACAACGAACAATAAATTCAATTCGCTGCTTTCGCCTGCCCACATGGGATACTTCCTGTACAACAGGGTGAACGATCCTCTGGGAAACACGCAGTACGACAGCAACGAGCCTGTAGGATCAGACTGGGCTATGATAGGCGGCCAGGCGCTCCTCGCGATGCTGCATATGTCGACATGGTCGGGCCCGGGGCTGGAGAGCAGCACGCCGTTCTCGTCGGTCGTAAACAGTATTAAGACTCGCTATGATGCGTATGGCAATACTGTTTACTATATGGCCAAGAGCTTCTCGCTCGCCGACAGCCTTGCGTATAACGACTATCTCACTCTGGAGAACAGCATCTATTATCCTGAGCTGAATAAGAATACGATGAAGTCCCTCATATATAAATACGGGGCGGTAGACGCCGCGCTGTATATGGATGAGAACTATTTCCCTGGCGGCGACGCTATCGAGGAAGAAGCGTACTACAACCCGGACGCTATCGCGGAATACGGCACCAACCACGCGGTAACGGTGGTAGGCTGGGACGACAGCTACAGTAAAGATAATTTCAGATCGTACAGCTACTACTACGGAGGGTACAGGCAGCCGAAAATGAACGGCGCGTGGATAGTGCAGAATAGCTACGGTACAGATTTTCATGACGGCGGGTATTTTTATGTATCATATGAGAGCTGTGGCCTCACGGATTCACCGGTCGTCGCATACGACATGCAGCCGGCAGATACATATGACTATAACTACCAATACGACGGGAGCGTCAATACTGCCGACACGACTGAATCCGGACTTCCTGTAATCTACAGCAAGAGCCGGGCGGCGAATGTCTTTACCGCGCAGGACGACATCGTGCTGAGAGCGGTCGGCATCACGGAATATGACGAGGGAACCACTGATTATACTGTCAGTATTTATACAGGCCTTACCAATGCAGGTGATCCTATGAGCGGGAAGTGTGTCTCCATGACGACATACTCTACAGACACTCCGGGGTGCAAGACGATACCGCTCACAGATCCTGTCGCGATAGACGAGGGCGAGAAGTATTCTATCGTCATAATGTTCAATACGGCGGGCACCGCGTTCGGGGCAGAAAAGCTAGAAAAGGACGACGATTTGAATAGGAGCTGGCTGAAGATTTACGTGGACACAGAGCCCGGCCAGAGCTTCTACAGAGCGAAAGAAAGCAGCAAGTGGGTCGATATGAGCACAGCGTACGGCGCCTGCTTCCGCATCAAAGGCTTCGCCGACGATCCTGAAGTATATAACGTCACTTTCACTGATGGAATGGGAAATACGCTCGGAACAGAAAGAGTCAAGGAGCTCAGGGCCGCAGAGGGCGCATATACGCCGTACAGAGAAGGATACAGGTTCACAGGCTGGGATAAGGATATCAGTTCTGTGACCGGGAACATGACCGTTAACGCCCAGTGGGCCAAGCTGTACAGCATCGATCCGGTCTTTACAGGATACGGTACGGTCGCCGCGCCTGCGGGAGGAGCGGTACCGAGCGAGCTCGTCACAGTCAATATGGCAGGCGAGACAGGATACTGGCCGGACGTGAACAGTATACATGTATGTAACGACACAACCGGTGAATTCATCCCGTTCAAAGTGTCATACTCGCTTACAGAAGACGAACAGTATTATGAGATCCTGGACCGCACGAACGTAAAGGTCAGGTTCGTAATGCCGGAAGGCGGCGTCAGTATCTATGCCTCGTTCGTAGAAAGACCGGCAAATACGATGACAGCCAAGGGGAAGACCGTGAAAGTGAAATATTCTGCCCTGAAGAAGAAGGCGGTCAGTATAAAGAGGAGCAAGGCCATAACGGTGACGAAAGCCGCCGGCAAGGCGTCATATAAGCTCCTGTCGGTGAAGAAGCCGAAGTTCAAAAAGTACTTCAAGATCAATTCGAAAACCGGAACGATCACGGTAAAGAAGGGCCTGAGGAAGGGTTCGTATAAGCTCAGCGTGAAGGTATCGGATCCGGGAAGCGCGCTGTATTATCCGAAAACAAAGAAAGCCATCGTCACGGTGAAAGTAAAATAACAGAAAACGCTACAGTGACACGGATATCTCGCCGGTGTGGAGGACCTCTTCCATGCCGGCTTTTTCGCCTTCAAGATATCTTACCGTGAGGCCGCCGTCTTCAGCGATGTCGAGCGCTTCTGCCCTTGTCCCGGTGTCGTTGTAGCTCGGGTGTATCTTTATCTCCCTTCCGAGGATAAAGCAGCGCTCTTTATATTCGTCCAGGAACGAGCTTATGTCAGGCTCTGTGATCAGGGGGAGGATCTCGTTTATCATCTCGGCCGCGAGCTTTTCGCGGGAAAAGGCTCCGGCGTCTTCCGACAGGGATCCCGCTATGTGAGCGACTTCGGGAGGAAAGCTCCCCGGGAAACAGTTCACCCCGACTCCCGTTATAAGCCTGTCTATCGTTCCTATCTCAAAGTCGGACTGCGCTTCAGTCAGGATGCCGCAGACCTTCCTGCCTCTGTAAAACAGGTCGTTTACCCATTTGATCTCCGCGTGTTTTCCCGCGGCCTTCTCTATCGCGCGGCATGTGCCGACAGCCGCAGCCATAGTAACGTACAGCGATCTTGATATGTCGAATCCGGGCCTGAAAACGAAAGACATGTACAGCCCTGATCCCGCGGGGGACTCGAACCTTCTTCCAAGGCGTCCCTTGCCTGCGGTCTGCCTGTCGGCCAGGATAACGGCGGGAACGCCGCCGCATTCCGCGGTCTTCGCGACTTCGTTGGTCGAATCAACGACATCATAGACCTTTACGGAGCACGGCACGTTAACGAAGGACATGATCCCGTCTTCGGTGAGCACGTTGCCGTGTCCGGAAAGCATATATCCCTTGTTTGTCCTGCTCGTTATGTCATATCCCTCGCTTCTCAGGGCGGCGCAGGCTTTGCTTACCGCGGTCCTGGATACGCCGAGGGCTTTGCCGACCGCCTCGCCTGAAACGAAGCTGCCGGCGTTTTCAGATAACAGTTTTAATAAAGAAGCTTTAGTAGACATCGTATCTCCTGTTCGCTGATTCTGTAGTGATCTTATCTGATATCATTCTATACGAACCCGGTCATCCTGTAAATGGTAAAGCGCCTCGTCTCCTTGATATCCGGGGGCTTATTTGCTACAATATAACAGAATAAATGTAAATTGGAGAAGTATGCACATGCTTCTTTGATATGTCTTCGGACTCTGCGTTTAGGAGGCTGTGAGGAATGAAAGAGCAGCAAGACAGGAAAACGGTCGGAATGATGATAACCGCGGCGCTGATCGTCGTCGTGCTTGTGGTAGGCGGAGCCCTGTGGATGGGCAGAAGCGCGAGTGACGCCATGAGCAAATCCGTAAACAGGGTCAGTATGTTCTACATGGATGAGCTTGCCGGAAGAAGGGAACAGGTGATAGCGTCCAACCTTGACAGCAGGATCCGCGACCTGAATATGGCGGTGTCTCTCATGACCGAGAACGACCTCAGGGACGAGAAGCACCTCAGGGCTTACCAGAGCAGGATGAGAAAGCTTTATGACCTTGACAAGTTCGCCTTTGTCGACGACGACGGCCTCATCTATACGTCGTACGGCACCAGGAAGAACATAGCCGATTACACATTTGATTATAAAACGATCTCGGCGCCGGAGATCTCGGAAAGGAGGCTGGGGAGCGTCAAGAAAGTCATAATCGCGGTCCCTTTGAAAAAAGTGAAGTTCCTGGACGGAATTTTCAAAGTATGCTTCATGGAAATAGACATGGACGAGCTGCTTAGCGGGTTCTCGCTGCAGTCAGACACGAATGAGACGACATTCTGCAATATATATACGAGAAGCGGAGAGCCTCTCACAAACATGGTACTCGGCGGGCTCGCAAAGGAAGACAACCTGCTGGAGGCTTTGAGGAAAGCAGAATTCAAGAACGGCGAATCATATGAAAATACGCTTAAAGAGTTCAACAACGGGAAAGCCGGCATAGCGACATTCACATATGACGGAATATATGAGACCCTCGACTATGTTCCTATAGACGGAACAGACTGGATGCTGACGTACCTCATCAGGGAAAGCGTCATAGCGGAACAGGTAAGCGACATTTCGAACAGCCTCGCTCAGAAGAGCCTCGCCCAGACAACGCTTACAGCACTTGTGATGCTCGGCCTGTTCATTCTCATGATAATACAGACAAGGAAGAGCGCGGACATAATACTGGAGAAAGAAAAGTACGAGGCGGAGAGCCGCGTCAAGCAGGAGGAGATGCAGCAGAGGATCGAGCTTCAGGAGGAGCTCCTCGCGCAGGAAAAGAAGCAGGTGCAGCAGGACAGGATGATAACCGCCATGGCTTCCGATTACAGAAGCGTATACTATGTCGATCTGGATATAAACGAAGGTATCTGCTACAGATCCATAAAGCCGGAATGCGATATCAACCCTGACGGTACGCGCTTCAGCTTTGAGGAAGCGTTCGTGGATTACGCGGAGAAATACGTCGACGAGAAGTACAGAGAAGGCTTCCTGGACTTCATCAGGATAGACAGGATCAAGGAGGGGCTGAACACGGAATCGATCATCGCCCACAGGTATCTTACCGTGCGTGACGGCGTGGAATCGTTCGAGATGCTCCGTATGGCGGGAGTCCGTCATCCGGATGACAGGGACGATCATATCGTGCATGCGGTCGGTGTCGGCTTCACTGACGTCGACGAAGAGATGAGGAAAGACATGGCGCAGAGCCAGGCGCTTTCTGACGCGCTTGCCGCAGCTGAAGACGCGAACAAAGCCAAGACGGTGTTCCTGTCCAATATGAGCCATGAGATCAGGACCCCTATGAACGCGATAATCGGACTGGATAACATAGCGCTGAACGATCCAGAGCTTCCTGACAAGACAAGGGAATATCTGGAGAAGATAGACGGCTCGGCGCATCATCTGCTGAAGCTCATAAACGATATCCTGGACGTATCCAGGATCGAAGCCGGAAGGATGGTCATTAAGAACGAGGAATTTTCGTTCTCGCAGCTCATCGAGCAGGTCAATACGATGATAAGCGGCCAGTGCAGGGACAAGGGCCTGTCATACGACTGCCATATCATGAACAAAGTCGACGATTACTATATCGGCGATGATATGAAGCTTAAGCAGATCCTGATCAACATCCTCGGAAACGCTGTCAAGTTCACGCCGGAGGGAGGATGCGTCACGTTCTCGGTCGAGAAGGTCGCGAAGTTCGATAACAAGACGACTCTCAGATTTGAGATGAAGGATAACGGGATAGGCATGGATAAAAAGTTTATCCCTGAGCTGTTCTCGGCGTTCAGCCAGGAGGATACCACGTCTGTCAACAGATACGGCAGCACAGGCCTCGGCATGGCAATAACGAAGAGTATCGTCGAGATGATGAACGGCGAGATCAAAGTGGACAGTGAGAAGGGCAAGGGTACTACGTTCACTGTCACGGTCACTCTTATGAATTCAGACAGGAAGATCGAAAGCGAACAGGAAGGCGAACTGAGGCCGCAGGATCTGACAGTGCTCATAATAGACGACGATGACGTCGCGAGCGAGCACGCGAAGCTCGTTATGGACAGCATCGGCATAAAGTCAGAAGAGGCGCATTCGGGTGAAGAGGCGGTCGAGATGGTAAGAGTCCGCGAGGCAAGGCAGGAGCCTTACAATATGATCCTGGTGGACTGGAAGATGCCTGAGATGGACGGTATAGAGACTACCAAGAAGATCAGGGAAGTAACCGGCAACGACTCCGTGATAATCATACTCACGGCGTACAACTGGGACGACGTATTTGATGACGCGAAAACAGCAGGAGTCGACAGCTTCCTTGCCAAGCCGCTCTTCGCGTCGAGCGTGCTTGAGGAGTTCAAGTCTGTTCTGAGAAAGAAGAATCAGGCGGAAAAGAAGCGGAAGCAGAGGAAGGAGCTCAATGGAAGGAAGATCCTCCTCGCGGAAGATATGATGGTGAACGCCGAGATCATGAAGGAGCTCCTTAAGATGCGGGGCATGGAAACAGACCATGCGGAGAACGGAAGGATCTGCGTTGATATGTTCCAGGAAGAGCCTGAAGGCTACTACGACGCGATCCTCATGGACATGAGGATGCCGGAGATGGACGGACTGGAGGCGACAAGAGCCATAAGAGCGCTCGACAGGAGCGACGCGAAGACGATACCTATCATAGCACTTACGGCGAATGCGTTCGACGAGGACGTGCAGAAGAGCCTGCAGGCCGGACTGAACGCTCACCTGTCCAAGCCGGTAGAGCCTGACAGCCTGTTCAGGACGCTGGAGAGCCTGATAAAGTAGAAAGGATAGAATATGACCCCGCAGACCATAGCGGTATACATAGCAGTGATGGTGGTGCTGATGATAATGTCGGCGTATTTCTCGGCGACTGAGACAGCGTTCACCTCGCTGAATAGAATAAAGATAAAGAACCTGGCGGAGGACGGCGACAGGAAAGCACGGCGCGTGCTTGAGCTTGTAGAGCATTTCGACAAGGTCCTCTCCACGATCCTAATCGGAAACAACATTGTGAACATAGCGAACACCGCGGTCGCAACGGTGTTCTTCGTCGCGCTTTACGGGTCGTACGGGCCTACGGTAGCGACCGTAGTCATGACGGTGACGGTCCTGATATTCGGGGAGATATCTCCTAAGAACCTCGCCAAGGAGAACGCGGAAAGCTTCGCGATGTTCTCGGCGCCGATCCTCTCTGTGCTCATGAAGGTCTTCGCCCCGCTGAACTGGATATTCTCAGGATGGAAGAAGCTCCTGTTCATGATATTCAAGAAGAAGGGCGACAGAGGGATCACCGAGGACGAGCTCCTCACCATGGTGGAGGAGGCGGAGACTGAAGGAAGCCTCGAATCAGACCAGAGCGAGCTCATCCAGAACGCGATAGAGTTCGACGCGCTGGAGGCTGTGGACGTACTCACGCCGAGGCCTGAGATCGTCGCGATCGACATAGAGATGACCGAGGACGAGATAGCGGACACATTCCTCAATACCGGGTTCTCAAGGCTCCCGGTGTATGAGGGAGATATAGACACCGTGCTCGGGGTCCTGAACCAGAAGGACTTCCATAACTATGTGTATCATAAGGGCAAGACAGTGTCCGATTTCATAAAGCCCGTTATCTTTGTCGCAGAATCGATGAACGCGGCGGTCCTCCTGAAGCGCATGCAGAAGGAGAAATGCCAGATAGCGATAGTGGTCGACGAATACGGCGGGACCACGGGACTCGTCGCGATGGAGGACATCCTGGAGGAGCTCGTGGGAGAGATATACGACGAGCATGAGGAGGTCGAGTCACAGGAGATAACGAAGCTCAGGAACGGCAGCTACCGCGTGCTCGCGTCTGCGAACGTCGAGAAGATGTTCGACTATTTTGACGACGAGGACGAGGAGAGCGAGGCCACGACGGTCAACGGCTGGGTAGTGCGCCTCATCGACAAGCTCCCCGAGATCGGGGACAGATTCAGCTATCGCTCGCAGAAGAAGATATATGAAGGCCGCGTGACGAGCGCGGACGACCGGAAGGCGCTCGAGATAAACCTTACGGTGAGCGACATACCTGAGGAGGAGACAGAAAGGGGACAAGATTCAATATGAGCCTGATGGAAATGATCTTTGGAGATCTGAATAAGAAAGAAGTAAAGAAAGTAGAGAAGATAGCAGATAAGGTCGACGCTCTGGAAGACTGGGCGGCGGCTTTCTCGGACGAGGAGCTCCGCGGGAAGACGGCAGAATTCAGAGAGCGCCTGGATAAGGGAGAGACGCTGGACGATCTTCTTCCTGAAGCTTTCGCGGTATGCCGCGAGGCCGCTGTAAGAAGCGTCGGCATGAAGCCGTTCCGCGTACAGGTCATCGGAGGCATCGTCCTGCACCAGGGACGTATCGCGGAGATGAAGACAGGTGAAGGAAAGACGCTCGTAGCTACGCTTCCTGTATACCTGAACGCGCTGAGCGGTAAAGGCGTACACGTCGTGACGGTGAACGACTATCTGGCAAAGCGTGACTCTGAATGGATGGGAAAGGTCTACACGTTCCTCGGCCTTACGGTCGGCTGCGTCATCCACGGGATAACTGATGAAGAGAGATACGCCGCTTACAGATGCGACATCACATACGGAACGAATAATGAATTCGGCTTCGACTACCTGAGAGACAATATGGTGACGTACGAGGAAGAGCTCGTCCAGAGAGAGCTGAACTACGCCATCGTCGACGAGGTCGACTCGATCCTCATCGATGAGGCGAGGACGCCTCTCATCATTTCAGGGCAGGGCACGGAATCGACGGATATGTACAAGAAGGCGAACCAGTTCGTCCTGACGCTTACCAAAGACGCCGACTATACGGTCGAGGAGAAGGATCAGGAGGTATCGCTTACTGACGCCGGCATACAGAAGGCAGAGGCTTTCTTCCACGTTGAGAACTACGGAGATCCTGACAACATGGAGATCTCGCACCACGTTCAGCAGGCCCTGAAGGCGAACTCTCTCATGAAGCGAGATATCGACTATATCGTAAAAGAAGGCGAGATCGTGATAGTCGACGAGTTCACAGGGCGCCTGATGTTCGGAAGACGCTACAGCAACGGCCTGCACCAGGCGATCGAGGCGAAGGAGCACGTGCTCGTGCGTTCAGAGTCCAAGACCCTTGCGACCATAACCATCCAGAACTACTTCCGCATGTACAAAAAGCTTGCCGGTATGACAGGTACCGCAAAGACAGAGGAAGACGAGTTCAGAGATATATACAACATGGACGTTGTGGTCATACCTACGAACAGGCCTGTGATAAGAGAGGACCTTGAGGATCAGGTCTACCAGCATGAGAGCGGCAAATTCCACGCCATCGCGGACAGAGTCGCCGAGCTGCACAAGACAGGAAGGCCTGTACTGGTCGGCACGATATCGATCGAGAAGTCAGAGCTCATAAGCGACATGCTGAAGAAGCGCGGGATCAGGCATAACGTCCTGAACGCGAAGCAGCATGAGAAGGAAGCCGAGATCGTAGCGCAGGCAGGACGTCTTGACCAGGTGACGATCGCGACCAACATGGCAGGACGTGGAACGGATATCCTGCTCGGCGGCAACCCTGAGTTCGAGGCGAGGCGCCAGATGAGAAAAGACGGCTACAGCGAAGAACAGATAAGCTTCGCCACAGGCTTTGCCAAGTCGGACGACGAGGAAATGAACAAGGCCAGAGCAGTCTACAGGAAGTATTATGAGAAGTTCAAGGAAGGAACGGACGCCGAGCACGAGAAAGTGGTAGAGCTCGGGGGGCTTGCGATCCTCGGTACTGAAAGGCACGAGTCGAGGCGTATCGACAACCAGCTCCGCGGACGTTCCGGACGTCAGGGAGACCCGGGATCGACACAGTTCTTCATTTCTCTGGACGACGAGCTCATGAGGCTCTTCGGCGGAGACAGGATGAAGAACGTCGTTGCCAAGATGGGGCTTGAAGAGGACGAGGCGATACAGGCAGGCATGCTCACGAAGTCGATCGAGAGCGCCCAGAAGAAAGTCGAGGGCAGGAACTTCGGCATCAGAAAGTACGTCCTGCAGTATGACAACGTCATGAACAAGCAGCGTGAGCAGATCTACGGCGACAGAAAGAAAGTGCTGCTCGGCGAAGACCTTAGAGAATACATCATGGGCATGATGAGGAGCATAGTACAGAGTATAGTTGAACCGTACACGCTCGACTCCAAGTACCCTGAGGAGTGGGACTTCGAGGGAATGAACAAGAAGCTCAGGAGGATCACCCCGAAATTTAAAGGAAACGACGATCCGGACACTGAATACCTGGCGGGCCTTACGGCTGAGAAGCTCATCGCGGACATCCAGGACGAATTTGAGAAGATCTACGAGGAGAAGGAGAAAGAGATCGGAGAGCCGATGCGTGAGATCGAGAGAACGATCCTCCTCCGCGTAGTGGATAACCTCTGGATGGACCAGATCGACGCTATGGACCAGCTGAAGGAAGGTATCGGGCTCCGTGCCATAGGGCAGCAGGATCCTGTTGCGGCGTACGCTAAAGAAGGGTTCGAGATGTTCGATGCCATGAACAGCGAGATCGCGGAAGAGACCGTGATGTACTGCTACAACGTTTCTGTAGAGACGAGGTCGCAGAGGCATCAGGCGGCGAGGATAACGGACGAGAAGAAGTCTGAGTTCGTGGACGAGGGCATCCAGGAGATGGAAGCCCAGAACGGCCCTGGCAAGAACATGAACGTTCCTGACAGGGACGACAAGCCGGAAACGGTGCGCCGCGACCACCCGAAGATCGGAAGGAACGATCCGTGCTGGTGCGGAAGCGGAAAGAAATACAAAAACTGTCACATGAAGCAGGATCAGGAGGAGGCAAGGAAGAAGGGACATGCTTAAACTCGATCCGGTAAAACAGGAGCTTCCTTTAAAGAAGAAAACGCTGGAAGAGATAGGGGAGTCGCAGGATCTGCCGGCGCTCAGGGAGAGATCCGGCGAGCTGAACAGCAAGACACTTGACGACGGGTTCTGGAATGACACAGAGGCCGCCCAGAAAGTGCTTCAGGAGAAGAAGCAGATCGACGATAAGATCAAAGCCTACGAGGAGCTCTCCTCTGAATTCGGCGATATAGAGGAGCTTATCGAGCTCTGCGAGGAGATGGAAGAGGAAGGCGAGACTGAAGAGGCTGAGGCGGAAGCGGACGAGATATTATCTTCATACGCGAAGCTTCAGAAAGATCTCGATACTTACAGGATCTCCACTCTTCTTAACGGAAAATACGACAGCAAGAATGCGCTTCTGTCAGTCCATGCAGGCGCGGGCGGCGTAGACGCTATGGACTGGACAGAGATGCTTCTCCGCATGTACACGAGATGGGCTGAGAACCACGGGTACAAAGTGGAGGTGGTTGATCTTCAGGACGATACCGAAGCCGGCATCAAGAGCGCCACATTCTTTATAGAAGGGACTAACGCGTACGGATATCTCAAGCATGAGAAAGGAGTGCACCGTCTTGTCCGCATTTCGCCGTTCAACGCGGCCGGAAAGCGTCAGACGTCTTTTGCCGCGCTCGAGGTGATGCCTGAGATGGACGACGTGAGCGACGTCGAGATAAAGCCGGAAGATCTCCGCATCGACACATACAGATCGAGCGGCGCGGGAGGCCAGCACGTAAACAAGACGGACTCGGCGATCAGGATAACGCACCTGCCGACCAACATCGTCGTGACATGCCAGAACGAGAGGAGCCAGCACCAGAATAAGGAGATGGCGATGAAGATCCTCATTTCAAGGCTGGCCGACCTTAAGGAACAGCAGCATAAGGAGACGCTGAAGGAGATAAAGGGCGATTTCTCACAGATCACCTGGGGCTCCCAGATCCGCTCTTATGTGTTCCAGCCGTATACCATGGTAAAGGACCACAGGACAGGCACGGAAGGGGGGAACGTGCAGGCGGTCATGGATGGAGATATCGATATATTCATAAACGAAGAGCTGAAACAGCTGTAGGAAATGCTGAATATCTGGTACGGACGGGAATCCGTCGACAAAGAGAGATTCATATATGAAGAGATATCGAGGCGCGGCTTCAGTGCGGCGTCTCCTGTTATTGTGCTTGTACCGGACCAGTATACGCTCGAGGCGGAGCGCGCGGCATTCAGCGCTACGGGGAAAGACGCCCTGATCGGGCTCGACGTATACAGCATATCCCGCCTTGGACACAACGTTCTGTCGAAGCTCGGGCAGGGAGACATACAGTTCATAGATAAATACGGACGCCAGATGCTGCTCACGAGGATAATTGCAGAGCTGAAGGACAGCCTTAAGGTGTTCGGAGGGAATGTAAGGAAGCCTTCGTTCATAGAGATGGTGAACGATTACATCTCAGGACTGAAGCAGTACGACGTGACGCCGGAAGATCTGGAGAAGATGGCAGAGTCGCTTGGCGGGGGCGATGCTCTCTCAATGAAGATGAGCGACATGTGCAGGATCTATTCCGCGTATGACGAGGCGATCAGAGGCAAGTATACAGACTCTGAAGATTATGTTGACCTCTTTATCAGCAAAGCTGAGAAGTCTGAGATGCTCGCGAGGGCATCCGTCTGGGTATACGGCTTCGACAGCTTTGCCCCGAAGTCGCTGAAGGTGCTCGGACGGCTCATGAAAGTCTGCCCTGAGGTGAACGCCGTGCTCACGTACGACAGAGACTCGTCGGACGAGGATCTGTTCGAGCTCACCGGCAGGGTGATGGAGAACCTTAAGGAAGCCGCCGCAGAAAACGGAGCAGATATTGGCAGGACTGTATCTGTCTCTAAGGCGTTTCCGGATAGAAGATACGATATCACGGGCAGGGATCCGGAGATAATGCACATAGAGCACGAGCTGTTCGATCCGGCTCCGGAAAAGATGGAGACGAGAGGGCTCGTGAAGGATTCTGAGGGCGTCACGATCACGGAAGCCGCCAACTACTATAACGAGGCGGAGTCCGCCGCGGCGTATATACTCCACCTTATCAGAGATAAAAAGTACAGATACAGAGACATTTCTGTTATCTGCAACGATAAAGGGGATCTCGGAGCAGCGCTCTCCAGGGCGTTTGACGAATACGGCATCCCGTGCTTCCTAGACAATAAGAGGAGCATATCGGGATCCGGAGTAGCCGCGTATATAACCGCGATGATCACTGCCTGCGCAAGAGGAATGAGGACTGCGGACATATTCCGGGCTCTCAAGACAGGCCTTTCGGTGCTCACGCAGGACGAGACCGAGAAGCTGGAGAACTACGCGGCTGAATATAAGATAGACAGATTCAGATGGGGAAGGAGATTCACCTACGGAGCGTCTGAATACGGCGAAGAGGGACTTGCCGGGCTCGAAGAGTCGAGGCAGAAGGTATCAGGTCTGTTCGGAAAGCTCCAGAAGATACTGAAAGAGAGCAGGACTTACGGGGAATTCCTGGTAAGCTTTTACAGGTTCCTTACCGAAGACGCGCAGCTTGCTTCAAGGCTCGCCCGCCTCATGGACGCGCAGGAGGATGCGGGGCTCAGGGACCTTGCGGAAGAAACGAGGCAGATCTGGCTGATGATAGTAAGGATACTCGACCAGATAAACAATATCCTCGGGGACGAGGAGTTCGACCCTGAGGAATTCCTGCAGATATTCACGGTCGGCCTGAAAGAGGCGCAGATAGGGATGATGCCTACTTCTCCGGACGATCTCATGATCGGAACGATGCAGAGAACGAGGACAGGCAGGAAGAAAGCGGTCGTCGTAGTGGGAGCGAATGACGGGGTCATCCCTCAGGGCGGATCTTCAGCGGGCCTGTTCGCCGAGCAGGAAGAGGAAAAGCTTGCGGAGACCGGTTTTGAGACGTGCAAGTCAAGCCAGGTGAGGCGGCAGGAAGAGCGCCTTGCCATATACAGAAACTTCTCGCGTCCCGAAAACGAGCTGTGGATAAGCTACACGGCCGCGGATTCTGAAGGCGAGAAGATCAGAAGATCAGAGCTTGTGGACGACATACTCAGGATATTCCCGGACAAATCCGTGGGAAGGGACATCCTGAACACCGGGGATCCGGAAGATCTGATCGCGGGGAAGACCAGCACGCTCAGGCATATGACAGAGGCTTTCGTAAAGGAAAGGCACGGCATGAAGCGTGACCCTGTATGGGACAGCGTGCTCGGCTGGTACAAAGAGAACGACCCTGAGGCAGCGTCGGGAGTGATGGACGGCCTCGGATTCGAGAACAGAGCAGGAAGCATAGGCGAAGGACTCTCTGACATCATGTTCAACGGAAAGAACCGTGACGGACTCAGCGTATCGAGGCTCGAGAACTATGCCAGATGTCCTTTCTCATACTTCGTTAACTACGGCCTGAAGCCTGAAGAAAAGCGGATATTTGAAGCGGGTTCACGGGAAATCGGCGATGTCTACCACGAATCCCTCATGGAGATCACCAGGAGATTCTCCGAGCAGGGGCTCTGGGACACCATTTCACCTGAAGAGACAGAGGCTCTGGTGAGGAGCACAGTCAGGGAGAAACAGAAAGAGTTCCAGGACGGAGTCTTTGAGTATACCGGGAGTGACAGCTACAGGGCAGGCCGCACCGAGCAGACTATTCTCGAAGCGGTGAACGTTCTGATCAGGCACGCGAGGGCAGGAAAGATACAGAGCAGCAGCTATGAAGAAAGATTCGGCCGCGGCGCGAGGATAAAGCCGGTAGTCGCGGAAACCGGCGGAAGGAAGATATACATCGAGGGAATCATAGACCGCCTGGATATCCTGGAGAACGGAAGAGTCAAGATAATAGACTATAAATCCGGCCGCCAGAAGTTCAGCGAGCCTACTATCCGCGCGGGCTACAGCCTGCAGCTCATGACATATCTCAAAGCCGCGCAGGAGGGCGTCAGGGAGCCTGCCGGGGTGTTCTATTTCTATCTCGGTACCAAAGGCATAGACGTCTCAGGAGATAAAGACATAGACATAGCCGGCAAAGCCGACGAGGAAAAGATCGACGCGCTCCGCGATCCGAGCATGAGAGGCATCATAATCGATGAGCCCGAGACCATTTCAGAGGTGCTGGGCGACGACGAGACCGGAAGGATCGCGTCCATAAAGAGGAAGAAGTCGGGCTACTACGGGACAGACAGCAGCATGGTGCTGGAGGAGGGCGAGTTCCTCGACCTGCAGGACGCTGTCGATGAGAAGATAGGCGAGCTCGTAGAGGGCATAAGCGAGGGGAAAGTGGACATCTCTCCGATGCGTCTGAAAAAAGAGAACATCGCCTGTAAATACTGTGAGTATAAAGGCATCTGCAGATTTGATATAGGGTTTGACGGATGCAGGTACAATGTGATAAAATAGATTCCGCGGTGCTCTGAGAGCGCCGCAGGAGATGCTTCCGTGGCTCAGTCGGTAGAGCAGCGCATTCGTAACGCGCAGGTCGCCGGTTCAAGTCCGGCCGGGAGCTCCACAAAAAGACCCGGGCCATATGGCCCGAGTCTTGTTTTATATCAGAATATCAATTGGATAAGCACCATGTATATGACCGTTCCCGTGAGGATGCTTATCAGCGAATCACGCTTCCATACCTGAAGGGCGACTACGCATGCTGCGGCAATGAGCTCCGGAATGCCGAACGGTGGTGCCGCAATGCTAACGTCCTTAAGGCAGTAGATCACAAGCATGCCGATAAGGGCGGGCGGAAGCACCTTTCCAAGGTAAGACACATATTCCGGAGTCTCTTTCCTGAATACGATAAACGGAAGGAACCTTAGCAATATGGTAACTATGGACATGGTCGCGACCAGGATGGCTGAGTTCATGCTCCGGCCTCCTCTCTTCTTCTGAGTAACGTAAGTATCAGCGTTATCAGAAGCATCGCGGGGATAAGGAAGTTCTCCGTACCGAATAAGAGAAGGCATATAAGGGTACTCAGGAATCCGGTCAAGGCAGGGACGTGGTCTTTTGTCTCGAGCCACTGCTGTGTGAACGACGCGATAAAGAGCGCCGTCATCGAGAACTCTATTCCTTCAGTTGAGAATGGGAGTATCGTTCCAACAAGGCTTCCCAGTATGCTTCCCGCCACCCAGTATGAGTGGTCGAACAGTGACACCAGGAATCTGTAAAGCTCGGGATCCGTTCCCTCAGGCGTCTTTCCGTCGCTGAGGAGTGAGTATGTCTCATCTGTTAGAGCAAAGATCATGTAAGGCTTGTACTTACCTGCGTTCTTGTATGTGTCTATCATTGAGATGCTGTAGAACAGATGCCTTGCGTTGACCATGACGGTCGTTATTATCGCCGTTATCACAGAAGCGCCGCCGGTAAGCAATCCTACCCCGACGAACTGCATCGAGCCCGCGAATATGAACAGGCTCATAGCAGCCGACCATACGACCCCGTAGCCCGCGTTACGCATGAGAATGCCGAATCCTGTTCCCAGCACAACATACCCTGCCATCACAGGGATAGATGTGTAAAAAGCTTTTTTGACCGTCTGCATTCTCATTGATCGGCTGCTATTCGCACTTCGCG
>JAZUNH010000045.1:0-27325 GCA_045604065.1 Anaerovoracaceae bacterium
AAGCATGTCTTGGTTTATGATACCGGTGACCACGTATCTCTTTTGAAATCGTGTCTGGCGAACATCCTATCACCTCAGCTATTTCACTGAAACTGCGATGCTCTCTCAGACCTCTCTGGATCTCATACCGATCTTCTAATGATAAATGCTTTCCTTTCTCTCTTTCTTCAGACATATTGCCTCCATTCCCAGGAGGATACATCTGAAGTATATCATGCTTGACTTAATTCTGATCTAGCAGTTAAATTCAGAAGTTAAAAATTCATTTAAACAAAACTCGTTTCAGTTCTGTCCGCGCCTCTTCATCATCAGGTTCCGGACAGGTATCACTATCGCGAACACCGTGAAGAGCGGGATGAAATAGCCGATAAAGGCGGGCGCCCCCGGCTTTGTGACAAGCATGTTGTAGATGCCGTGGTATGTGCACGCCATGGCGACTATGCCGAGCGTCCCGGCGATCCTGAGCCATTTGGTATCCAGGAGCCTTATCAGCCCGATGCTTATCAGCGCCCCGCACACCACGTGCATAGCGCCCGTGCCGAACCCGCGTATCATGAGGTACATCAGGTTCTCGGCGCCGTTCTGCGCGAGGTAGCATACGTTCTCGAATGTAGCGAACCCGACCGACGTCATGAGTACGCTGCTAGCTATCCCCTCCCTGTCAGGCTCGTATATCAGAAGATAGAAGAGTACAGGGAAAAGCTTCATGACCTCCTCGACCATCGGGGCTATCGTAAGAGACGCCGTCAGCTGCGAGGCCTCCATCGCCGCCGCGAGGAACGTGCTTATATAGGACGACAGGAGACATACGGTCATGCCGGAAAGCACGAACGTCATCATTATGCGTCCCCTTGTCCTTACTATTATCGCGGCGATCAGAAGAGGCGCCGCCAGGCAGATGTAAATGTTCTCTATATAGTTCATTCATCCACCGCCTTTCTCATGGCCGGGATAAAGAACATGTAGCATAGCGAAAGCAGCACGTCGAACAGGTAATACGGGTTCGTGATGTCGTCCCCTTCCCATATGCAGGAAGCCGTCCACAGAAGGTATTCGTCCGTGCAGAACAGAAGCACCGCCTGGTAGAAGAGCGTCTTGCTGCCGTCCGGCTCCTGCCCGTTCCTTATGAGTATCCGGCCGTCCACCGCGTTCCAGATGAGTATCGTCATCAGCACCAGCGTTATGAAGTTGCTTATCACGCTCCCGAACGTTATATAGTACGCGAACATCCCCACGGTGAACGCCGGGATCATGAGCATGAAAGGAGCAGGGAGCTTCAGGATCTTCCCGCCCTTTATGTAAAGCAGGTCCAGGATCAGGAAATAGTAGGACGTGTTCCAGCTTAAATACGCTATGAACGGGTTGTACGGATCTCCCTCTTCGTACAGCGCGAGATAGATCAGCCAGTACAGCGTCCCAGCAAAAGCCGCGCCGTAAAACAGGCCGAGGAGGATCCATTCTCTCTTCCCCCTCGACATCACGGCGTGCACGAACGAGATCACCGCGCACAGCCCTACTACCGTTACCTGTAAGACGTTGTCTATGTTATCTATCATACACGCTGTCCCGGTCCTTCTCGTCCTCCCATTTCTTCAGCCTGTAGCAGAATATCGTGACAGACGCCCCGAGCAGGAACGCCAGCACTCCCGTCACTATATAGCCGAGCATGTTGTTGCCCGAGAATATGCTCGCGTTCATTCCTGCTGACACGATCTCAGGCATGCCTTTCCCGACTATCCCCGGAGCGAAGCACGCGAATATTATCACGGCGGCAAAGCTGATCACAGACGCCGCGGCCTGTATGACCATTACCTTACGCCTTCTCGCTTCTCTCTTCAGCTGGCCTGCACGCTCGTGCATAGCCTTTATTCTTTCCTCATCTGTCCGCACCGGTGATACCTTCTTTCAGTAATTCCTTCCTCATCACCTGCTTTCCTCTTGAAAGCAGATGGTCTATCTTCTTGGTATTGACGCCCATTACCTGCGCCGCGTCCTTATAGCTCATGTCCTCGAAGTAGACGAGCCATATCGCCTCCCTGAGGTCCCGGTCTATCCTCCCGAGGCAGATGTGAAGGATCTCCTTCTTCTCCTCGTCGAGCATCTTCTCCTCGATCAGCTCGCTGTCAGCTATGTCGGTCCCTGTCTCCTCGAACGAGAACATCGTGGCTCTCGACATCACGCTGTGGAACCTTGACGCAAGGTTCCTCGCGGTCTTGTACAGATACGCCTTGAAGTTGCCTTCCCCTATCTTCGGCTTCTTGACCATTATCCTCGCGAAGGCCTCTATCATCAGGTCCTCCGAGTCCTGGAAGTCGTGCAGATAGCCATACAAATACATCGTCAGGCTGTCGCCGTAACGTATCATGAGCTGGTCGTATGAACTTGTCTCCCCTGCCAGGAATTCTCTGTACAGGCTGTCGTCACTGTCCATGTGTGTATTCTAACCCCGCGGCCGCGCTCCGTCAAACCTTCTCTTAGCCAAGCACCTTTTCGATCCCGCGAGGAAGGTATTTGTTCCAGAAATGCCAGTCGTGGATCCCGGGACCCTCTTCATACGTGAAGTCCGCGCCCTGCGCTTTGAGGAAGTCCCTGAACTTCCTGTTGTTCGCGAGCAGGCTGTCCTCAGTCCCGACCGCGAAATATAGCTCCGGCATCTCGCGTCCCTCGGCCTTCCTCTTGAGGAACAAAGCCTCCGGGTCTTTGTCTGATCCCACGATCTCTTTCGGGTCTCCGAATATGTCGTATATCATCTGCTTCGGAAGAAGCTCTCTCACTTCCGCCTCTCCCTCGGTCGCGTCTTCTTTGCTCCCGCCGAACCTCGGGTCCGTCGCCACGGCGTTTATCACGAACGCCGACGACAGAGCTACGCACGCGAAGTAGTTCTCAGGATGGTCGAGCGCCGTGTGGATGGCGCCGTACCCTCCCATCGAGAGCCCCGCTATGATCATGTCCTCTCTGTCCGTACTCACGCCGAACGTCTTGTGGATGAACTCCGGAAGCTCCTCCGCTATGAACGTCTCGCTGTTCGCGCCTTCATATCCCTTGTCGAGATAGAAAGAGTTCCCGGCAGTCGGCATGAATATGTTCAGGTTGTACTGTATCGCCATGTCCTGCGCCACGCCGCCAAACATCCAGTCCGTGTCAGTCCCCGTGAGCCCGTGGAGCAGTATCAGCGTCTTCGGCTCCCGCTCAAAATACTCCGGCCTGTACACTTCTTCCTCCGGCACGTCGCTCGGCAGCACGAACGAGAAGTTCGTATGCTGCATCAGTGACTCAGAGTGGAATTCCATCCTTCCGCTTGCCATTATCTTTCCTCCTGTATGATCCTATATCTCAATTATGTATTTACCGTACGCGTTAAGGAGCTTCGTCCCGCACGGATGAACGGACGCCCTCTGGAAGTGCCCGTACTCGTTATGCACGTGTCCGAAGACATGGTATTCCGGCCTGAACCTTTCCAGAAAATCGTTGAAGCAGCTGAAGCCCCTGTGCGCCATATCCTCCATGTCTCCGTGCCCCTCCGAAGGAGAGTGTGTCAGGAAGATGTCCAGCTTGCTTTCTCTCTTCCTCGGCGCGCCCTTGCCGAACGCCCCTCCGACATGACACAGGGCGACGTCCGAGATATGCTTCCATTCTACCGCCCTCGAGAGCTTCTTCACGCGGGACCGCATCTCCTCTTCAGTATACAGGTCCTCGCCGCCGCCGTACCTGATCGCGCCGCCAAGGCCCGCGATACGGACCACGTCTCCGCGGTATGACTTTACGTCCATCACCATCCCGTCTATATCAAAGCAGCCTTCCGGCGGCTCTTCATCGTATCTCCCGTCGTGGTTCCCGCGCACGTAAACGAGCGGGACGTTCAGCATCGTCTCGATGAACTCCAGGTAGTGAGGGTCGAGGTCCCCGGCTGACAGCACCAGATCTATATCCGACAGCTTCTCAAGCTCATCGTCTCTCCAGCCCTGCCACAGCTCTTTTTCTTCATTGTCCGCTAGACAGAGTATCTTCATTTCACACCGTTATTTTACGCCCGACACTTTCATCGTCGCCTTGGCGTCATCGTTCAGGGCGTCGGCTTCCGGGATATCCCCGATTATGTTCTCGTTCAGCCAGTCCATCTTTATTATATCCATGCTGGTAAGAGGAGGATCGCTCTCCTTCCTCACCACGCCGTCCTGGCTCCTGAGCTCGCCGTCGAACGGCCCGAACGCCGCTCTCGCGATCCCCTGCCCGAGGACCTCGACGAGCTTCCTCGTATAGCCTGAGAGCGCCTTATCAGTCTCCAGCCCTATCACGTCTGACTGCATGCCCCACCAGTAGTTGGTGGCCTGGTCCTTTTTCTTCACGGTCTTCAGGTTATATGTGCCGTCAAGGATCGTCTTTATGATGATCTCATAGAATTTGCCCCACTTCCATATAGGGGCGGCAAGGTTGCTTATGCTCCCGTCGTCCTCGATGCGAAAGACGCCGTAGGCTTTGCTCCCGTCGATAGGATGAGTCGAGCTCACCGCGGATATAACGCGGATCCCCTTCTCCTCCATGGAGCGCCACCAGTTCCCGTCCGGCTTCGACAGCCACTCGAGGTAGATCTTGACGTCAGGGTCAACCATCGCTGCTCCTATTGCAAAGGCGTTGATAGACGCTATGGTCCCGTATATCGGGTAGTCCGAGCAGTATCCTATCTTGTGATTGTCAGCCGAAGTCGCGGCGACTATGCCCGCGAGGAACTTGGCTTCGTACTGCTTGGCGTAGTAAGTCCTCACGGCCTGCGCCGCCAGGTTTATCGAGCAGTTCAGGAACCTGATGTCGTCGTATTTGATCGCGGCCCTGAGCGCGTCGTCAAGAAGCGTAGGCGAAACCGTGAACACCACGTCCGCGCCCCACTCGGCCGCCCTGTCGATCGCGGCAAGCACATCGCCCGTGCCTTTCTCGGCCTCGTGGTCCCTGGACGCCGGACCCTTTCCGATGAACACCTTCGTCTTAACAAGGCCGTCGTACGTCTTTTCCATCCTCTGCCTTCCGCGCTCGTGGTTCATGAGCCAGTCAGAGAGCTGAGGCTTCCTGTCGTATATGAACGCCGCCTTGAGCGGGTTCTTCCTTGAATATGTTATCGATTTGATCACCTTGTCGACAAGAGTCTTTGGCTTTGTGAAGATGTCCGCCGACTTGACCGCGTCCTTAGGCGACTCCATGAGCGCGACGCTCTCCTTGTTATTGGCTGTCAGAAGCTCCTTACGGATCTTCTGCAGGCGCTTGTCGAGCTCTTTTGTCGTGCTGATGTCCAGCGCGTCCTTCGTATATATCCTGAGGTACACGAGGAACGCATCGCCCCTCGGCATCTCCGAAAGGCTCCCCTGCATCTCCGCAGCGACCTGGGTGAAATGCCAGTACGTCGCCCTGAGCGCTTCCACGAGCTCGTCAGGCCAGACTTCCGCGTCCTTGTCTATGCTCCTTCCGAGGAGCTCCGCGATCTTCCTGTAAGATCCCGGCTCGCGGCAGTCGAGGTCGTATATCGGGCAGACCCTGTAGAAATCGAGGAACTCTGCGTATATCGGGTGCTGCTTCAGGACGTCTTCCGGCGGTATCACCCTGGTGACCCCGGCCATGATGGTCGGCATGTCGAGGAAGCGGCTCACCGACACTCTCTTGTTCCCCTCCTGCACGTAGAACCTGTGCAGGTACTCATATACCTTTATCGCGTCGCGGAAGCCCTCGTCAAGCTGCGCCTGGTACAGGTTCTCCCACTTCATGCTGAACTCGGATCCGTGCTCGAAGAGCGGGAGGAAATTCGCGGCGAAGGCGTTCTGCCTCGCTCTCGTCTTTGTCCCGTCGATGAGCCACGTCGGTATCTCGAACGTCCCGAGGTATTTCTGCTGCATGAGCCCGTTATCCGGCGCTATGTCGTCGAGGGCAGCGACGAACGGGAACTCCCCCTTCGCTATCCTCGCCCTGTATTCACGCTGCGCCATCTTCTGCGCTTTTCTGTAATCGTCTTCTACCATCGTGCCTTCCCTTTCTAGTCCGAAACGTCTATGTCCTTCTGGATCTCTATGTCGTAGTCGGGATACGCCTCCTGCACTTCCCTGCACGCTTTCGCGAATTCCTCATTCGACCCTTCGGCAAAGGCGATGACGAGGTCGAACCTCATCTCTTTCTTCTCAAGGTCGATATAGAAGCCGTGCATCTGGAGGATATGCTCGTATGCGGTCACTATCCTGGAGATATCCTTCCTTATCCTCGTGCTCTCGTCCTCTTTTGTATTGTATGAGTAGACCCCGACTCCCGTGAGGAAGACCCCGGTCTCTCTCAGTATCTTCTCTTCGACACGCCTCGTGAGGCTGTCCACCTGGTCGACCGTCATGGTGTCCGGAAGCTCAAGATGGACGGAAGCGTATTCCTTGTCCGGACCGTAGTTGTTCAGGATCAGGTCGTACGCCCCGCGGACCTCTGGCTCCTCCGCGAGGAGCTTCTTGATCTTCTTCGTGAGCTCCGCGTCGGCTCTCTGACCCAGTATGTCGTTCACCGTGTCTGACATCATCTCGATGCCGGCTTTGATGATGACGACTGATATAACGACGCCTACGTACGCCTCGAGAGACAGCCCGCTCGCAAGGTATATCACCGCCGACGCCAGGACAGACGCCGATATCACGGCGTCGAACGAAGCGTCCTGCCCGGATGCGACGAGCGCTCCCGAATTCACCTTCTCGCCCTGCTTCCTGACGTACCTTCCGAGGATGAGCTTGACCAGCACGGCGGACGCTATGATGACGAGAGAGACCGGCGCGTAGTCCGGCTTCTCCGGGTTTATTATCTTCTTGACCGACTCCACGAGCGACGTGATGCCGGCGTAAAGCACGAGGGCCGACACGAACATCGCGGAAAGATACTCTATCCTTCCGTAGCCCAGCGGGTGCTTCCTGTCCGGCTTCTTCCCGGCGAGCTTCGTCCCCACTATCGTAATGACGGACGACAGCGCGTCCGACAGGTTGTTCACCGCGTCAAGGATCACGGCTATCGAGTGCGACAGCACTCCCACCGCGGCCTTGAACCCCGCGAGAAAAATATTCGCGAGGATACCGATAACGCTCGTACGTATTATGACTTTGTCACGGCTCACTTCAGCCGTATCAGTGTTCTTCTCCATGTTGCCTCTCCTCTAGTTCGTACGCCAGCCTCGGGTAGCTGTCCTCCGGAACGAATATCGTCCCACAGTGCGCGAAGCCAAGCTTTCCGAGCATGCTCTGCATCACATAGTTGTCGCCGTGGGTGTCCATCCTGAGATGGCCGCACTTTTCTACCGCCCATCTCACGCAGAAGCTCCCCGCGCCTTTTACCGTACCGTTGGACGCGATCCTGTGGACTACTCCGTACGTCTCTCCGCCGCGCCACTTCCCGTCGTATATCTTATCGTACGCCGGCTCGATCCTCTCCCCGTACGCGTAATAGAAGACAGCGACGATCCGCCCGTCCTCCTCGCACACGAAGCTTTCCTTATTCTCTATGTCCTTCCGTATCAGATCCTCCGGCGGCCAGTTCGTCGGTCCCCACTGGTTGGGGTTCCCGTGCTCCGCCATGAACTTCCTCGCATGGGCATATATCTCCATAATCCTCGGAAGATCTTTCTCCGAGGCTTCCCTTATCCTCAAATCCGGCACCTCTCTTATTAAAGGTATATACGCTATTATATCACATATTACCGGAATATTACGAAAAACCGGACAGACCTTATGGCCTGCCCGGTATGTCTTCCTGTCCTTTTATTTCGCTCTTCTTCTCCTGATCAGGCGGATCAGCAGGGATATGGCGGCGACTGTTCCCACGATCACAAAGAACACCGCGGCCGTATTGTTCCCGGTCACCTTCGCCTGGGCTTCTCCCGGCGGAGCAAGCGGCGCTTTCGCGCTGTCAAGGTCCAGAAGATCCTTCTCGTCCTCGTCCGCCTTCTCACCTCTCGCGGCGTCGGCGTTCGCCCCGCCGTCGATCATCGACTCTATCACAGTCTGGTACACGAACGTGAACACGTTATCGTCCTCGCTCCCGGAAAGTGTCTTGGTGATCTTCTCGACCTCAGGCTCGTACCCGCTTACGCTGACCGCCTTCACGACGAGCTTGTCTCCCTCACTGCCGTAGAAGATCTGCGGATCCGCGAGCTCTTCCCCCTTTGTATTCTGATAGTACACGGTAAACCCGACGAGCTCTTTATCCTCTTCCTTCCCCGCCGCAAACGCGCTCTCCGTGAAAAGAGCCGTGAAGCACGCGGTCAGTATGAGAATGGCAGCAATTACCGCGGCTGCCCGCCTTGTCTTTTGATTCGTCTTCAATTTCATCTGTCTCCCGTCTGCCACTGACGCATACGGAAAAAGTATGCTTTCTGTCTCTCTATATCGTACCATTTAATCTATTAAAGTCAAGTCACGCCCGCTTGTCCGGCTGACGCGCCGGATTCTTCGCCAAACGTCCGGCTGATGCGCCGGATGCCTTTATGGCGTGATGATTTCCCGCTTGTCCGGCTGAATGTCTGGCTGCCCGGCTGCCGGACATACCTTAATGCAGCAAAAACGATGATTTTTTAAAAATTTGCTACATATATGTTGCAAATTTGGCGAATTTCATAAAATTTGCAACAAAACGCACTTCCGGAGGTTCTAAAACTGCTCCCGGGACCTGCAAATGTTGCAATTTTTTCATTTTTCCTGATTTTTGCTGCATATATGTTGCAAATTTGACGATTTTGTCAGATTTTGCTGCATTAAGGTCCCGCACCGCAGTGAGACCTGCGCTGCATCAGGACCCCGCGCCTCAGCGAGACCCACTCTGCGCCAAGGCCCCGCGCCTCAGTAAGGTCCCGCGCCTCAGGCTCTGCTCTCCTTAGGCATCACATGCATCTCGTATATCAGGAAAGACACCGCCATCAGGAACGCGAGGACGTCAGTCGCCTGCTGCGCGTACACCACTCCGTCCAGCCCGAAGAACACAGGCAGTACTACGAGGAGCGGGAGGAATATCAGTATCTGCTTGGAGAACGACAGGAACGCGCCGCGGACAGGCTTCCCTATCGCCGGGAAGAAAGTCGCGGAACAGATCTGCATGCCGTTCAGGAACACGAAGAACAGGTATCCCCTCATGAAGCTCACCGCGTACTCAAAGTAGAGGTCGTCGCCGCTCCCGTTCCCGAAGAGCGAGATTATCTGCTCAGGGAACAGCTGGAACAAAGCGAAGCAGACCGCGCCGATTATGAAGGCCCACTTGGTGAACAGCTTCACCGTGCCCCTCACCCGGTCGTATCTCCCGGCTCCGTAGTTGAAGCTTACTATCGGCTGCGCGCCGCTGATAAGGCCTATCATGAGCGCTATGAATATTACGTTTATCTTAGTCACGATCCCAGCTACCGCGATAGGCATGTCCGCGCCGTACACGCTGCCGGCCCCGTATGTCCTGAGGACGTTGTTCATCGTTATCTGGACGATCATGGTCGACGTCTGGAATATCACAGAGTTGAGGCCCAGCCTGCACACGTGGAGCACAGTGCCGAGATACCCGAGCACGGCTTCTTTCACCGTCTGCTCAGCCGATCTCCTGTGCGGCCTGAAATCCCTGACCGTAAATGTGACCGACTGGAACCTCGTGAAGTACACTCCAAGCATAAGAGCCGATACCACCTGGCTGATCACCGTGGCCCAGGCGGCTCCGGCTATACCCCAGCCAAAAGCGAAGATGAACAGCGGATCCAGGACCATGTTCATGACAGCCCCCGTTATCACGGCGGTCATCGACCATCTCGGGCTCCTGTCCGCCCTGACTACAGGGTTCGTCCCCGTCAGGAAGACGAAGAAAGGTATGCCCCATGACGTGATGTCGGCGTACTCTAACGCGTAGGGAAGGATGGTCTCCGTGGCGCCGAACAGAGTCAGGAGCTGCGTAAGGAAAAGCCTTACTATGATCAGGATCGCCAGCCCCAGGATCACCATCGCGGACACCGCGCATCCTACTATCTCTTTTGCCCGCCTCTCATGCGAGCTCCTCAGCGCGTCGTTCCCGCCGGCCGCGTGCGCCTGGCCGAGCTCAAGATTGAACCCCGCCGCCGAGCCAAGGCCCAGCATGAGTCCGACCGCGAGGCATACAGTAGTGAGAGGGAACGCGACCGAAGTCGCCGCGTTCCCGAGCGTCCCCACTCCCTGGCCTATGAATATCTGGTCCGTGATGTTGTAAAGAGCGTTGACTATGTTCGCTATTACCGTAGGGACCGCAAGAGAAAAGAGAAGCCCCGGAAGAGGCTTCGTCCCCAGAGGATTCTCTTTTCTTTTTATTTCTTCTGACATTATTTAAGTACGAACTCCATTACTACAGGGTTGTGGTCCGAGTGCTCGAACCCCAGGTCGATCGTCTTTATATCATTCACCTTCACGTTGTCTGAAACTATGAACCCGTCTATCATGTAGAACTGATGGCCGGCCGTATCCGCCGGAAGCGGCTTGTCGAGGGACCTGCATGTAGGGACCTCCGCGTCCATTACCGGCGTGAAGTCAGGAAGGAAGTCCTCGACGTCTATCATACCCGGCTGCCACGTCCCGGAGATCACAGGATAGTCTTCCATGTCGACGTCGCTGAACCTCTGGTTGAAGTCGCCTCCGACGACGACATAGTTCCCCATGTCTCTCTCTTTCTTCATTATGTCTAAGAGGGCTTTGGTCTGCGCGGCCTTCCCTTCGCCGTCGTCAAACGCCTCAAGGTGCAGGTTGACGAGCACCAGGTACTTCCCTGATCCCGAGAGCCTTACCCTCGTTACGAGCAGGCACCTCTTCAGGTTGACAGTCCTGACCGGCCAGTCGAACGGGCACGGGAGCTTGATCCTGTCCGCTCTCTGGCACCTGAAGCAGGACGCCGTCATGATGCCGCTCTCCACCGTGCCTATAGGTGGCATCGGGAACGGCACGAAATGCGCTTTATAGTTATACGCGAACATCGTCTGGTATTTGGCGCCAAGATCCTCCTCGAGCCACTTGTTTATTTCCGCCGTCTCATCCAGCTTGAACGATCTTGACGACTTCTTGTCCACTTCCTGGAAAAAGTAGATGTCCGCGTCCTGTTCGGCGACTGTCTCTCTGATCCCCTTAAGGTTCTCGCGGAGCCTGTCCCTGTCTGCCGTGAACACGCTTTTGCCGCCGTCCATGAAGAAGTCGGCGTTGTCTCCGAGGGCTCCGTATCCCACGTTCCAAGTCATGATCTTCACAGGCTTCCCCTGCTCCGGCGAAAGCTCGGCCTGCCCCGTGAGCTCCTCGCTCTCCGTATCGTCAGGCCTGTACTCGAAAGCCGTCATCATGCCGAGTCCGGCACCCGCGGCGATCGCAAATATCAGTATGATGACAAATATCACCTTAAATATAGTCTTGACCATTCTGATCCCTCCAATACCCGGTTGTTTCCGCCTATATTATATCATGACAGGACCCGCGAAAATCATAACTCTTCTTAATATAGGGCTCGGTCGAATCTGTCCAGGACTTCTCTCATCTCGGAGGTGACTCTGTTCCTGCACTCAGCCCTGAGATCGTCAGGCACCCCGTAGAACGCCTCAGCCATGCCTCCCGCGATGCACGTCAGGGTGTCGCAGTCGCCGCCGAGAGACACCGCGGTCCTGATCACGTCCTCGAACGACTCTCCCTCGAGGAACGCCGTCACTGCCTCAGGCACCGTATCCTGGCATGTCTCTATATGATGATATCCCGGGCGGATATCGTCGCATGTGCGAGACAGGTCGTATCCGAACTCCTTTATGATATATTCCTTTATCTCTTCTTTTGACGCCCCCGTCCTAGCGAGGTATATCGCGGACGCTACGGACTCGGCGCCTTTGATCCCCTCGGGATGGTCGTGTGTGACGACGGAAGATAACACTGCCATCTTCCTCGTCTCCTCAAGCGTGCCGTACAGCCAGCCGGCCGAAGAGACACGCATCGCTGAGCCGTTGCCATAGCTGTTATATGGGCCTTCGCCGCACCTGAGCCACTTTATGAACCTGGCGCCGTACCCCGCGTCGGGATACCTGTTGCCCCACTTCTTCAGCGACTGCGTCATCATGAACTTTGCTTCCTGATCCCATTCCGCAGGATCCTCTGTCGGAAGGTCCCTGATCTTCATAAGGGCGTCCGCGACTGCGACCGTCATGACCGAGTCGTCGGTGAACTCCGAATCCTCCTTGAACATCGGGAAGTCTTTCGTCTTTATGTTCTGGAAGTCAAACTCATAAGGACTTCCTATTATATCTCCCAGTATCGCTCCGTACATCAGCACCGCCTCCTTATTTATTCCTCTTTCTGAAATCTTCTCTCACGCTGTCCAGCACGTCGTCTTTCAGGCTTCCCGCGCGCATCATCGAATCCATCGCGCAGGATACCGCGGCGTAGTTCATCGCGATGCCGTCGCCGTCGTTTACGTATGACGCGGCGTGCGAAGGCACTATGCCGATCCTGCCGGCCTCTTCAGCGGCGTCGATGTTCGCACCGAGGAAGATGAACTCCCAGCCGTATTTCTCCTGCTCGTGGCTGATCATGTGCTTTACCTTCCTGTAGCTGTACACCCTGCTGGAGTTCTCCATTCCGTCCGTCGTGATCACGAACAAAGTCTTATCCGGGACTTCGCTCTTCTTCATATGCCTGTGGACATACGAAATGTGCTTTATGGCGCAGCCGACGGCGTCCAGGAGAGCCGTGCAGCCTCTCACATAGTACGTCTTTTCCGTAAGCGGCTCCACCTTCTCTATCGGGAGCCTGTCGTGCACGACTTCGATCTCGTCGTCAAAAAGAAGCGTCGACCATGTGATGTCCGAGGACTCCTCCTTATGCTTCTTAAGGGTGGAATTGAACCCTCCGATGGTGTCCTGTTCGAGCCCGCACATGGAGCCGCTCCTGTCAAGGATGAACACGACCTCCATAGTGCGCGCATCCTTCTTCTCATTCATTTCTTTTTTATCATCCCATGCTGACATATCTCATTCCTCCTTTGTGAAATATCACGCTTTCTGTTTACATGAGGAATGATATCATTACGGGATGTGCCGGTGGTCGCTTCTGAAGCGACAATTCGGCTATGCTCCGAGAAGCTGCTGTCCGTAGTCGAACAGAACGCAGTTTATCTCGTTTATGTCGTAGTTCTTCTGCTGTATGAAGTACTCGATTATCCGGTCGGCTTTGCTGCTCGGGGACAGCGCGTAACCGGCCCTGACCAGAAGGTCCTTTGTCTCGTCGAGGTTGAGCCTCATCCCGATGGCAAGCGCGAGCGCTGTCCTCCTGGACGGCATGTAGTCCACGTTGCTCCTTATCTTAGAGAAGAGCTTCCTGCCGATGTTCGCCCTCCTGTAGACCTCCACCTCGTCGAGATTCTTGTGGTCTATCAGCATGAAGAGGTACTCCTGGAATGTCTTGTCGTCATCCTTAAGGTACTCCTCTATCGACTCTTCCTTCTCCCCGGAGAGAGGCGAGATCTCAGGGAACACAGGCCCGGCGCCTAGATCGCTGAGCCTTCCCGCTTCCGGAGCTCTGTTAAGGAGGCGGCGCCTCTCAGGTCCTGTGTCTTCGGCCGTGTCTTCAAGCGCCATGCTGTGTGAGTAGGCGCCGAATCCTCTCGTTACGACATCGCTCTCTTCTATGAACGACTGCACGCCGCTGAAGAGCTTCTCCGACAGCTCGAACGCCTTCCTGTTATATACGACGAGGAAGACTTCCATGTCGCTGTTCATAACGAAAGTGCTTATCTCTGATATCGCGGTGCTGAGCGCGAGGTCCTTGGGGAACCCGTACGTCCCCGTGGATATCAGCGGGAACGCTATTGACTCGGCGCCAAGGCTCTCCGCGAGCTCAAGCGAGTTCCTGTAGCACTTGGCGACCGTTTCCCGCTCGCCCTTGTCCCCGCCTCTCCAGGCTGGGCCCACCGTGTGTATTATCCACTTGGCGTCCAGGCCGAACGCGGGCGTCGCCTTCGCGCTTCCCGGCTCCATCCTCCCGATCTTCATCCTTTCGGCAAGGAGCTCGTCCCGGCCGGCGGCGTTGTATATGGCGGCGTCGACTCCGGCGCCGATATGAGGCTCCGGGTTCGCAGTGTTGACGATCGCGTCCGCGGTCACTTTGGTTATGTCGTTTCGTATTATCTCAAGAGGCATGCTATCCCCTCCTTTTCTCTGACTTAAATGTACAATATTTCTGGAAGGATGACAAGCGGGTGCAAGGGAACGGCACGCAAGGCAGGTGCGGCCTTGCGGAACAGCACGATTCGCGGTGCAACACGGCCTTCACGGCACGGTCCGAACAGCGTGTAAAAGCAAGTTGGGCATTTTTATACATTTTTCGTCTTTTTAAGAGGCATAAATGTATAACCGTCTCAGCCGGCTTGTGTGACACAGACCGGAAAAAGGCTAAAATACGGCAGATTGTTCCGGCTGCAGAACATTTCAAGGCGTTTTTTGCCTGTTTTGCCTTCCTTCTCCTTCACCTGCGGATCTTCAGAGCAATGAGTTATACATTTCAATGCCGGAATCCGGCCAAAAATGTATAACTTTAGCCAAAGTCGAAAAACACCGTCTCCACAGCACGCTCCTGTGGCATGACACGGCCCCGCGGCGTGGCTTATCACCGCGGCATGGCGTCCCTTCACGGCTTGCTCGCCCTCACGGCACGCCCTTCACCGCACGAAAAAGCCGGGCTCGTGAAAGAGCCCGGCATATCTCCATATCGGCATATCGCCATATCGCCATATCGCATGTCTTTTATGTTCCGTCACCGCTCTTCCCGGAAATACGGGAGGCCCAGGCTCGCAGGAGGCTGGTTCTCTCTCTTGTTCCTCATTCCGGTGATGACAAGCACGATTATCGTAACCACATATGGGAACATCTTGTATAGTTCCTTCATGGCCATGTTCCCGCCCGACGGGATGAACAGGTAAAGAATGTACAGTCCGCCGAACAGCATGGAAGCGAAGATCGCGATGTTAGGCCTCCAGATCGTGAAGATGACGAGCGCTATCGCGAGCCATCCTCTGTCGCCGAACGCATCGTTTGACCATACTCCGGAAGCGTAGTCCATTACGTAGTACAGGCCGCCGAGACCCGCGATCATGCATCCGATGCAGACCGAAAGGTATTTGTACGTGGTGATGTTGATGCCCGCGGCGTCTGCTGTTGCAGGGTTCTCACCTATCGCCCTGAGCTCGAGACCTCTTCTCGTGTGGCTCAGGAAATACGCCGCGCCGACCGCGATTATTATCGCTACGTACGCGAGGAATCCATACGACAGGAATATCTTTCCGAACCATCCCATGCCTTTTGCGAAAGGAAGAGCTCTTGCGAAGCACTGGCTCGTCCTGGAAAGCGCTATCGAAGGGACATCGCTTCCTGTCAGCTTAATCAGCGATCCTCCGAAGAAGTTTCCGAATCCGACTCCGAACGTCGTCATTGCAAGGCCCGTAACGTTCTGGTTCGCGCGGAGCGTTACCGTGAGGAAACTGTACAGGAGCCCCATCAGGAGCGAGCCCACAAGGCAGCACAGAAGCGGTATCAGTATCGCGAGCGCAGGGTTCAGAGCGCCCTCAGTGCTGTGCTCATACAGGAACGCGCCTATTACTCCGGAGATCGCGCCCACGTACATGACGCCAGGGATCCCGAGGTTAAGGTTGCCGGCTTTTTCGGAGATGGTCTCGCCCGTGCATCCGAACAGAAGCGGCACCGCCTGCGCTACGGCACGCGGGATAAAAGAAACGAGATCAAACATTACGCTTCCTCCTTTCTGGCCTTTTTACGGAAGTTGAGCTTGTAGTTGATGAAGAACTCGCTTCCGATTATGAAGAACAGGATTATTCCCGTAAGTATGTCGCCGAACGAATGATTGAGCTGGTACGTTGTGGATATCTCCTCGGCGCCTCTCTCCAGGAACCCGAGGAGCGAGCTCGACAGCACCATGCCGATAGGGTTGAACTGCGCGAGCCACGCGACCATGACTCCGAGGAACCCTCTTCCTCCCGCAAGCGACGTCGTTATCGTGTGGTCGGTCCCAGCGACCATGAGGAACCCGGCGAGGCCGCAGATAGCTCCCGAAAGCAGGAGCGTGCGGATGATCACCCTGTCGACTTTGATGCCGACGTATCTCGCCGTGCTCTGGCTCTCGCCGACGACAGATATCTCATATCCGTGCTTGCTGTATTTAAGATAGACGTACATCGCTATCGTGACGCCTATTACTATCAGTATGTTCAGGAGGTATTTATAGTCCCCGATCACAGGTAGCCACCCCTCCATGTTCTTCTGGTTTATGATGCCGACCGTTCCGGATCCTTTAGGCACTTCCCACACTATTACGAAGAACGCCACGAGCTGTATCGCCACGTAGTTCATCATCAGAGTGAACAGCGTCTCGTTCGTGTTCCACTTCGCTTTGAAGAACGCCGGGATGCCTGCCCATACGGCGCCTGCCGCAAGAGCGAGTACCAGCATCACCAGCATCAGCAGAGGATTCGGGAGCGACTTCATGTATATCATGCACGCCGAAGTCACGAGCGCCCCGATCAGCACCTGCCCTTCTCCTCCGAGGTTCCAGAACTTCATCCTGAACGCAGGGGTGAGCGCGAGCGATATCAGGAGGAGTATCGCCACTTCCTTCCCGAGGATCCATATCTTACGCTCCGTTCCGAAAGCTCCCTCGAACATCGTGCCGTAGACACTTCCCGGATCGAGGCCGGTAGTCACCGACGTCACTATAGCGCACAGCACCAGAGCCAGCGCGATCGCGATCAGCCTGATGCCCCATGCCTGCCACCAGTCAAGGTTCTTTCTCTTTGTTATATGGATCAAAGGCTCCGTGTTTCTGTTACTGCTCATCTGCGTCGCCTCCTCCCAGTCTGGTCATCATCATTCCGACCTTTCTCTTGTCCGCGGAAGTCGGCCTTTCGACCACGCCGCTGACTTTGCCGCCGCAGAGAACAAGTATGCGGTCGCAGAGCTCAAGCAGGACGTCCAGGTCCTCGCCTACGTAGATCACGGCGACTCCCTTCTTCTTCTGGCGGTTGATCAGGTCATATATCGTATACGACGAGTTGATGTCGAGGCCTCTCACCACGTACGCGGAAAGCAAAACCGTCGGTGAAGACGCGATCTCGCGCCCTACCAGTACTTTCTGCACGTTTCCTCCGGAGAGCCTCCTTACAGGAGTCGACAGCCCGGCCGTGCTGACTTCCAGCTCGTCGACCACTTTCTTCGCGAGCTTCCTCGGCGTCTTCCTGTCGGTGAACACCGTGTTTCCTCTCCTGAACGAACGGAGCATCATGTTGTCCGTCAGGTCCATGCTCCCGACCAGGCCCATGCCGAGCCTGTCCTCAGGCACAAAGGAGAGCGCCACGCCCTTCTCCGCTATCTCGAGCGGGTCGTGGCCGGTAATATTCTCTTCAGACCCGTCGTCGTTCACATATGTGATGCTGCCTTCTTCCACTTTCTGAAGACCCGCGATCGATTCCAGGAGCTCCTTCTGGCCGCATCCGGAGATACCGGCTATACCCAGGATCTCTCCGGTGTTTGCCGTGAACGACACGTTATTCAGCCTCGTTACGCCGTCGGAGCTCTTGACTGTTATCGCATTTACCCTGATACGCGGCTTCACGTCTTTCGGCTCAGGCCTGTCTATGTTCAGCTTGACCTCGTGACCGACCATCATGTTGGTCATCTCCTGGGCGTTCGTGTCCTTTGTGACCATGTCGCCGATGTACTCGCCCTTCCTCAGGACGACCACCCTGTCCGAGATCTCTTCCACCTCGTGCAGCTTGTGCGTGATGATGACGACGGCCTTCCCGTCGTTCTTCATGTTCCTCAGCACCGCGAAGAGCTTGTCTGTCTCCTGCGGCGTAAGCACCGCCGTAGGCTCGTCCAGGATCAGTATGTCGGCGCCCCTGTAGAGTACCTTTACTATCTCGACCGTCTGCTTCTGCGACACTGACATGTTGTATACCTTCTGCTTCGGGTCCACGTCAAAGCCGTACGCGTCGCAGATCTCTTTTATCTTCTCCGACGCCTTGTTCAAGTCGAGCTTGCCAGGCTCGTTCAGGCCGAGCACTATGTTCTGCGCTGCCGTGAACACGTCCACGAGCTTGAAGTGCTGATGTATCATGCCGATCCCGTATTTATACGCCTCGTGCGGCGAGCTGATCGACACAGGCTTTCCGTCGATGTATATCTGCCCTCCGTCAGGGTAATATATCCCCGACAGCATGTTCATCAAAGTCGTCTTCCCGCTTCCGTTCTCTCCGAGAAGCGACAGGATCTCCCCGCGGTATATGTCAAGGTCGACCTTGTCGTTCGCCACGACGGTCCCGAACACCTTGGTAATATCGCGCATCGATACTGCGGCGGTTCTTTCTTCCAAATGATCACGTCCTCTCTGTTATGCCGTTCATTATGCGGCAAAGGAAAGCACAGAAAAAGTCTGTCCTTTCCTTTACCGCATCATCTGTTAAAAACCGAGGACCCCGGCAAGGCCGGGGCCCTCGTAAGCTTTGTATCAGTATTAATACTGTTCGTCGAGCAGTTTGATGCCGTCGATCTTGAGATCGAAGTAAGGAGCTGAACGATATTCTGACTCATGGAAGAATCCGTCCGAGATGGCCTCCGTGTCACCCTTGAACGCTTCGTCTGTGTCTACGTCAGCCATGTAGCTGTCCATCTTTTTGCCGTCAACCGTGAATGTGGCAGTATCGAATACATGGAGCTCTCCGGACTCGAGCTTAGCCTTGACTTCGTCGAGCTTCTCCTGTGTTCCCTTGGCAGCAGCCTTCTCGTTGACCTCTGTGAGCTCAACTGATCCTGTTCCGAGTGTTCCTGTCCAGTCAGTGTCGATAGTCTCTCCGTTCTGAGCTGCCTTGATAGCATACTCATAGTATGGAGCCCAGTTGATCCTGGATGAAACGATGAATGTGTTCGGGCAGGAATCTACAGTTGATCCGTTGTATGATACGTCAGGAACGCCGGCCTTCTCGCAGGCTGTAGGAGCTCCCATTGAGTCAGCGTGCTGGCTCAGGAGAACGCATCCGCCGTTGATCAGCTTTGTAGCGGCTTCCTTCTCAGCTGTCTCGTCATACCATGATCCTGTGAATGTTACGTCCATTGTGACTTCCGGAACGATCGAGCGTACTCCGAGGAAGAACGATGTGTATCCTGAAACTACCTCAGCATATGTGAATGCTCCGACATAACCGATCTTGGCGTCCTCTTTCTTGACGTCTCCGCTGTCGATCATTTCCTGAAGCTTGAGGCCCGCGGCAACGCCTGCGAGGTATCTTCCTTCATAGATGGAAGCGAACGCGTTGTGATAGTTCTCAAGTCCCTCTGTGTGGGCCTTTGTTCCTGTTGAGTGGCAGAACTGTACCTCAGGATATTCCTTGGCGGCCTGGATCATGTAGTCCTCATGTCCAAATGAATCCGCGAAGATGATGCCGCAGCCTGCGTCTACAAGCTCTTCAGCAGCATCGAAGCACTCCTGTCCCTCAGGGATGTTTGTCTTGATGATGTAGTCGTCCTCGCTGAGTCCGAGATTCTTGCATGCTTCCTTAGCTCCGTTGATGAAGTTGAGGTCGTATGTGGAGTTCTCATCGTGCAGGCAGATGAATCCGACTTTCATCGATGAACCGGCGTCTTCCTTCTTCTCTTCGCCGCCCTTGCTTCCGCATCCGGTAAGTGCAGTCATGACTACCATAGCGAGAACGAGCAGCAGAACCAAACTCTTTTTCATTACTTTTCCCTCCTAAAAATAATAGCGTTTATAGAATATATATCATCAGACGCCGGTTTAAGGCGCCGGAATGAACTTTATCATGCGCGGCAGAACGTCACGTTATCGTCCGTCATCGATTCGATGCATGCGAGAGACTCGACCCTGATTCCTTCTTTCCTCAAAGCGTCTCCGCCGCCCTGGAAGCGTTTCTCTATCGCGATTGCCGCTCCCGCTACGCTTGCTCCCGCCTGTCCGCAGAGGTCGACGAGCCCTCTAAGCGCGTTCCCGTTAGCCAGGAAGTCGTCCACCAGAAGCACGTTGTCTGAAGACGTCAGATAATCGCTGCTCACCACCACGTTATAGTCAGTGCCGTGCGTGAACGAGTGGACAACGGTCGAATAAGTGCTTCCGTCCACATTGCTCGTCTTATGTTTTTTTGCGAATACTACGGGAACATCCATGATTATCCCGGCGGCCGCGGCGATCGCGATCCCTGACGACTCTATCGTAAGGATCTTGTTCACGCCCGCGCCGTCGTAAAGACGCGCGATCTCTTCACCGATATCGCGTAAGAATGATGTGTCGATCTGCTGGTTAAGGAAATTACCGACTTTCAGGATACCGCCCGGGAGGACCTTCCCCTCTGTCAGTATCTTCTCTTCCATTTGCTGCATTCCGCAGTATCTCCTTCCACATCCTGAAAAAACAAAACTGTCCCGGAAGACACTTATCCCAAGACAGTTAAAATAAGCATCCAATAGTGACGGCTATAACGGCGCCGCCGTAGAGACTCCCGGGCCATTCATCCGGGAATATATCAGAAACTGTTCCAATATATATGAACTTTTCTATACTCTGATTTTATGTGAAAACGAGTACGATGTCAATGACTACACGCAAATATTCCAATAAATAACAATTCTTATTCAACTACATGTTGGGCACCGCGGATAAGCGGTGCCCAAAACATAGTGTAATGCTATTTTTTGCTGTACTTGAGGCCCTTGATGTACTTCCTCGCCTTATCGATCTTAAGGTTCGGGTAATGGGTCTTCGGAGGAATGCTCCCGTAGTATCTGAAGCTGTGCGGAGGATTCTCAGAATTCACCTCCACAGGATCGTACTTTATCCTTCTCTCCATGTCGTATACGCGGACCATCGTCTTGGTCGCGTAGCCCTTGGTGCCTTTGTCGTAGTTGCCGTAGAAGCTGTACTTACCGTAGATATACACGAACATCCTGTAGTCCCCGATATCTTCAGGCATCCTGATCTTCTTACTCTTAAGGTCGCTCCGCAGCATGATGTTCCTGGTTAGCGTATAGAGCTTGTCCTTGTTGAACTCGCTCTCTGACGGCTCGCCGTAGTAGACGAGGCATTTCCCGACGAGCTCAGGCTTGCTGCTGCTCTTCTTGAACTTCCTGCCCTTTTTATAGCACGTCTCGGCGTCTTCCTTGAGGACTTCCTTGAGTATCCTCTCTTTGACGTCCTTCGGGGCGTCCTTTAATATCCTGTAGTCTTTGAACGCGACGAGCTCAGGCTCAGGCGCTTCCTCCCCGCCTTCGTCGTCTTTGCTCTCGTCTCCGGACTCGTTGGACTCTCCTGACCCGCCGGAAGAAGCTTCAGCGCCTTCAGCTCCGTCCTCCGCCTTCGCGCTTCCCGGGATATTGGTCACGACCTCCGGGATGGTCCTCTTCAGCTCGAACGCGAGGTCGTAATAGTTCTCGGTTCCCGTCCACGTAAGAGCCTCAGGATATATGAGCAGCTTCTTGAGGGACTTGTAGCTCTTAAGCACGTCTACCGAGGAGTCGTCCACATAAAGGCCGAACCCGGTGGCGTCTTTCTGTGAGATCTCGTCAGGAGAAAGGCCCGCCGAGAGAGTGAGCTCCTCCAGCCCGGTAAACGACCTGAAGAGAGCAAAGCCGAGAGAAGTCATGTCGCCGTCGTAGTATTTCAGCTTCTTTACTTTCGCAAGCATGCCCTGCTCAGACTGCTCGTACTGGTCCATGAACATGGTGCTTACGTTGTAGGCATACAGCGTATCCACTCTGTCGAGCACGCCTGTCCACCCGCCGCCGAGCATCGAAGGATCTATTCCCAGTATGAGCATCCTGCACGACTTGAAAGGAAGCTCTCCTATCCTCTTGCTGACCTCGTGCATGAGCTCTTCGTTCGCGAGCTGGTCCGCTCCGCGCAGGAAGCGTATCTCGCCGACATCTTCTTCCTCGACGGCTTTGTCAAGTATGTCAAAAACCTCGGCAGGATCAAGTCCGTCGTTGTTGAACGTGAGCGTCAGCCGGTCGAGCTTCTCATCGTAGCTGACGGCGGCGTTCTCGCCGTCTTTGGTCAGTTTCTTGTACGCTCCGGAAAGGCCCTTCCCGCCAAAGCACGACGTAAGGACGACCGCCGCGAGCAGTACGGATACCAGCAATGCCGCTGATCTAAAGTATCTTTTCATATCACGACCTCCGTAATATTCTTTTTATATATGTATTATACCATCAGGCACAGTACTTAGAGAGCGGAAAATGATGTATACTGAAGATAAATGGAGGATCTGCCGCATGATTATGGAAAGATACATAGTGCCGTTTCTCGAAATGACGTCCTGGAGGATGTACCAGCCGCATGTCGGCGGCACGGTGCATCTCTTTTCCGCGCTCATAGTCACGGTCATCGCTGTCTACGCGGCGATCAGGCTGTCAGAAAGAAGCGAAAAGTCCAGACTCAGGATCATATCGTCTCTCGGCTGGCTCCTCCTGCTGATGGAGACATATAAGCAGCTCTTCTATTACTATATAGTGAACGGCTCGGCGTACGACTTCTGGTATTTTCCGTTCCAGCTCTGCTCGGTGCCGATGTATCTCTGCATACTCCTTCCTCTCGTAAAAGACAGGATCCGGGACGTCATCCTTACGTTCCTGGCCGGCTTCACATTCGTGAGCGCCGCGGCGGCTTTGATATACCCGGAGGATATGCTGAAGCCTTACGTCACGCTTACCGCGCACGGGTTCATATGGCACGGCGTGCTGCTTTTCATATCGCTTCTTATCGGTATCTCCGGCATGGCGGACCTGTCGTGGAAAGGCTTCCTCAGGTCGGCCGGCCTGTTCATTGGGCTTGCCGCCGCCGCCGTGATACTGAACATCGTCATGGAGCCTATGGCGGCTGCCGGATCTCTCGATTCGTATCCGGACATGTTCTATCTGTCGCCTTACCACGCTTCGAGCCAGCCGTTCGTGGATATCGCCGAAGAAAAAGCCGGCCATATAGCCGCGATGGCGGCGTATACGTCCGGCATAATAGTCCTTTCCGGTATATCTGATCTAATTTTCTATCTCATCTCACGGAAAAGATACTAGAACACTATCCCGGCGAAGTCTCTTATGCATCTTCTCCAGACGTTCCAGTCGTGTCCTCCCTTATACATCTTACGTATGCAGGACACGCCTTTTTCTTTCAGTATCTCGTCGTCCTCCAGGAAGAACCTGATCAGGTGGTCGCTGTCTCCGATGCCGCGGAAGAAGACTTTGTAATCCTCCGCGAACTTCTCCGGGTCATCGAGTGCCTTCAGGTGTCCGTTATCCGAAGGCTTCCTGCTGATAGGATCCATCTCCGGGTCTCCCGCGATCAGGTCCCTCAGGAATCCGCTGAACAGCCCTATCCTCGAGAAGAGCTCTGGATGCGTCATCGTCGTGATGCTTGTGTGCATAGAACCCATTGAGAGGCCGGCCATCGCCCTGTTGTCTCTGTCCCCGATGATCCTGTACTTCCCCTCTATGAAAGGGATCACATCCTTTACTATGATGTCCGGAAGGAGCGTGTGGTCTATTACCCTGTTCCCGTCCTCTCTCTTCTTCTGGACCATGCCCGCGTTCATGACGACTATGAAAGGCTTCGCCTCTCCCGCGTCTATCATATTGTCGAGGATCCAGTTGACCTTTCCGGAATATACCCATCCGGTCTCATTCTCGCCATGGCCGTGCTGGAGATACAGCACCGGATATTTCCTGTCCGTCTCCTCGTCGTATCCGGGCGGCGTGTACACCATGCAGGACGCCCAGTCCGAAGTCACTGAAGACCTGAACCACTCTCTCCTCACAGCTCCGTGAGGAACGTCCTTCAGCCTGTAGAAGTCGTCCTCCTCAGGCATGACTACCGCGTTATACGGCCTGCTGCATCCGTAGGCGATAGGAAGATACGGGTAGAGCATCTCTTCGCCGTCGACATACAGCTGGATGTATGTCATGCCGTCTTTGTTCGGGAACCTGAGCTCCCAGTATTCTTCTTTGTTCTCAAAGTCATATCTGTCGAGCCCGATAAGGCAGGACACGGAATACGCGTGGTCGGCTTTGATCCTGAGATACGGCCGTCCGTCCCTGAACACGAGCGGCTCCGGGATCCCCGGAGGGCAAAGCACAGGGTCGAACGAAACCGCCTGCGACGTAATATCTTTATCCATCTTCACACCTCTTCGCCGTTAGTCCTTACGATCTCCGCATAGTCGTACGCGGAATCCTTGAAAGTCCTCTCCTGGGTCATATAATCGACATATACCAGCCCGAGCCTCTGGTCGTACCCGGAGTTCCACTCGAAGTTGTCCAGGATGGACCATACCATGTACCCTATTACAGGGACTCCTTCTTCTATGATCCTCTTCAGGCCGCGGAGCACCCTGTGGATATAGTCGATACGCTCAGGGTCGTGGACTTTGCCGTCGAGCATGACGCGGTCGCAGCATGAGCAGCCGTTCTCTGAAACGAGCACCGGAAGCCCGTATCTCCTGTAGGCGAACTTCACGAACCAGTACAGGCAGTCCGGGTTTACCGGCCACTGGCACCTCGTCCTCGGCATCCCCGGGATCTCGACGACAGCTTTCCTCCCCGGGCTTCCCGGAGTTTCGGGCTCGTTGAAGTAGTTTGCCGAAAAGTATATGTTTCCCGCAAAGTAATCGAGCGGCTGGCAGATCTCCTTCGCGTCCGCTTCCGAGATCACGTCCTTCAGCGGCTCAGGCACGACGCCAAGGTATACAGGGTCGCACCACCATCTCATCCCGCCGACCGCGTAATAGTCCGAATACGTATCCTCGTACGCCTCTTCCTCTGTCATTATACCCGGGACAGGCTCGCTGTTCATGACGGCGTCAACGAATCCGATCCTGAGATCCTGCTTCCCTGTCTCCCGCATCAGCCTGACAGCTCTTCCGTGCGCGAGGAGGACGTTCCTCGTCATGACCTTAACGTCCGCGTCCGGCACCCTGACGGCGTAGTCCCTCACGAACCCCGAAGGCTCGTTCATGGTGAACCAGTATCTGACCCTGTCCGAGAATTCGTCCATGAGGACCTTCGTATAGAACAGGAAATCGTCAGCGAACTCCTCCAACATATATCCGCCCTTCTCATGAGACCAGAGCGGAAGGTCGAAGTGGTACATAGTCGCCATCGGCTCTATCCCGGCTTCAAGAAGATCGTCGATAAGATCCGAGTAGAACTTCACGCCTTTCTCGTTGACGACTCCCGGCGAAGGCACGATCCTGGACCAGCTTATCGAGAACCGGTAGGCCTTCATGCCCAGCTTCTTCATTATCTCCACATCTTCCCTGTATCTGTGATAGTGGTCGCACGCCGTGTGGCACGTGTCGTTATGGGCTACATATCCGTCCGGGTTGACGTCCCAGATGGACGGGGTCCTTCCGTCCTCGTCCCATCCTCCTTCTATCTGCGCGGCCGCAGTCGCGGTCCCCCAGAGAAAACCTTCAGGAAAACTCATGTATATTCCTTTCTACATCATTCCCGCAAGCATCTTGATCAGCTCTGTTCCGTCCATCGTGCTCTTCTTCGACGGAGCTTCTTTCTGAGTGCCGCCGAAGAGCTGGCCCATCAGGCCGTCTAGGGCAGGATTACCCGTAGCCGACTTCTTCTCAGTCTTCTTCGCGGCCGGCTTCTTTGTCTGGCTCATGCCGAGAGCTCCCCCGAGAAGTGCCTCAAGCCCGAAGCCTCCGCTCTTCCCGGATGATGATCCGCCGAGCATACCCATGATGTCGCCGAGGTCGATGCCGTCCGAGAGGTCGACGCCGCTCTTCTTTGAAGCGCCCGCCTTGGAGGCCGAAGCCGAGATCCCGCTCATTATTCCCGGAAGCATCGCGTCAAGAGCGGACAGCACCTGGGACTGGTCCATCCCCGTCTGCCTCGCCATGTTCTTTGTTATCTGGTCCTCGTCGTCCCCGAAGATGTGGCGGAGTATCTTCTCGCCGTCCTCGGAGTCGGCGTCCGCGATCTGTGAAGACATGCTCGCCGTGCTCCTGTGCTGCCCGAGAGCGCCCGCGAGAGACTTCGCTCCGCCCTCTTTTCTCGCGTTCCTCGTCAGATATGTGATGACGAGAGGGAGGAATATCCCGACCAGCTTGATTATCTGCGCCTTAGAACTCTTCGACTTCCTGGCGATATTGTCCACAGACTCATCCTGTGTCAGGCTTCCGCCCAGCATTTCCAAAAGATTCATATGTCATTCTCCTTTCCGTTCGAAAGCGAATTATCACGCTCTTTTCTACTTTGGATTATACACCCAAACTATAGGCAAGGTATATTGCCGGCGATACATTTTCTGCCGGGTATGATGGCCGAGGCCGGGGCAGTGACATGCAGCCCTGACGCGGCAAAGCCGGCGGCTGACCTTAATGTTGCAAAATCGTTATTTCCCGAATTATTCACCACACATATGTTGCAAAGCCGGCGAATTTCAGAGAATCTGCAACAAAGAGGCTCTCTTGCGGGTAATGAAACGGCGTTCAAGAGCGCGGATGTTGCAGATTTTCAAATTTTCCGGAAAATTGCAACAATACTGTTGCAGATCTGCCGATTTTTCTGTATTTTGCAACATTAAGGTCCCGCGGCCCGCGGCGGAGGTCGTACCCGACGGTCCCGCGGCGCCCGTGCTGTATCCTCTTGAAACAAACCGCCGCAGGTGATATCTTTTAGGTGGAAAATATATCCGGATCAATCAGGTGAACGATATGAGATCAGATGTTTTACATGCGGCGTGCAGAACTGCCGCGGTCATAGCGGCTTTGCTGGCGCTTGCCCTCATCATGACGGCGCCGGTACACGCCGCGAGCAACTTCATCATCGAAGACTATGACATCGAGATGAAAGTGAACGAGGACGACACCTACGACATCCATGAGACGCTGAAGGTACACTTCACAGCGCAGAGCCACGGGATATACAGAGTCATCCCGTACAAGACCACACTCGACAGGGACGGGCAGAAGTCCAGGTACTACGCTAAAGTCGAAAACTTCAAAATGATATCGAAGCAGCCCGTAAAGCTCGAGAAGAGAAACAACAGCGCCTTTTACAGGATCGGGGACAAGAACAGGTACGAAGACACCGACACCATATATGAATACACATATACCTACGACACCCGCGGCGACCACCTCAAGGACGGTGACGAGGTGTACTACAACCTTGTCGGCACCACTTGGGAAGCGCAGTCGATCGATCACGTCTCGTTCAGGATCGAGTTCCCGAAAGACATCGACATGTCGAACGTGGGGATAAAGAACGGACTACAGGAGTACGTGG
>JAZUNH010000046.1:0-9822 GCA_045604065.1 Anaerovoracaceae bacterium
TCATAGCTTTCCGCCATGTCCCTGATCCTGTCGTATACCTTAGGATCCGGATCGTTCACTACAGCTCTCGCGTTTCCCGGCACCATGTTGACAGCGGTGCCTCCGGACATCTTCCTGAGTTCGAGCCCCTTTACGGTATCCCTCTTCAGCTTTGCCGCGATCTTAAAGGACATGATCCCTTTCTCGCCGTTAAGCACAGGAAAATCAGCGTCCGGAGTGTATCCGAAATCAGGCTTCGGCATCTTCTCGAAGTACCGGTCCATGCCGAGCCAGTTCGTCTCCTCGTCGAGGCCCAGGATGAGCCTTACGTTTTTCGACGGGACGTACCCCGCGTCCTTTAGCGACTTCATCGCATAATAATTGGCGATAAGAGGACCTTTATCGTCCATCGTCCCGCGTCCCCAGATACATCCGTCCGCGATGTCGGCTTTATACGGGTCATGTTCCCAGCCCTCGCCTTCAGGCACCACGTCAAGATGGGCGAGGATCCCGAGAGTCCCGGTCTTTCCCGCCATATGCTCATCGTCAGGCTTCCACTCTATGTGTCCGCCGTAATTGTCCACATTGCAGGTGTCAAAGCCTTCTTCGCCTGCTTTCTCAAGCATGAAGCTGAACGCGTCCTGTACGCCCTGTCCGAACGGATACGTTTCTCCGTCCGCCGTCTTTACCGCCTTGTCTCCGACGCTTCGTATGGAAATGAGGCTCCTGAAAGTCTCCACAGCCTCTTCCATGTTCGCTTCTATGGTTTCTGTGTACTTCTGCTCCATATCAGATCCCTTGCTAGTCTACTGCCTCTACCGCCTTTATCTCCGGAACCTCATCCTGAAGGATCGATTCTACGATCCCGCTCATTGTCATCCTTGCTCCCATGCATCCCGCGCAGTGGCCCATGAGCCTTACTCTCGCCACCATGTCATCGGTGATATCCACAAGGTCGATGCCGCCGCCGTCCATCGCGAGGATGTTCCTGATCTCGTCGAGAGCAAGGTCTACTCTCTCTTTAAGAGACGCCATGTATTCCTCGTCGTTGATGTCCTGGTCTACATAGCCGTCCATGTCTTCCATTTTCTCTTTATCTTCCATAGATGTCCCTCCATTTTTATCTATCAGTGTTCTTATCTATTATACCCTGCGGCGGGCCGCAAAAACAGGTCTATTCGTCACCGCTGTTCCCGAGCGGCAGACATTTCTCCAGAAGATACTTCACATATCCGCTGCTCGTATACGCCGCGAACCTCTGGTACTGGTCCGACTTGCCGCTGTCCGCGAAGTCACAGATGCTTTTTACGACCAAAGCCTCAGGCTTCGGCTCCCTGCAGTTCTCTGCCGCAAAAAGAACGCTGTATGACTCCATGTCGAGCCCCACCGTATGCGGGAAGAGCGCCTTTATCCTCTTGTCCACGATCTCAGAATTCGCCACCACGTAGCTTCCGCACGCCATAGGTCCGATGTGGACATGGAACTCGTTGTCATCTCTTTTCATGGTGCCGCGCACCACATCAATGACATCCTCATCCACGGGGATCATCACAGGCCTCGGAAGGAATCCCACGCCGCCGAACCTGATCTCTGATTCGTTCGAGCCTACGTATTTGCCCGTCGAATAATCCCAGATCATGTCCGGAACTATCACGTCTCCGTAAAGCTGCGCAGCCTCTTCACCGATACCTGCCGCGATACCGCTCATTATCAGATACCTCGGATGAAAAGCCGCCGTCGCCTTCGCCGCGAGCAACGTCGCCGCTGTCATTCCCATGACCTTCTGCTGACACGTTATGATCCTGTATTCCTTGCCGTCACGCTCAAAGAAATTCTCGTAGTATTCCTGAGAGTCTCCTCTTACGTGCACTTTGTGCCAGTTCTCATACAGATGCTTCACGCTCCGCGTTTCGATCTCTACGGCAGTCATTATCACCGCCGTACATTCATAGTCGTTCATCGCATCTCTCCCAGCCCTTTTATCAGAGCTTCCATATCACTTACCGTGCTGATCTGATTTACGATACCGCGGACACGAGCGCTTCCCGGCATTCCCTTTATATACCAGCCGACCACTTTACGCATCTCTCTCACCGCGGCGTACCCGCCCTTAAGCTCCACCATGTCCGAAAGCTGCGTAAGGATCATCTCTTTTTTTTCTTCAATATCCGGCTTCTCAGGGAGCGGCTCGCCTTCCCACGCCGCGTTCAGCTCCCTGAACAGCCATGGATCGCCAAGCGCCGCCCTTGCCGCCATCACGTAATCGCACCCTGTCTCTTCCATCATCCTCAGGGCGTCGTCCGCGGTACGGACGTCTCCGTTTCCGATGACCGGTATGCTCACAGATTCTTTCACTCTCCGGATCCAGCTCCAGTCGGCTGCTCCCTGGTAGAACTGATCCCGCGTCCTCGCGTGCAGCGCTACCGCGGCTGCTCCGGCCTCCTCGGCGGCCCTGGCCATCTCGACGCAGTTGATATGGTCCGTGTCAACTCCGAGCCTGATCTTGACCGTGACAGGCTTTCCCGCCGCCTTCACGCAGGCTTCAACCACCTTCCCGGCAAGGTCCGGATCAAGCGAGAGCGCAGATCCGTCTCCGTTCCTGAAAACTTTCGGGACCGGGCATCCCATGTTGATGTCCACTATGACGTTCTTCAGGTCACGTATCTTCTCACACGCCGCAGCCATTATCTCAGGCTCGTGCCCGAAAAGCTGCACCGCGGACGGACCCTCGTCGTCGTACAGATACAGTAGGCGCCAGGTCTTCTCATCGTTATACCAGAGGCCTTTGCTCGATATCATCTCAGTATAGCAAAGCGACGCCCCCAGCCGCCTCGCTATGCGGCGCATGGGAGCGTCCGTTATTCCGGCCATAGGCCCGAGAAGAAACGGGCTGTCAAGCTTTATTCCCCCTATATCAGGAAGTTCCTTCGCCATGCCGCCCTATTCCTCGCTGTTCCACTCGAGATCTTTCTTCGAGTGCTTACAAGGCTTCTTGTTCTTCTGATATATGACTTCGAGCCCTTCCAGTGTGAGCATCTTATCCACCACGTCTATGCAGTCTACGCCGCCCGCGATCATCGAGGCCAGGCCTCCTGTCGCCACGACCTTTACTTCCTTATCATGTCCGCAGATCTCGAGGAGCTCTTTCTTCATCTCGCGTACCATGTACTCCACAAGTCCCATGTGGCCGTAGATGAGTCCGGACTGCATGCTCTCGATAGTGTTCTTGCAGATGGTGTGGCCCGGCTCGTCCAGCTCTACCTTAGGAAGCTCCGCCGTCTTCTCGAACAGCGCTTCCGACGAGATCTTCAGCCCCGGAGCGATGGTTCCGCCGAGATACTCGGCTTTGTCCGTTACGGCGCAGAACGTCGTGGCAGTCCCGAAGTCGATTATGATCAGCGGGCCTCCGAATTTGTTCACGGCCGCGACCGCGTTGACTATCCTGTCTGCTCCGACCTGCTTCGGGTTATCATATTTGATCGTGAGGCCGGTCTTGACGCCCGACTCCACGACGATAGGCCTGCATCCGAAGTACTTCATCGACATGTGCTCAAGCGTATACAGGACCGAAGGCACTACCGTCGAGATGATGATATCATCCACGTCTTCCATGTTGAGCCTGTCGAACGCGAAAAGCTGTGATACCAGCATCCCGTATTCATCCGCGCTCTTATGGGAGTCGGTCTCGATCCTCCAGTTGGTCAGGAGCTCTCCGTCTTTGAAAACCCCGAGCACAGTGTTGCTGTTACCGATGTCAAAAGCTAGTAGCATTTCTTTACCTCCGCTGTCAGGCTATCTGACGACACCTTCAAGGCGCTTGAGCGCAAGCGCGATCGTAAGGCCGGGGATGACCCTGTTGCCCGTGATCTCCGCGCCGAGCACCTCGTTTATCTTCTTCAGTCTGTACTGGACCGTATTTGTATGTATCCCCATGAACGTACTGGTCTTTCCGGAGTTCATTCCGGCGTCCAGCACGAACGTCTCCAGCGTGTCAAGGAGCTGCTTGGCCTTGTTCTCTCCCATCTCGCGGTTGAACGGCTCCAGAAGATCCATGTAGTTCTTCTTCTGGTATCCGCCGTGGACGGACAGGTTGATGCAGTTCGACACGAGCGCGAGCTCATACTTCGTGAACACTCTCTTGTACGGGAAGACGCTCTCCACATACGTCCACGTCTCGCTTATCAGCCTGAACGCGTCGCCCGCGCCCTCGAGCCCGCCGAGGCCTGTCGCATGGAATATCCTGACGCTCTTGTCTATCTCCTTCAGGCTGTCAAAAAGGTCGAGGCAGATCTGCTTGTCGTTCTCTCCCTCTTCGCCCGCTTTTGTCTTCAGTATGACTCCGTTAGTCTCGTCCGCCTCGGATATGCGGATCACCTCTATGTCTCTCGCCTTCTCAAAGTCGGCGATTATCGCGTTCCCTTTCTTCGTCTCTATCCCCTTGGCGTAGAAAACTGAAAGGATGTCCTTCGGATCTATCTTCAGCTCGTCTTTCAGCGAATACGCGAGGCTCTTGTTGTTCCTCATGAGAGCCTTGATGAACTCGGCCTTTACGTCCCGCTCAGGGGTGTACTTCCACATGCCCATCGAGAGCTCGATGATCTCGGCGAGCTTTGTTATCTCCTGCGCGGAGTAGTTGTCGTCGTTATCGACTATCATCAGGAAGTACTTCTCACCCGCGACCGTGACAGGGCCCCAGTATGTCAGGACGCCGTTAACGTCTACAAAGGTGAATATGCCGCCCTTTCCTACTCCCTTCTCCTTGCCGTAGCGGATCGCGTCCGCTATCGTGGCGCGCTTACGCGTCTCGACTGTGAGGATCGGGTTGAAGTCATGCGAGAACAGTATCACCTGGAACGAGTTGGTTATTGCCGCTTCCCTTAAGGCCGCCTCGAAGCTCGAATGCTTCTCGAAGTTCAGGAGGTGGTAGATCGTATTGTTGATCAGGTCGTTCTCATAGCTGTCGCCGTACAGGATCTTATCCATCACCTGCTCGATGACTTCAGCGTACTCGGCCTTTCTCTGCGGCATCAGGATCACCGGGAACCCCAGCTTCTCCGCAGCGTCGGCAAATTCTACGCCGAGCGTCTTGAGCCCGTCTTTCTGATGGAATACGCAGATGCCCGAGACGCCGCATCCGGCGAGCTTCTTCATCATCTGGATCTTTACTTTTTCATCCGCAACGCCGCTGAATGAAGTCAGCACAAGCTGCTCCTTCACTCCGTTCTCTCTCGCCGCCTTTTCAGGAGTGAGTGAGTCCATTACGGAGACGGACCTTATCCTGTTCCCCGCTGCGCGCTGCCCCGCGACGATCGAAGCACCGCTGAAAGCATCCAGCTTCAATAGATCACTTATCTGTATCTTCATCCGAATTACCTCCCGGCGTCTCATCAGGCTCTTCCGGCGGCGCTTCCACCGCTTCGTCAGCGTCGATGACTTCTGCTTCATCTCCGATCGGTTCAACTGTGTCGCCGCTGAAGAACTGCTCTTCCTCGACTTTCCTTATCTGTCTGGATTCTTCCGCTTCCCTGCGGTTGATCTCCTGTATCTTTTTCTCTTTATCGTTGATCTCACGCTCTATGCCGTCTGCGTCTATCGCTCCGGTATATAGCCTCTCGAACTGGTCGCCGTCGATGGTCTCGACTTTCATAAGCGCCTGGGCGACTGTCTCGAGCTTATCCATGTTCTCCTTCAGGATCCTCTCGCACTCAGCGTAAGCCTTTGCGATGAGCTTCCTGACTTCCTCGTCGATCTCAAGCTGCACGCCGTCCGAGAAGCTCTTCTCCTTGGAGAAGTCTCTTCCGAGGAACACTTCCTCGGACCCGCTGTAGTTCACAGGACCCAGCTTGTCGCTGAAGCCGTATTTGGTGACCATGCTCCTCGCGATGTCTGTCGCGCGCTGTATGTCGTTGCTCGCTCCTGTGCTGATGTCATCCAGCGTGAGCGCTTCCGCGCATCTTCCTCCGAGCAGGTGCACGATCTGGTTGAACATATCGGTCCTGGTCTCGAAGTATTTATCCTCCGTAGGAAGCGACATCGTGAATCCGCCTGCGGATCCTCTCGGTACTATCGTCACCTGATGCACAGGATCGGATCCCGGGATCGACCTCATGACGATGGCGTGGCCCGCCTCATGATATGCAGTGAGCTTCTTCTCGGCTTCACTGATCACGCGGCTCTTCTTCTCAGGACCTGCCATGACCTTGGTCGTGGCTTCCTCGATCTCCGCCATCCTTATGTATCTTCCGTTCCTTCTCGCCGTGATGAGAGCCGCCTCGTTCAGCAGGTTCTCAAGATCTGCAGGCGTGAAGCCCGGAGTCCTTCTCGCGATGATCTCAGGAGAGACCTCGTCGGCGAGAGGCTTGTTCTTTGAATGTACTCTGATGATCTCTTCTCTTCCCTTGATGTCAGGGATGCCGATCACTATCTGGCGGTCGAATCTGCCCGGCCTCAGGAGCGCCGTATCGAGAACGTCCGGCCTGTTGGTCGCGGCCAGGATGATGATGCCTGAGTTCTCGCCGAATCCGTCCATCTCCACGAGGAGCTGGTTCAGCGTCTGCTCACGCTCGTCATTGCCGCCGCCGAGGCCCGCGCCTCTGGTGCGTCCCACCGCGTCGATCTCGTCGATGAAGACGATGCAAGGCGCGTTCTTCTTAGCCTGGTCAAACAGGTCTCTCACACGCGACGCACCGACTCCCACGAACATCTCCACGAAATCTGATCCGCTTATCGTGTAGAACGGGACTCCCGCTTCTCCGGCGACAGCCCTCGATACATATGTCTTTCCTGTTCCCGGAGGGCCTACGAGAAGTATGCCCTTAGGTATCCTGGCTCCGACTTCCTGATATTTTCTCGGATCTCTTAAGAAATCGACGATCTCAGAGAGCTCCTCTTTCTCTTCCTTAAGCCCCGCCACGTCGGCAAAGGTGATCTTCTTGCCTTCGCCCTGGTACAGCCTGGCTTTGCTCCGGCCGAACTGGAACGCCTTTCCGTTCCCGCCCTGGTTCATCATTATGTAGAACAGGAAGCCAAGCGCTATCACCATTATGATGGTAGGAAGTATAGACAGCAGCGCGCTGTACGATTTCGGAGGATCCGTCTCGTACTTCAGCTTGCCCTTCTCCATCTGCTTATACACATATGTGTCGTTCAGATACTGGATATCAACTATGTTGCTGGCGTAGGAATAAACGTATTCATCCTTCGACAGCTTGCCCGTTATCTTGGTGCCTGTTATGTTGATCTCTTTGATCTTCCCGGCCTCCAGATATTCTGTCATGGTCGAGAATGCTATCTTCCTCGTGTCCACGGCGGATATGGATCTGTAGACCATGGCTACGCCGAGCACTACCGAGAAGATCACAACGTACACTATCAGACTCTTTACAAATTTACTCAATTCTCTTTCCCTTCTGTCCTTTTTGACCGAAATTTGTATGTAAAAAACAAAAGAACTTACTTATTTTATCATATACCCATAAAAACTGCAACAAAAACAGCCGGCAGGATCGCTCCGGCCGGCTGTTTTTATGTACTTTTCATTTATATCGTAAAGAGAAGCACTCTTTTCGTTCCCTGTGTGACTTTATATCCCGTAGACCAGCGCGGCCTCGGGAATCCCTGCTGCTCAGGAATGAACAGCACCTCGCTTCCGAGCGCCGCGAAATATATCTTCTCGCGCTCGTCCTTCGGTATCTTCCCGTCGACGAATATATCCTGCAGCTTCTTGGTCAGAGGCCTGTCCTGCTCGCTGGATGTGAGGCCGAGCTTGAATGTGACTTTCTTCTCGTCATTTCCGGCTTTGACGCCGCGCTTCGACGAGCTGATCTCCATGTAGTCCCCCGTCTCTCTCCTTCTCCACTTCGCGCTGTCGGAAGAGCCCTTCCCGAACTTGAGCTCCAGCGCTTCCGCGTCGAACGCCGCGTATCTCCCGGCCCTGAGCTCCCCGGCCTGTTCTCCGGAAGGCTCGTCTCCGCCGTCTTCCTCCTTCTTCGGAAGCATCGCATCGAACTCCTCCCGTGAAATGACAATTGCTCTTCCCGGAGGCGCGGCCATACCTGACTCGTCGGGCGCCGCTATGCGGAAATCCTCATATACATTAGAGAGCCTGTATCCGTGAGGCAGATCGACTCCCGCCGACGGCCCCCCGTTCATTATGACATCGTCGGCGAGGACGAAATGCGCCTGCGTGAGATCCTCTGACAGCCCTATCTGAGACGCGGCGAGCGATATCACTCTTCTTCTTACAGGGACTGCTATCTTCGCGAACTTACGCCTGGAGAACTGGATGTAGCCGTCGCCGATCTCCGTGATGGCATATTCCATGACCTGTTCGGCAAGACTCTTCATGAACGCCTTGTCTTCTCTCGCCACGTTCCCAAGCCTCACGAGCGCCTCGCGGAAATTCGGGCTGTACTTCTCCAGGAACGGCAGGACGTCGAGGCGGATCGCGTTCCTTGAATACACCGCTTCCTCATTCGTCTTATCCAGCCTTGCGTCTATCTTCTCCTTCATGAGGAACCTTACGATATCTTTCTTGCGGCAGTCGAGAAGCGGCCTTATCAGTACGCAGCCCCTCTCGTCCTCTCTTATGTATTCCATGCCGGCCAGCCCGTCCGGTCCTGTTCCTCTCATCAGGCGGAACATGATCGTCTCCGCCTGGTCGTCGAAGTTATGGGCTACCGCGACCCTGACGTCGGCGTCCGGATCGTCTCTCGATATCCTCTTGGCCGCGTCGTCGAACGCTTCATATCTCTTGATCCTTCCGGCCTCTTCTGTGGTTATGCCCATGTCCTTCGCGAGCTTGGCGCAGTCGAAAATGACTACGTCGAGGGGAACTCCGCTCTCAAGGCAGAGATTCTCCACGAACTCCTGATCCTTATCGGAAGCTTCGCCCCTGAGCTGGTGGTTGACATGTACGGCGTGCAGCTTAAGATCCATCTCGCCCGCGAGCATGCCGAGCACGTGGAACAGGCACACCGAGTCCGGACCTCCCGAAAGCCCGAGCACGACGTGTGCTCCCTGCGGGATCAGTCCGTTGTCCGATATAGTCTTTCTGATCTGTTCTATAACCTTATCGTGTTTGTCTGAAACTGAGAACTGCATTTCCTTCCCTCCAAATCAATTATCCCGTATGTATTCCTCTGCCCGCTTCTTCGCGAGCGCTGCGACGTTCTTCCTGGAAGCTCCGCTTATCCTGCAGAGCCCGATCCTTACCGGCGAGCCTCTGTATCTGAATTCGATCTGATACGACTTTCCGCTGACCGATACCGTGACCGATATGCCCCCGGACGTCTTCACCGACACAGGCCTGGTGTCGCTTTCCGACATCTCATACAGCCTGTCCATGGAGATCCCCAGAGCCACGGCTATGTCTCTTATCATGCCGGCCCTGCACTCCGAAGCTCTGACTTTACCGTTAACAAAATCATTGAGTGTGCTGTACGGTACATCACACTCCTTCGCGATCTTATATACGGATTTCCCCCGGTCTGTCAGGTATTCTTTCAGCATCTCTACGTATTTCTGTTATATAGCGGCGGCTTCCTCTTAAACTATACCGCTACAGCGGTATATATGTCAAACAATAAAAAACCGCCGCACAGAATATGTACGATCTGTGCGGCAGCCTGTTTATCTCTCTGCTTTTTTATTCTGTGATCCCGTAGAACCGCATCGCGTTCCGCTTTGTTATCTCCGCAGCTTCTTCATACGTGATCCCTTTGATCTCTGCCACCTTCCGGCAGGTATACTCCACATACACGGACTTGTTCGGACGGCCCCTCATCGGTTCAGGCGCAAGATACGGAGCGTGAGTCTCAACAGTCAGGAACTCGGCCGGGATAT
>JAZUNH010000047.1:0-39694 GCA_045604065.1 Anaerovoracaceae bacterium
CAGCTTGCAGTACAGCTCATATCCTATGTTCATCATATGACCTGACTGTTCGCTGCCGAGCAGGTTCCCCGCGCCTCTTAGCTCCAGGTCTCTCATCGCGACCTTGAATCCGCTTCCGAACTCCGTGAACTCCTTGATCGCCCTCAGCCTTTTCTCAGCGAGCTCTGTCAGCACCTTGTCCTTCTCGTACATGAAATACGCGTATGCTATCCTGCTTGAGCGCCCGACTCTTCCCTTGAGCTGGTAGAGCTGCGCGAGGCCGAACCTGTCCGAATCGAGGACGATAAGGGTATTCGCGTTCTGTATGTCTATACCCGATTCGATGATCGTGGTCGCTATAAGCACGTCCACCTCGTGTTCCACGAAGCTCAGCATCACTTTCTCAAGAGCATGCTCGTTCATCTGCCCGTGCCCTATCGCGATCTTTGCCTCGGGAACGATTGACGCTATCCGCTTTGCCACCACGTTTATCCCTCGTACTCTGTTGAAAACGATGAATACCTGGCCGCCCCTCTCCTTCTCACGGAGTATGGCCTCTCTTATAAGCTGGTCGCTCTGTTCCATGACATACGTCTGTACAGGATACCTCTCCTCCGGAGGCTCTGATATCAGGCTCATGTCTTTTATGCCCGAAAGCGACATATTGAGCGTCCTCGGGATAGGAGTCGCGGAAAGCGTGAGTACGTCAACGTTCTCCTTCAGCTCTTTTATTTTCTCCTTATGCTTCACGCCGAAGCGCTGTTCCTCATCTATCACGAGAAGCCCGAGGTCTTTGAACTTCACGTCGTCAGAAAGCAGCCTGTGCGTACCTATCACTATGTCGACCGCGCCGCTCTCCACATCCTTCGCGGTCCTTCTGAGATCCTGGTCAGATCTGAACCTCGACATCATCTCTATCCTGGCGGGAAGATTGGAGAACCGCTCTGTGAACGTATGGTAGTGCTGGCTCGCGAGAAGAGTCGTAGGCACCAGGACCGCGGCCTGCTTCCCGCTCAGTATGCATTTGCAGATTGCCCTCGCGGCGACCTCGGTCTTTCCGAATCCCACGTCTCCGAGAAGGAGCCTGTCCATAGACTCATCCTTCTCCATATCTTTCTTTATCTCTTCCGTACACCTCAGCTGGTCTTCAGTCTCCACGAACGGGAAGCGCTCCTCGAACTCACGCTGCCAGACGTCGTCCTTCGCAAAGGCGAAGCCCTTCTTCATCTTCCTCTTAGCGTAGAGATCCACAAGCTCGTCTGTCATTTCGGCGATCGCGGCTCTCGCTCTCTGCTTGGTGATCTTCCACTCATTTCCGGAAAGCCTGTTGAGCTTAGGCGATGCCCCGTCTGCCCCGATGTATTTCTGCACGAGATCGAATCTCTCCACAGGGACGTACAGCATGTCGGTCCCCGCGTACTTTATCTTCAGGTAGTCTTTCTCACGCCCTTCCACTGACAGCTTCTGTATCCCGAGGAACTTTCCTATTCCCCGGTTCTCATGCACCACAAAGTCGCCTTCGGTGAGATCCGAATAGTCTCTTAGCGGAGACCCCTCAGTATGCTTTTTGCGCTTCCTCTCGGTCTTCCAGGATTCCCCGAATATGTCGCTGTCGCTTATGTAGCAGATCTTCCTCTCAGGAAATTCCGCGCCCTCGGTAAGCTTGCCTCTCTCTACTTTCACTCCCGAATACAGCTCTTCTCTTGTGAAGAACTCCTTCAGGTTCTTCTCCCTTTCCGCTGTACTCGCGGTGACAGTCACGCTGTATCCTTTTGACGCGTATGATTTCACCTCGGAAAGGAGAACGTCCATCTTACCGTTGAACGACGTCATCTGGCGGCTCTCGACGTTCTTTATGTCAGCGTACTCTTCTATCCCGTCAAGCTTCCTCGCAAAAGGCGCGAGAACATATACCGGCCTCCCGCTGAACGCGTGCATCAGGTCGGATCTTCCTGTTATGAGGTCCTCGTCCTTGGGAACTACCTCTCCCCTTTCCAGCATCGTCCTGAAGTCCTCGGAAAGCTCCGCCTCTCTTGCGTCCAGGAACTCGAATATCCTCGACGGGTCGTCTATTATTACAGATCCGTCCTGCATGTAATCCCACAGATACTCAGGCTCGTCGTAGAAATATCTGACGTAGTTCTCGAGAAGCTGTATATTGGTCATGTCCTCTATGTATCCGAGCAGCGTGTCCCTTCTTTTCTCGAGAGACCTGACGGCGTCTGTATGGTCGTCCGTCTTCGAGAGCCTCTCTATCTGGGAATCGTATTCCTTTTTTATCTTAGCGGCCGCCCTGCCGAACACGTCTCTGTCAGAGATCATCTGCTCGCTCGGGCCTATGGTTATGTCCGTAAGCTCGGCGCGCGACCTCTGTGTGTCTATGTCAAAAGATCTTATCGACTCTATCTCATCGTCAAAGAACTCGACCCTGTACGGATCTTCAGCTTCAGGGGTGAATATGTCGAAGATGTCACCTCTGATGCTGTAGCTGCCGCGGTTCTCTACGAGCGGCAGTCTCTCGTAGCCGAGCCTCTGCAGAGCTTCCTTCAGCTCAGTAAGGCTCTTTGTGCCGCCGCGCTTCAGGACGAGCTTCTCTCCCTCGAACACGGTGTGCGGCACCGTCTTCTTGATCGCCGCGGATACCGGGGCGGCTATTATGGCGTTCTCGTCCGTCCTCAGGAAATGGAGAGCGTTCAGCCTTCTCATGAGCTGCTCATGATCCCTCGCCTCATACCCGAGGAAGAAGTTGTCCTCATGCGGCACAGTCATGACTTTGCGCCCGGCAAAGTATGATACATCCTCCGCGATCTCTCGGGCACGGCCCTCACTCGCGGCTATTATGAGATATTTCCCCTTGTTTTCTTTGATGATCTCCGAAGCCTCGAAGGACGCTCTGCTCCCCGCGACTCCAAAGACCGCCTTAACGCTGTCTGCCATCCTATTCCTTTGCCTGTATGCCGTTATAGCGGTTCATGGCAAGATCTATTCCGCTCTCCACGTAGCAGCAAGCTGCGTCCGCGGCGATATCCACAGCATTCTCCATGAGCTTTACTTCGTCCTTGCTGAAGCCGCCGAGGACGAAGCTGATCAGCTCCCTTTGCTCCATGTCTTCCTTACCGGTGCCGATCCTGATCCTCGGGAACCTGTCGGATCCGAGAAGACGTATCACCGACCTCATGCCGTTGTGCGTGCCTGAGCTGCCGAACGGCCTTATCCTCACCGTTCCTTCCGGTATGTCAAAATCGTCGTAGATCACCAGAAGGTCTTTCGGGTCGAGCTTGTAGAAGTCGGCTATATCTTTTACGGCGAGGCCGCTGTCGTTCATATATGTCTCCGGCTTTACGAGAAGCACCTTTTCCCCGCCTATCGTTCCTTCGCCGACTGTAGACCTGAACTTGCTTTTATTCACTTTAATACCGAGCTTGTCAGCAAGCCTGTCTATAGTGATGAAACCGATATTATGCCTTGTGTTCTCGTACTTCCTGCCCGGGTTCCCCAGGCCGCATATCACGTGCATCAGTACCGCCTTTCAAAAAAAGCATGCCCGCTCTCTCAGCCGAGAGCGGGCGGTCATTACTATTAGTCGAACAGAGCGCTTACAGATCCGTTCGTATATACTCTCGTTATCGCCTCCGCGAACAGCGGCGCGACTGAGATCATCCTCATCTTGTCGATCTTCTTCTCTTCCGGGATAGGAAGCGTATCGAGAAGAACGAGCTCTGAGATCGCGGACTTCTGGATCCTGTCGATCGCAGGTCCGGAAAGCACTCCGTGCGTAGCTCCCGCGAACACGTCTTTAGCGCCGAGCTCTTTGATCGCGTTTGCCGCGTTGGTTATCGTTCCGGCGGTATCGATCATGTCGTCGATGATTATGCAGTTCTTGTCCTTGATGTCGCCGATGATGTTCATGATCTCGCTCTTGTTAGGCTCAGGCCTTCTCTTGTCGATGATCGCTATCGGGCAGTCGAGCCTTTGCGCCATGCTCCTCGCTCTGGCCACGCTTCCGTGGTCAGGGGATACGACGCACAGATTGTCGAGGTTCTTGCTCTTGAAGTATTCCGCGAGGAGCGGCATACCCACAAGATGATCCACAGGAATGTCGAAGTATCCCTGGATCTGGTTGGCGTGGAGATCCATTGTGATCACTCTGTCCGCCCCGGCTGCCTGGATGAGGTTGGCTACGAGCTTGGCCGAGATAGGATCTCTCGCTTTTGCCTTCCTGTCCTGTCTGGCATATCCGTAATACGGGATAACAGCATTGATGCGCCCTGCCGAAGCTCTCTTGACAGCGTCGATCATTATCAGGAGCTCCATGAGATTATCGTTTACCGGATTACATGTCGGCTGGATAAGATATACATCAGCACCTCTTACCGACTCCCACAGATTCACCGATATCTCGCCGTCGCTGAACTTGTTTACATTGCTTTTTCCAAGAGGCTTTCCCATCGCCTGCGCGATCTTCTCCGCAAGCTCAGGATTTGCGTTCCCGGTGAATAATCTGATGGTGGAAAAAGAGCCGTTGTTCATTTCTGTACCTCCTAGATGTCCGCTGGCCGCGGATCCTTAAAATGCTTCCCCTGCCCCTTTGCCGTATTCCGGCATATATATCCAAAGCGGACTTCCGCCTTAAGATCACCTGTTTTTATCTTTTTCTCTGATGATGTCGCCGACGCGGTATATGTCGCCCGCGCCCATGGTTATCACGAGGTCGCCCTCCTCCGCGTTCTCGAGAACATAGTCGGCCATCTCGTCAAAGTCGCTGATGAACATAACGTCCTTATCAGGATGGACTCTCTTAATCTCCCCGCACAGCTTATCTGAAGAGATCTCATATATGTTCTTCTCGCGCGCCGCGTATATGTCCGCGAGTATCAGCTTATCCGCTTTGGCGAAAGCGTCAGCGAACTCATCGAACAGCGCGAGCGTACGCGTATATGTATGCGGCTGGAAGAGGCACCAGAGCCTGTTATGCGGAAGATTGCACGCAGCCGCGAGGGTCGCTTTGATCTCCGCCGGATGATGAGCATAGTCGTCGACCAGCTTGAATCCCATGCCGCAGACTCCCTTCACGTCGAACCTTCTCTGTGTGCCCGTGAATTTTTCAAGCGTATCCCTGATGACCTTAGGGTCCACGCCGAGCCTGTGGCAGCAGGCAAACGCCGCGGTGGCGTTCAGGATGTTATGCTCTCCCGGTATGGCGAGCTGTATCTTCCCGAAGTCTTCTCCATTATAGTTCACATGGAACGAAGGCATGCCGTCCAGGAAAGCGACGTCTGAGATGTAATACGTTGAGCTCTTGTTGTATCCGTAAGTCACCGCGTTCGTATGGCCCTTCAGCACCTCGTTTACGAACGGGTTCGCGTCATAGGCGATGATCGCTCCGTCCTCGGGAACAAAGCTCCCGAATTTCTTGAACGAGCTCACTATGTGCTCTATGTCCTTGAAGTAGTCAAGGTGGTCTGAATCGATGTTCAGTATGATCTCGATGTCAGGCCTGAGCTGCAGAAAGCTGTCTCTGTATTCACACGCCTCGGCGACAAAATAGTCACCATCGTCCACTTTTACGTTGCCGCCTATCTCCTGCAGGTTTCCTCCAACAAAAATAGTCGGGTGCAGATCCGCATGCTCGAGGATCAGCGACACCATCGATGTCGTAGTGGTCTTCCCGTGCGTTCCGCTCACGGCTATGCTTGTATCGAACTCTTTCATCAGAGTGCCGAGAAGCTCTGCCCTTCCCGCAGTCTTTATGCCGAGTTCTTTTGCTCTTGTTATCTCTGGATTGTCAGGCGCGATCGCCGCCGAATAGATGACCAGATCGGCCCCCTCAACGTTCGAAGCCCTGTGTCCAATGAATATCTTCACTCCGAGAGCCTTAAGCTCGTCGGTCATCTCCGACTCTTTCATGTCTGAGCCGGATACGGTGTATCCCCTTGATACAAGTATCTTGGCAAGAGCGGATACCCCTATCCCGCCTATGCCGATACAATGTATGCTCTTATACTTGCTAAGATCAATCATTCTCTCTCCTCCAAAGGGCTGGATCAAACGATACAGCCACACACAGTAAGTATAACACAAATCGCGCATGACAACTTATTAAATAATCATATATCATCAAATCTCTTACTCTTTTTTTCAAAGGCGCGGCGCTTAATATTTCCTATTGACATCGTCTGTAAACAATTCTATTATAAACTATATATATAAAAAAATTATAACCATAAGTGCGTGGTTACGTGATGGCGCAGATCGTCGCGGAGCACGCCGGGAAGGTAATGTAATGGAGATAACAGATATCAGGATCCGCAGGGTCGATGCAGACAGTAAGATGAAAGCGGTCGTATCTGTAACTTTCGACGATGAGTTTGTCGTTCACGACATAAAGATCATTGAGGGGCAGAACGGTCTTTTCATTGCCATGCCTAGCAGAAAGATGGGTGAAGGTGATTTCAGGGATATCGCTCACCCTCTTAAGTCAGAGACCAGAAACAAGATCAAGGAAGCCATTTTTGCGGAATATGAGAAGCTTCCTGAAGAAACAACAACAGAAGAAGATTGATCCGATTGGCATAAACTGAAACGGTTTGATCAAGCAAATAATCCGTGAGTGGTGTGCAGCCGATGTGCACTGCTTTTTGTTTTGTCAAAAACAGACAAAAAAATGCATTGTTTTTGTTCGCTGGGCATAAATGTGTTGACACGCCCCTTACACGGGGAGTATTATTTATCTATGAGATAGAGGATGCGTTTCATGATGAGTATCCGGTACACATGGAGAGGCAGATCTCCGCACCGGTGAAAGGCATGGGCGCCGAAGCCATTCCCCTTCTGCACCGGGAGAATGTGCTGGGCGTACGGAACAACAGCCGTACGACTGTCGCAATCGATTTGCGGAGCGCTATCCTTGATATGAATATGCCTGCGCTAAGGTCCTTTCCTGCCGCGCGGCACGTATATGATTATCAGGCAGCTGGCGTTCGCACCGCTGTTTTTTCTTTATTCATTCAGGAGGTAGAAATGAAGAAGACTATTTTTGAAGGTATCGGTACCGCCATCATCACGCCGCTCGACGAGAACGGAGTAAATTACGAGCAGTTCGGAAGAATGATCGACTGGCAGATCGAGGAAGGCATCAACGCCCTGATCGTCTGCGGTACAACAGGAGAAGGATCCACGCTTACAGATGAGGAGCACAAGAGGACTATCGCCTTCGCGTGCGACAGAGTAGCGGGAAGAGTCCCTGTTATCGCCGGAACAGGATCGAACGATACTGCATACGGCCTGCAGCTCACAAGGAGCGCCTGCGAGTCCGGAGTAGACGGAGTACTCGTAGTCACGCCTTACTACAACAAGGCAACACAGAACGGACTTATCGAAATGTATAACCAGTACGCCGACGAGAGCCCCGCTCCTGTAGTCATCTACAACATCCCGTCCAGGACGGGCGTGAACATCGAGCCTGCGACATTCGAAAAGCTCGCCGAGAACGACAACATCGTAGCGATCAAGGAAGCGAACGGAAACATCTCCAAGATCGTCGACACAATGTCAAGAGTAAACGGAAAGCTCGACCTTTATTCAGGAAACGACGACCAGATCGTGCCTCTGCTCGCGCTTGGAGCCAAGGGCTGCATCTCAGTCCTCTCCAACATCATGCCAAGGCAGACGGTAGAGATCACGAAGAGATGGTTCGCGGGAGACATCAAGGGAGCCGCAGAGCTTCAGTTCAAGTACAAGCAGATCGTGGGCGCCCTCTTCAGCGAGGTCAATCCTATCCCTGTAAAGGCTGCCTGCGCGGCTCTCGGACTCTGCGACAACTATGTAAGGCTTCCTCTTACTCCGATGGAAGGCCCGAACTACGAGAAGCTTCTTCAGGCTATGAGAGATATGGGACTGGAGGTCTAATATGAAAAGAGTACTTGTCAACGGCGCCGGCGGGCGTATGGGCAGGACCGTTACCGCTATGATAGAGGACGCGCCTGACATGGAGGTCGCCGCGAGAGTAGACGCCTTCGGAAACGAAGACGAAGGATACATAAGAGACATCAATACGTTTGACGGAGAATGCGACGCTGTCATCGACTTCTCGTTCCACACTTCCGCGCCTTCCCTGATGGACTGGTGCGTGAAGAACGGCGTGCCTGCGGTCATAGCGACCACGGGCCACACGGACGAGGAGAAGCAGGCCATAATGGATGCTTCTGAGAAGGTCGCCGTATTCCAGTCGGCTAACATGTCTGTCGGCATCGCGCTCCTTAACCGTCTTGTGAAGCAGGCGGCAGAAGTGTTCCCGAACGCCGAGGTGGAGATCATCGAGGCGCATCACGACCAGAAAGCCGACGCCCCGAGCGGCACAGCGCTCATGCTCGCGGACACGGTAAAAGGCGTACGGCCGGAAGCCACATATCAGTTCGGCCGTCAGGGCCAGTGCAAGAGGACTCCTGAAGAGATAGGCATCCATTCTCTCAGAATGGGAAATGTGACAGGACAGCATGAAGTCATCTTCGCGACGCCGAGCCAGACGATCTATCTGAAGCACGAGGCGCACGACAGATCGCTCTTTGCTGACGGAGCGCTTGCCGCGGCAAGATTCATAACAGGAAAAGGTCCTGGATATTACAACATGGAGGACCTTCTCGGATAAAACTGAAACATACCGAAAGGAGATAATATATGAAGGTAGGAATCATAGGATACGGGAATCTCGGAAGAGGCGCCGAGGCAGCGATCAGTCACGCGGATGATATGGAGCTCACAGCTGTTTTCACGAGGCGCGATCCTTCCGCACTGAAGATCAGGACTGCCGGGGCGAAAGTCTGCTCCTACGATTCCATCGGTGACTTTGCCGGTGAGATCGACGTCATGATACTCTGTGCCGGAAGCGCTACCGACCTCCCGGAGATGACTCCGGAAGTCGCTTCAAAGTTCAGTGTGATCGACAGCTTTGATACTCACGCCAACATACCTGAGCACTTTGCCGACGTGGACCGCGCGGCTAAGGAAGCAGGCACCACGGCGCTTATTTCGGCCGGATGGGATCCGGGGCTCTTCTCGATCGCCAGGCTTTATGGCAGCTCGGTGCTCCCTTGCGGCAAAGACTACACTTTCTGGGGCCGCGGGGTAAGCCAGGGCCATTCAGACGCGGTAAGAAGGATCAGCGGGGTCCTCGACGCGCGCCAGTACACCAACCCTGTTCCTGAGGCCATGGAGCGAGTCAGGAACGGAGAGTTCCCTGAGCTCACTACAAGAGAAAAGCATACGAGAGAAGTGTATGTGGTCGCAGAAGAAAGCGCCGACAAGGCTTTGATCGAAAAAGAGATCAAGGAGATGCCGAACTACTTCGCGGATTATGACACGACCGTCACTTTCATCACACAGGAAGAGATGGACAGGGATCACGCGGGACTGCCTCACGGCGGCAGCGTGATCAGAAGCGGCAAGACAGGATATGACCTTGAGAACATGAACACGTACGAGTTCAGTCTGGATCTTGACTCAAACCCTATGTTCACGGGAAGCATCCTCGCCGCGTACGCCCGCGCGGTAGCCAGGCTGAATGAGTCAGGGCATACCGGATGCGTAACAGTATTCGACATACCTCCTGCCCTGCTCTCTCCTATGAGCCCTGAAGAATTAAGAGCGCACCTTCTTTAATACTGGAGACATCAAATGCTATACGATAATCTTGGAATAAACGAAAAAGGACATCTTACGATCGGCGGAGCCGACACCTGCGACATCGCCGGGGAATTCGGGACAGCGCTTTACGTCATCGACGAGAACAAGCTGAGAAGCAACGTGAGGACGTATGTCGAGGCGATGAACAGGTATTTCGCGCCGGGAAGCGCCCCGCTGCTCGCGAGCAAGGCTCTCTGCTTCAAGGGCATCTACCCTGTCATCGATTCAGAGGGAATGGGCGCCGACCTCGTGTCGCCGGGAGAGATATACACGGCCTGCGCCGCCGGGTTCCCTCCTGAGAAGATGTACTTCCACGGGAACAATAAAACGGATGAAGATATAAGGTTCGCCCTCGAGCATAAGGTCGGGCACTTCATCGTCGACAACTATAACGAGCTCGACGCCCTCGACAGGATCGCAGGAGAGATGGGGATCACTCAGAACGTGCTTCTCCGTATAACTCCGGGCATCAACCCTCATACGTTCGAGGCAGTCAACACGGGTAAGCTCGACTGCCAGTTCGGCGTTCCGATCGAGACCGGGCAGGCGATAGAATTCGTCGGCGCGGCGCTGAGCAAAGAACACATCTGCGTGCGCGGATTCCACAGTCACATCGGGTCTGAAATATTCGAGCCGGATCCGTTCTGCGACGCGGTGGACATCCTTATGGACTTCGCGGTCTCTGTACGCGAGAGGTACGGGTTCACCATTTCGGTGCTCAATCTTGGCGGAGGATTCGCGGTCAGATATGTTGAAAGCGATCCTGAAGTCGACATCGCCGCCAACATCAAAGCTCTTTCGGAGCATCTTTATTCCAAATGCGAAGAGCTGGATTATCCTGTTCCTGCAGTGCTTCTGGAGCCCGGAAGGAGCTCTGTCGCGAATGCGGGCCTGACGCTTTATACGGCAGGCGGGATAAAGACCATAGAAGGCTACCGCAGCTACGTAACAGTGGACGGCGGCATGCCTGACAATCCCCGCTACGCGTTGTACAAAGCGAGATATACCGTTGTCATGGCGAACAGGATGAATGACGAGGCAGACTTTAAATGCTCTGTCTGCGGCAGATGCTGTGAGAGCGGAGACCTGATCCAGGAAAACATCATGCTTCCAAAGGCTGAAAGAGGCGATCTGATCGCGGTACTCGGCACGGGAGCGTATAACTTCTCGATGGCGTCCAACTACAACAGGCTCGTACGTCCCGGCGTCGTTCTTGTCAGGGACGGCAAGGCCAGGCTCGCGGTAAGGCGCCAGACTTATGAGGACCTTATCGCCTGCGACCTGTAGGGAACGATCCTGCAGCATATGGATGTTCAGAAAGGATGGAACCGGAGTTCCACCCTTTCTTTTTTGTTCCGTCCCTGAGAGATCCGGACAACAAAAAAGGCCTGAACGGATATCTTCGATATCCATCCAGGCCTTTGGAGGCGACACCCAGATTCGAACTGGGGCATAGAGGTTTTGCAGACCTTTGCCTTACCACTTGGCTATGTCGCCATATGTCTGCTGTATAAACAGGGCGCGGAACTTCCGCGCCCCGCTGTGATTGGCTGGGGTAGCAGGATTCGAACCTGCGACTGACGGAGTCAGAGTCCGTTGCCTTACCGCTTGGCGATACCCCAACGATAGCAGTTATGGAATAAAATGGGGTGGGAGGTGGGATTCGAACCCACGCATGTAGGAATCACAATCCTATGTCTTAACCGCTTGACGACACCCACCATGTCACAGGACACATTGTATCACAAGTGTTCAATCATTGCAAAAAGACAAAATTGGCGACCAAGACGAGGCTCGAACTCGTGACCTCCAGCGTGACAGGCTGGCATTCTAACCAACTGAACTACTTGGCCGCATTTGGTGGGCGTTATAGGGCTCGAACCTATGACCTCCTGCTTGTAAGGCAGATGCTCTCCCAGCTGAGCTAAACGCCCTTAAAAAAAATGGTAGCGGCGAGTGGAGTCGAACCACCGACCTTCCGGGTATGAACCGGACGCTCTAGCCAGCTAAGCTACACCGCCACACATGCAGTTCTAAAAAATCACTGCAACGTAAATATTACCAAAATGAGCGCCCCATGTCAAGGAAAATTCTTCCGTTTTCATGTTTTTTTAAGAGTGCGCCGCGGCTGGCTGAAGTACCATACCGCGGCGCTTTACATTATGCCGTGGCCATCCGTATGACCACTGCTCCGAGTATTATCAGAAAGCCCAGACAGTATATCCCCGGGCTGATACCCGACCCGGTAGGCGGGCTCAGATTCCTCTCATTAGTGAATACTATCTCTTTGTCGATCCCTGCATGAAGCGATCCTGTCTTGAGCTGTATGCCGGCAGAACTGTTTGCTCCGTTCTTTCCCGAATCAGAGGAATAGCTCGCCTTATGATCATTCGGCTCTTCAGTTATGGCGAACGACGCGGCTTCCTCTCCTTCCCCCATGAGATGGATGCCTTCGATCGTCACGCTCTCATCATCCTTCAGCGTGAACCTGTATTCTCCATTCCCGTCGCTGTCAGTCTTAAAGGAAGAGCTGCTCCCGCCTTTCTTCACCTGATATTCTCTGTTCTTACCCGTACCGTAGACGTTCAGTATGAATCTGAATCTCTTTGTCTTATCTCCGAGGGAGCCGGTCACGTTCTTCCTGATGACGATGTCCGACCTCACCGGCTCGTCCTCCATCGCAACCGTCTCGTTCTCAGACCCTTCGGCGGTAAAAACGACTCTGTCGGCAATTCTGTATCCCGGCGGCGCGTCATCTTCAACAAGAGTATATGCCTCGCCTTTTTTAAGCTTCCCTGTGCAGCTATAAAAGACTCCTGCGCTGGTCCATGAGTCAAGCGGCTCTTCAGGCAGTTCCTCATCGCCCGGGAAGCTTCCGCGGTACAATGAGAACGCCGCCCCTTCCAGGGGCTCTCCGGTCTCCTTATCTGTCTTTCCGAACAGTATGCTCAAATACGGCTCTTTGACTCTCGTCAGGACCGTGTTGGACAAAAGCGTCTCCGGGTCCGCGGAATCTCCAAGTGAATATGTTATCTCTGCAGTGTTAGGTATATCTGCGAGATCAGAAGCTTTACCGTGGGCTTGTCCATCCGGTCCCGCGTGTCCTTTGATATCATCAAAGGACATCCCGTCTTTTATCTTCACCCTGAATACGAACTTGATCACCGTTCCGTCTCCCCCGCTGTAGAGGACCGAGTCTCTGTCGGATGCGGTATTACTGTCTTTCCATTCAGCGGTTATCCGTCCGCCGCTCTCGCTTATGTCGAATTTACCGGTAACGTCACCCTGGCTGAACATATCATTCGATACAGGATCTGACGCTATGCCGCTGCTGACATTTGAATCATCTCTTACTGCGTATACTCTCATGCTCCCGCCGACATACCTAAGACAGCCATCCAATGTATCTGTAAAGACGAATCTGTCCAGATCTGTCTCCGGTACCCTGGAGTACATGTATTCCGGAAGCTTCTGTATCACTGTATATGTGATCTCCTCATCCATACCGGTCAGCGCATTATGCGATCTGGATGATATGTCCTTGTCAACATCATCAGATATGTCACTGTCAGAAACACACTTCCGCGGACTTTCTATCTCGACTTCCGCAGGAGCCCTGTCAGGATCCCGGTACGTCGCGGCGTAGAACCTCGCGAACGCACCTGAAGGCCTGTTATTACTGCTCTGCCCTGACGTGAAGACAAGGTCGAACGTGCCGTTTTCATTCATGCCTGAATCTATGTTGAACGCCATCTTGTAATTGTCGGCGTCAGGCGCGTCTCCGGCAATGTCGCTGCCTGTGTTGCCTGTCGCAGCGAAATATCTGTTCTCTCCTGCTCCGTATGATCCAAACAGAAGGTTAGCCGTGCTCACGGCTGAAAAGCCGTTAGTACTGAATACCGATGAGCTTACCGACTGGTGTCCGTCTATATCACCGAACGTTATGCTCGTTTTGAGCGGGTATATCTCGTCTGTTCCCGCTTTCTTTGCCGTGAACCTGAGCTGCACCGCCTTGACATGATAGATCCTTACCGAAGGAAGTCCGTTCACGAATTTTGATACTGAAAACAGAGCCGGGACATCGTTGCTGAAGCTCCCTCCCGCAGCATGTGTCACGACTTCCATGTACAGATCTACAGGCTGATGCTCCCCGGTATCTGTGTCATATATGTAAAGCCCTGTCCATTTGACTTTCGGCTTTTTAAAGCCTGAGAGCGGGTTCCCGCTTTCGGTCGACATCTTGAACCACCAGAAATGAGACCTGTTTACTCTGTGCACGTAGGATCCGTCGCTGTTCTTCGTTTCCGGATATGTCGCCACCCCATGACTCGATATCGCGTCTATGGAGCTTTTCTGTGCCTGAGTGCCGTCCAGCACCTCAGTATAGCCTTTGGAGCTTTCCTCATCATTATCGTAAACATTCTTGATCATGTATCTGTATTCAGGATCTGTTGGTATCAGGGCTCCGTTCGAGGATCCGTTCACGGCCTCCGTGAACGATCCGCCCTGTTCTGTGAATCTTGTCTGATTGCTCCTTACAAGATAGACATAGCTGCCTGTTCTCGGGCTGTATGTATCCGGATTTATGTCGGCAAACGCCTGAAGCGCTCCCTGCGTCAGGACGGCCAGCATAAGCAGGACAGTTAGCACTGTCTTCCTGCGCACCGCACTGCTTTTCATCTGAACACCCCCTTTTTCTTTGATCCGCTCTTCCTGAGATGCAGAATAAGGATAATGATCCCCGAGACCGAGAATATCATCGCCGCAGCATATCTCAGCACCGCATTTCTGTCTCCGGTCTTCGGCGAGGACTCTCTTCCACAGCTGTTCCTGAATATGATCTTCTCCGGCTTCTCTCCTTTTCTTCCCACCGCCGTGATCCTGACTTTCCCTTCCGCGTCTACCGAAGCCCTGACATGATATACGCTGTGATCTCTCCTGAATGTCCCCCACTCCGGAGTGGTCTCCATCAGTGTGTATTCATATATGTCGGGATGGCTGAATTCTATCGTTCCGAATCTGATCTTTCCGGACCGCTCCATATGCACTGTCTTCCTGCCGTTTTCCGATCCTTCGGGCATCGGAGCTTTATCCGATACCGCAGAAAGCATATATGTGAAGTCTCTATACTCTCCGGGGACTTCCCGGCTCACGCGGCACGATGCCGGTATCTCTGTTTCAGCGAACGCGTCCGCGTACACACAGGATACGGGCGTCATGGCCGCAGCGGTGACAATGATCATCACCGCGAGAAGAGACCTCCGTATTGTCATTGCCATACTATTTCCCCCTCTATATCTCTCTTCTCCGTAAAATCATGAATATTTTCCCTTTGATGCTCTTTCTTCTCACCGCGCCGCATCTGCGGCTGTCATACGACGTATCTCTTTTGTCTCCGAGTATGAAATACTCTCCGTGGGAGATCATCAGCGGATAACGCACACCGCCTTTCACTTTGTATGTACCGAAAAAGAGCCCTCTTTTCTCCTGCACGGGCTGGATCCTCCCGTCGACGGTCAGCTGTCCGTCGTCAGTTATCCCTATCAGTGAAGGCTCGCATGCCTGGATACGCCCGATGCGTGTTTCCCCTTCCGCTTCATATATGACCGCATCCTGCATTCCGGGCTCGGCAAGTCTGTAATACAGTATGACGTCCCCTGCCCTCACTGCGGGATACATGTCATCAGATTCCGTTATGCCGATACCGAAAATGAAAGTGAGCGAAAGCCATGTAAAAAGAACAAAAATGACTATCCTTAAACCTGTCCGCAGCAGTCTCTTCCTGATCTCTTTCTTCTCATTCATTATCTCAGCCCTCCTCAGAATGACCCAGAAGAGGATCATGCTCCATACGGAAGAACACGACTGTCCTTCTGTCATTCAGATCTCCCGTGCATGTGGAGAGCACAAGTATTCTGCCCCCTTTATTTCCTTTCTCTTTCCACTGGTAAGACGCTTTCTTTAGCGCCCGCTCATGTGTCTGCTTCTCTGCCTCCGGATCATATATTCCTTCTTCATATGCATCCGCCGTCCCTGCTGATATCAGATGAAGCCTGTAGTTCTTTCCCGGAGTAAGGAGCACCCCGCCGCGTTGTGCGTCAAAGAATCTTTTGTCAAGAAACTTCGGAAGGTCGCCGAACATAGCGCCTCCCGCCATATGATGTCCGTGTATAACGTTCCATCCTGAGCTGAAGTCTTTCCTGCACGCCGCGGCCAGGAAAAGAGTTCCCCCGGCGTAATATTTTCTGTAGAAGTCGAGATCCAGATATTCGAAATCGTCTTTCCCCTGCACCACGGGATGGTTTATATGAGTCCCGTCTATCCTGAGCCATCCGGCTGTATCCGGGTTTACTCTCATCAGATCGGCAAAATCGGTGAACTCCACAGTTCCCATTCCTCTTGCCATAACAGAGAGCGTATCGAACAAAGCCGACATGATAAAAACAAGCAGAAGGACTATCGATGCGTCGGTAAAGAAGCAGGACAGCTCATCAATCTTTACGGCGATCCTGAGCTTCAAGCCTGCTTTTTCATCCATTATTTCTGTTCATACGGCGCTTTCCAAGGATCGCGAGGACCGCAGCCGCAGATATAAGAAGCAGCGCAGCCAGAACAGCCTGCGTCTCAGCCGGTACTCCTGTCATAACAGCAATGTCCCTCTGGTTTACAAAGTCAGCCTGCGTGTCAACCCGAAGTGTTCCGTCTGATGTGATCGGCGTTTCGTCTGCAGAATTTGCCTTTACCGGTATATTCGCACTTACCTCCGGATCTACCGAATAGCTCGCCTTATGGTCGCTCGCTCCTTCTGTGACGCTCCATGTCACTCCCTTCGGAAGATCGTTGATATTGAATGTCTCATCGTCTCTCAGAAGGACTGTCAGCTCTATGCTGCCTGATGAATCAGCAGTTACGGATCCTGTCCCCCTGCTGTAAGCTCCGCCTGTTATCTCGCCGGTGCTTCCCGCATCATATATGGCTCCCGGCTCTGCGCCGTCTATGCTTACCGTGAATACGAATTTCTTGGTTATATCCCCGAGAGACCCGGTCACGTTGTTAGTGACAACGAGGTCCACAGGATCCGGATACGTGACCCTGTTCCACATCCTGTAGGCCTCAAGAGTGTCCGGATCCGACGAGCTTGATCTTCCGGCTTTACCGAGCAGCTCTTCAGTGTTCTCGCCTGCGGCCGTTCCTCCATTGTCCGTCACGTTCGCTATGTCGCTGAGATCCGGTATATACTCTGACGAGCCGCTTTCGTTTCTGTACGAAGTAATGTCGTGTACGTATACTCCGTCTATGGTATTGCCGTCCCCGTCAGTTCTGTTGCATACATAGACGACGGCGAAATATGAATGAGTGTCGCTATCTGCTTCGGCTCCTTCCACCTCCAGAGGGTCTTCTGTTATGCGGTAAAGATAGTATCCCGCTTTGTCGAATGTTATGGTGACATTCCTTTTACCTGAGGCTTTGCCGGATCCATCGTCAGCGAGCGGCACGTTTACCTCTGAGAGCGACGGATCAGGGATATCCTGCGCAGCCATCGCGCTCCCGCTTTCGGACGCGCTCTCGTTGGCGTTCTCCCATCCCCTCACTTTCTCTATCCTGAATGTGACGGAATCCACGTGGTTATACTGCCGGTTTACGTAAGTCAGCTCTTTTCCAAGCACCAGAGTCGCCGTATCTGATGATACGTCCTCCCGCGCGTCATGCGACGCCGCTGAGGCCCCTGCTGTTAATGTTGACATCATCAGAACGAGCGCAAAAAGCACTGCGCCGATTCGTACCGTATTGTCTTTCTTCATGATCACTTCCCCTTTCTGTTGTCTATTGTCTCTTTTATATACACAGCGACAAGGACCAGGCCGGCAAATGCCGCCGCGGCCGTCATTATATCCAGCCTCTGGCCCATATATCCAAGACCGCTCATGAACAGTTCCCTGCTCTGTGACGCCCCTCCGCTCATGTAGACTGCCGCGGCGATATATTTACCGCACTGCAGCATCCCGGCAAGCGTCAGCAGCCTTATGCCGCTGTCAAGCTTCTTTGTTTCCATCTGTTCCTCCTAAAGTACAAGGACCGGCACTCTGGTAGTGCTGGTATTGTATTTTGTATACGGCTTTCCGGAGTTTTTCCATGTGCCGTACATCTTCTTTATCTGTCTCTGCACCACGTACTTATATTTACTCTTGCTGTACTTGTATCTCAGATATACGCTCTTCTCGTCATGCGGATCCACCTCCGCGCTTGCCGAGATCGTTATCGTGTTGTTATACGAGAGCGCGCCGCCAATGGTGGCGGATATATCGCTCTCGAGCACTTTCTTCGGGATAGCGGCAGATACCGACATCGAAAATGTCCTTGATGTGGACCTCGAAAGCGACAGGCTCTTAGTCGCAGGCCTGTTCGTATTGTTCTTCACAACTCCTATCTCTCTTTTCTTGGAGTATGAGACGTTCTTTCCCAGATAGTAAGATCTGACACGGTATCTCATCGTATAGCCGCAAAGACCCGTTCCTACTGTATTCAGCCCCGTGTAGTACGTATGTATCTTCCGTTCCTTCGCGTGTGCCGGAACAGCCGCCGAAAAGATCATGACCAGTACTAATGTCATGATCAGGGCTGTCCTTCCGCCATTTCTGATTTCTGCCATTTTCTCTCCTTTCCCGCATAAAAAAGACGCTGGCTTCCCGGCGTCCACTGATACCCAATGTTCTCTGTGCCGCTATGGCGGTCTTCCGTTCTTCATCAAAGCACCTCCCATATACAATTTCTCATATACAAAAAGGAGAGCATGCTCTGCTCTCCTTCAATGGCCGTATGTCACTTCCTGCCGCTATACGTTGAACATGAACGTGATGATGTCTCCGTCCTGAACGACATATTCCTTGCCTTCATCCCTGATGAGGCCTTTCTCCTTGGCCTTTGCCATGCTTCCGTCACACTCCATCAGCTTGTCGTATGCTATCGTCTGCGCTCTTATGAATCCTCTCTCAAAGTCAGTATGGATCTTTCCCGCGGCCTGCGGAGCCTTTGTTCCCTTCTTGATCGTCCATGCGCGGCATTCATCCTCTCCCGCAGTAAGGAACGATATCAGGTCAAGCAGTCTGTACGAGGCCTTAACCAGCTTGTCCAGGCCTGACTCTTTGATACCCATGGCATCCAGGTAATCCGCCTTCTCATCGTCAGCAAGATCCGAGATCTCCTGCTCTATCTCCGCGCAGACGGCTATCGCTTCCGCGCCCTCTGTCGCGGCGTAGTTCCTGACAGCCTCTACATAATCATTCTCCACGTCGTCGCCGGCGTCATCTTCTCCTACGTTCGCAACATAGATGACAGGCTTGTATGAGAGGAGATTCAGGTCGTTCATGACTTCCTGTTCCTCTTCATCGAGCTCCATCGCTCTCGCGGACCTTCCCTCGCCCAGGAAATCATATATCTTCTGCAACGCCTCAGCCTCTCTCTTGAGGGATTTGTCATGCTGCGCAAGCTTCTCGGTCTTTGCCATGCGCTTTTCGACCACTTCCATGTCCGCAAGTATCAGCTCAGTGTTTATCGTCTCGATATCCGACACCGGGTCGATCGTTCCCGCCACATGGACGATGTTGTCGTCGTCAAAGCATCTTACCACGTGGACTATAGCCGCCACATCTCTTATATGGCCGAGGAATTTGTTCCCGAGTCCCTCGCCCTGTGACGCGCCCTTGACGAGCCCGGCGATGTCGCTGAACTCCACCGTGGCGTGGATGGTCCTCTTGGAATTATATATGTTATGCAGCACGTCCACCCTCTCATCAGGGACAGCGACCATGCCGACGTTAGGCTCTATCGTGCAGAACGGATAGTTCGCGACTTCCGCGCCCGCTTTGGTGATTGCGTTGAACAATGTGCTCTTGCCTACGTTAGGCAGTCCTACGATTCCAAGTTTCATTTCGTTCTCCTCTTCATGTCATCTCTTCCGGAAAGATATATATACGCGGCAAGCGACACCGCGAAAATAGCGATCGATATGACCTGCGCCTGCTTAAGCGGACCGATCATGAGGCTGTCTGTCCTGAGGCTCTCTACCATGAAGCGCTCCACTGAATACAGCATCCCGTAAAGTGTCACGATCTGGCCTCTGAACGAAGCCCTCCTGCTGAACCAGACAAGGAACAGGAATATGAGAAAGCACCAGACCGATTCATACAGAAATGTCGGATGGACCATCTCTCCGTCCACCTCGATCGCCCATGGAAGATCAGTCGGCCCGCCGTGAGCTTCTGAATTGAAGAAGTTCCCCCAGCGGCCTATCGCCTGTCCCAGCGCGACTTCCGGGAATATGAGATCCATCAGGTCGATCACGTTTACTTTCCGGACTCTGCAGAAAATATACGCCGTAAGGACGCCCGCAATGAGGCCGCCGTGTATCGCGAGGCCTCCCGACCTTATGTCGAATACACTCATAGGATCCCCGGCATAGTCCTTCCAGCTGAAGAGTACATAATATGCCCTGGCCCCGATCACTGAAAGCGGCATGAGCCATATGGCAAAATCAAGCAGAGTATCGCTTTTTATGCCATACTGCGGCGCTCTTCTGTACGATATGAATATCGCCAGCGCAAAGCCTATCGCAATGAGTATGCCGTACCATCTTATCTCGGCGCCGAATATCGTAAATGCCACCGGATCCGGAGCTGTCATCTGTCTCTCCTGTCTTTCCCGCAAAATCTTACTGAATATATGTTACCACATTTCACTTCTTTTATCGATGACATATTAATGGAGAATCTACTGTACCACTCCCTCTCCCACAGTAAGCGTGCTGATCTTCTGGCATCTGGCGTCGTAATAGTACAGGCTTGACGAAAGGACACAGTCGTCCGGAGTCTCCTCAATGTTAAGATGTATCAGGCTTTCCTGCAGGTCGTCCACATCAGCCTCTTCTGCCGGAAGGCATATTATCTCATGGATGCTGACAGGTACTATCACCATGTTCCCGCCGACCTGTTCCGATACTTCTACCAGGCTCCCCGGATAGAACATTGCCGTGGCGCCGAACACGTTCTTCTTGTTCGTCATCACAAACATCCCGTCCCCGAGGTCTTTGATCAACAGAGGGAATTCTTTCATCGTGTTCCTTGCCGCGGTCCTGAACAGCTCTTCATCATCATTCAGGCCTCTCCGTTCCGCTTCTTTAAAGTCCAGTATCATCAGGTTCACATGGTTGCCGTACGCACCGGCCTTCCGCATCATGTAATAGCAAAGAGTCAGATCCATGAATCTTCTGTGCGGCACCATGTCCAGCTCTTTCTCTGTCTGTTCCCAGGCGGAGACTATCATCACTATGTCCTCATTCATATGAGCTTTCTCCTTTTCAAAACGAATAACATAAAAGGGACCGCCCATAACGGGCAGTCCCTGCACTTTTTCGATGGTATCAATATATCACAGAATCCGTTACCTTTCAAGCCATATTTTTACATTAATTCCAGATTTTTAGCAACGTTGAACAGGAACCTCTGCTTCCACACACGCCACAGCTTGTTAGGAAAGCATTCATATGCCTTCTGCTTAGTGATGTTATCGAGAATAAACTGACGGTACGCAAGCGGTACCGTCTCCAGCGCTCCTCTTATCGCTTCCACCCTTTTCTCGAGCTGCGCCTTCTGCACTGCCTTGAACTCGGTCGGCCTGGATACGCTGTACATTTTGTTTCCGTCGCTCACTATGCTCGTGCTGGGAACGCTGCCCGTATTGATATCATTCTCTATCTCCCTGAGCTCTTCTTCCATCCTCTCAAGATCCCTTACTGCCCAGATGCTCTGGTAGTAGACCGCATCGGGCATCACCAGCTCCTTGAATTTTGTCTGCTGCCATTCCCTCATGGATATCCATCTCCTTTCATTTTTAATGCCAACAGTTTTTGTATTCTCTTTATCTCACCGGTTTCTGTGAAGGTCAATACACTTTCTTCTGAGATGTCGAAAATCTGTATTTAAATGTCGTTTTACCGTAAGTTAATGTATTTGCCCTTTTTTTGTGATATATTAAAAACGTAATTTCAGGGAGGTGCTCGCCATGAAAATGAAGCGTAATATACTGGTGCAGATGGCCGATCCGGCGGGCAACAGAACAGCATTCGTGCTCAGCGGAGCACGCCAGACGGACTATAAAGGCATCGCCAGATACATAATGGAGCATACAGAGCTCGGAGCCGAGCAGGTCGCCTTTGTTAAAGGGCTCGACGCCATCGACATGTCAGGTATGGAGTTCTGCGGGAACGCCGCGAGAGCTTTTGCTTTGATGAGCGCGAAAGGACTGATAGGCGGTCCTTGTTCTGAGGAAAGCACAACCGCCGTGACGATAACAGTAAGTGGAGGAGACCGTCCCGTCACATGCGTCGTGAACACCGAACATGACTACACCAAATGCTTCATGCCGCTCCCTAAAAGGATCAAGACGCTGTCTCACTGTGAATTCAAGCCTGCCGAAGGGATGACAGTCATAGTACTGGACGGGATGATACATCTCATCGCAGAGAACATAGAATACACGGAAGATAATTTCGGCATGATCCGACAGGCGCTGATAGACCAGTTCGATCCCCCGGCGCTCGGGGTCATGTACCTTGACACCGGGACTCTTGAGATGACTCCTGTAGTGCATGTCAGGAATGTTGATTCAACTTATATAGAGGGGAGCTGCGGATCAGGCTCGACCGCAGCGGCCGCGTTCCTTTCACAGGGACTTCCTGACGGCGAATATGTATATGACCTCAGGCAGCCTGCGGACGTTCTCAGGACTACCGCTGTGATAAAAGAAGACAGGCTCTCGTCGCTGCTGATCGAAGGGCCTGTCGAGATCTCGGATCCTGTCATGATAGAAGTCGAATACGACTCGGACGAAGACGAGCTCGCAAGCATGGCAAGCCCGTGGTAGACAAGAAATATATAGGCATATAAAAAGATGGTACCGCATGTACCATCTTTTTTCATGATATCAGTTGTAATAAACGTCTTTGTCTTCTGCCTCACGGTCAATCTCTTTAAGATATCCCGCCGTAATGACGCCTGCCGGAAGAGCGACTATCGCTACGCCGAACACTGAAGACACCATGGTTATCACTCTCCCTATCGTTGATACCGGATAAATGTCTCCGTACCCAACGGTCGTAAGCGATATAGTCGCCCAGTACAGTGCTTCAAAGAAATTCTTGAAAGTCTCGGGCTCGACGTTGAAAACTATCATTGCCGACACGAAGATATACAGAACAGCGAAAGAACAGACGGCGATAAGCGAGTCTCTGGAGTTCCTGATCACACGTGAGACTCTGTTGATCGATCTTGAATACCTGAAGAATCTGAATATCCTCAGCACTTTCATGAACCTGAATATCCTGAACGCCTTAAGTGCCCTGAATCCTGCCATTTCTCTGCTGATAGGGACTAGCGACGGCAGTATAGACAGAAGGTCGATTATTGCCATAGGAGTGAAAGGATATCTTACAAAAGCGTTCCTGCTGTTCTTCAGCTTGAAGTCCGCAGTAGCGAGCCGCAGAATGTAGTCAGCTATAAACACCGCGGCGCAGATCTTGTCCAGAACAAGAAGCGCCACAGTCTGCTCTTTCACCATCAGAGGGAAAAGGCTGACCGCTATAACGATGATCATGAATGAGTCGTACAGCTTGCTCAGCTTGTTATTCTCATCATCGACTTCGATTATCTCATATATGCGTTCTCTCATGAGTGTCTCCTCTCCGCGAGCTCCATCCCTTTCTTCACGTAGTCTGTGCCGTATTCCTCAAGCACCTTGTACGCATATCTGTTACGGTCATCCGCGATCTTTGATCTCTCGAAATCCAAGACATTCTGTATCTCTGTATCATCAGGGCGCACGCTCATATAGAACTCAGACATGGCATCAAGCATTCCCATTGCTGCGTCCTTGATGTTTTCCCTGAATCCGCCCTTTCCTATAACATACACATCATCAAGATCCAGTCTCGCGGCGTATTTGTAATTGCTGACTACATTGACCTGATCTTCTTCAGACAGACTGAGACTTCCGCCTGCAGCGAGGAAGGCTATCATGTATCCGGCGAACTCGACGTCTTTTACATCCACGCCTTTCTCATCTAGGGGGTTCAGGTCAAACATTCTCAGCTCTATATGTCCCGCTCCGTCTCTCAGCAGAGCCTCTACGGAATATGCGCTGTTAGGTTTCAGCCGCACTGGGTAATACAGCTCGGAAGATGCCATCAGATCTCCCCTTCTTACATATTTCTGTATGCTGTCAGCATATGAAGAAAGGTCCTTATAACTGAATACAGGATCAAAGAAGTTCCAGTATCCTCTGTCGCTGCACCTCAGCGACGCCATGCCGGTATCGACCGTATCGCCGAACCTGCCTCCGTTGAATGAGCCGTCTATCACAGGGCTCGCCGCAGTAAGCACTACAGGAAGCCAACCGCAGTATGATACCTTCTCCGTCAGGCTCACATAGAACCTGTCCTTGAACTCTCTGTAGCCTTTATCATCATCCTCACGTATGCCTCTTAGCTCGGCTTCACGCCTCAGGAGCTCTTCGGCCAGCGAATAGTTTACGTGTATCCCCGAGAATGTCATTTTGTATCTTCCGTAAACGCATGAAAGATGCTTTCTGTATTCTGTCTTCCACGCGTCTTCGCCGGTGAACTCCGCTATAGGGATGTCGTCCTCTCCCTTGATATACGGAGGATTGGAAAACGGCCACAGATATTCCGGCTTAGGAAGTCCGGAAAGAATTTTCTTAAGGTCCTTCTCATGCTTTGAGAGCGCAGCCACAGCTTCTTCGGCTGAAGGATATGGATCTGTGTTTATCTCGATCTGTCCTTCGCTGAAGTCCCGCACGATGTGGCTGTCCGAAGGCGCCGGATGCGGAGTATGAGAAAGCGAGCCGTCGGAAAGCACCCTGAGATTCTCTTTCTCAAGTCCGAAAGCTCCTTTTAGAAGATATTTCCTTATGTATTCGTCCTGAAGATGAAGCATGATGTTCTCCCTGCTTTTACCTACCAACATAATAGTACATTTCTCTGATTTGATAAACTGATTTCTACATAGTTATTTATGGTTTCGTTGCCTATGGGCTCTTCCAGGTGTGAATCCCGTTGCCTAAAGAAACTTTTTGAGGCGTTAGGCAACGAAATGCACCTGTTGGATGCATGGTTTCGTTGCCTATGAGCCCTTCTCGGCACAAATCCCGTTGCCTAAAGGTACTTTTTGAGGCATTAGGCAACGAAATGCACCTGTTGGATGCATGGTTTCGTTGCCTATTTGCCTTTCTCTGCGCAGATACCGTTGCCTAAAGGCACTTTTCGAGGCGCTAGGCAACGAAATGCACCTGCCGGATGAATGGTTCCGTTGCCTATTGCCCCTTCTCCATGCAGATCCTGTCTCCTAATGATGCGTCAGCAATACGCTTTGTAAGCATAAGGGAAATATATCAAACATTATGTATAATATACTTGACATTATGTTTTTTATATTATACTATATGAGCAGAGAAACAAATAAGGACAACAATGAGAAGACAGAAAGGAGAAGAATTATGACCACAACATTTGTGATTGGAGTGATCGCTGGGCTGATCACTGTCGCAGTGATCTATAAACTTGCAGCAAAATTCACAGGAGCAGGCGCTTTCTGCAAGGACAACTTTGATGAAAGGCAGCTTCTTGTAAGAGGAAACGCATACCGGTATGCTTTCTACACTCTTCTTATACTGATGACGGTATGGATGATACTTGGCGAAGTCATATCCACCCTTCCCGTAACGACAGGGCTTGCGCTTTTCATCATCATGCTGATAAGCATAGATGTATATGCTGTCTACAGTATAAAAAACGATGCGTATTTCGGAGTAAAGTATGATAAGAGACGCTATTTCATATTCTTCCTGGTGATCATCGCGATGAACCTTATCGGAGGCATAGCAAATATCATGGGAAATGAGATAACAGCCCCGTTCAGCCTTATGGAATGCGCGAACATCGCTGTCGCCGCAGCCTTCTTACCGCTTCTGGTCCTTATGGGGATCAGCGCATTTAATGACAGGGAGGAGTCGGACGATGAAGAATCTTAAGCTGAAATCCGCCCGCGCGGCGAAGGACCTGTCACAGCAGCAGCTCGCCGAAATGGTCAACGTTTCGCGTCAGACGATAAACGCTATCGAGAAAGGCGACTACAACCCTACTATCAATCTGTGCATAGCTATATGCAGAGTCCTGGACAAAACACTGGACGAGCTCTTCTGGACAGAATAGCCTGAAGCCTGCAGGCGTCCGCAACAATTAACGGAAAATCTGCTGTAAGGGATGCCATTATGCGACAAAAAAAGAACCCCGCCATCAGTTCACGCTGAACTGACGGCGGGGTCTTATATTGTCGTTTAGGAGCTACTGCTCGATCACCGCGACGAGCTGACCAGCCTTGACCTGCTGTCCTTCCTTGACGCAGATCTCCTTGATCTGGCCTTCAGCCGTAGCTATGATGTTGGTCTGCATCTTCATTGCCTCGATGACTGCGATAGCATCGCCTTCGTTGATGTGGTCGCCCTCACCTACGAGTACCTTTACGATGTTTCCAGGGATGTTGGCTCCGACTTCATTAGGATCGTCTTCATTCGCGATACGGGCTGTCTCAGCCTTGACATTCGCATTGCGGACGTTGATATCCTTGATCTTGATAACTCTTCTGTTACCGTTAACTTCGAAGTCAAGCTCTCTCATGCCTTCATCGTCAGGCGAATGAATGTAGTTCAGCTTGATGACCATCTCTTTACCTTCCTGGAGCTTGACTTCGCAGGTCTCGCCTACTTCAAGCCCATGGAAGAAGATGTCTGAGCCCATGTGACGGAAGTCTCCGTCTTTCTTGATGCTCTTCAGATAATCCTCGAATACCTGCGGATACATAGCGTAGCTGATGCATTCCTGCGGCGTTCCCTCAAGATCGAAGTACTTCTGGAGTCCTGTCTTGATCTTTTCGAAATCCTCGTCAGGAAGGAGCTCGCCCGGCCTGCATGTGATCGGCTTCTTATCCTTAAGTACGAGCTTCTGGAGCTCTTTCGGGAAGCCTCCCACAGGCTGTCCCATCATGCCCTCGAAGAAGGATACGATGGAATCAGGGAAGTCCATTCCCTTGCCCTTCTCCATGATGTTCTCAGGAGTAAGGTCGTTCTGTACCATGAAGATAGCCATGTCGCCGACTGCCTTCGATGACGGCGTTACCTTTACGATATCGCCGAGCATCGTGTTGACCTTCTTATACATGTTCTTCACGTCACCGATCCTGTGGCCTAAGCCGAAGCTGTCGACCTGTGCCTGCAGGTTGGAGTACTGTCCGCCAGGGATCTCGTACTTGTAGATCTCCGCCGAAGCAGTCTTCATGTCGGATTCGAAGTTCTTGTATACAGGCCTTACGTCACGCCAGTATTCGGAGATCGGCTGGATGCCGTCCGGATCGATGAGCGTGTCGCGGTCACTGTTCTGCAGGGCCGCAACTACTGAGTTCAGCGCAGGCTGTGAAGTAAGTCCCGACATGCTGTTGAATGCCGCGTCTACGATATCCACACCTGCTGAAGCAGCCATCAGGATGGTCGCGACTCCGTTTCCGGAAGTATCGTGTGTATGCAGGTGGATAGGAATATCGATATTGTCTTTCAGCTCTGAGATGAGGACCTTTGCAGCCATAGGCTTCAGAAGTCCTGACATGTCTTTGATACCGAGGATATGTGTTCCCTGAGCCTGCAGTTCTTTAGCCATGTTGACATAGTAGTCAAGCGTGTACTTGGTCCTTGTCTCATCCAGGATATCTCCTGTGTAGCACATGCATGCCTCGGCGATCTTGTTCTGTTTGAGCGTCTCGTCAAGAGCTACTTCCATGCCGTGGATCCAGTTCAGTGAGTCGAAGATACGGAACACGTCGATCCCGCTGTCTGCAGCTACCTTTACGAACTCTCTTATCACGTTATCAGGATAGTTCTTGTACCCTACGGCGTTAGCTCCTCTTATCAGCATCTGGAAGAGTACGTTAGGGATCTTCTTCCTCAGAGTCTCAAGTCTCTCCCACGGTGATTCCTTAAGGAATCTGTATGCTGTATCGAACGTTGCTCCGCCCCACATCTCGAGTGAGAAAAAGTCCTTTCCGTATTTTGCCACAGCAGGAGCTATCTTCTCCATATCGATCGTTCTCATACGAGTAGCCATCAGCGACTGCTGAGCGTCTCTCATCGTCGTATCTGTTATGAGGAGCTTCTGCTGTTCTTTTGCCCACCTGGCCACAGCTTCAGGTCCCTCTTCATCAAGCAGCTGCTTCGTTCCTCTCAGCTGATCGATCTCTTCCTGAGGGATCCTCGGGAATACAGGCACGTTGAAGTGAGGCTTCTTTCCCTGTGTCTCGTTTACTACGATATTTCCAATGTGGTTCAGGACCTTCTGCTCTTTATCCTCAACTCTGTTGATGTCAACAAGCTGAGGGTTGGCAGCAATGAATCCCGTGTCGCACTCACCGGCGATGAATGTCGGATGGTTGAGTACGTTCAGCAGGAAAGGTATGTTGGTCTTTACGCCATGTATCTTGGTTTCACGGAGCGCTCTAATGGCTTTCCTTCTGGTCTCATCAAACGTCCTTGCGAACGCTGTGATCTTTACGAGCAGGCTGTCATAGAACGGCTGGATCTTGGCTCCTGTGTAGCCGTTTCCGCCGTCAAGCCTGATACCAAAGCCCGAGCCGCTGCTGTACTGGTCGATAGTTCCCGTGTCAGGCATGAATCCGTTTGCAGGGTCCTCTGTAGTGACACGGCACTGGATCGCGAATCCTCTCTGAGATATATCTGACTGGTCTTTGATGCCGATCTCTTCTGAATCAAGAGGATATCCCTGAGCGATCTTGATCTGCGCCTGCACGATATCGATGCCTGTAACAAGCTCAGATACTGTATGCTCTACCTGGATACGAGGGTTCATCTCGATGAAGTAGTGATCGCCGTTCTTGTCCAGCAGGAACTCCACAGTACCTGCGCTCCTGTAGTTCACAGCTCCCGCGATCTTCAGGGCGTCCTCGCAGATGCTCTTTCTCTGCTCATCTGTCAGGCAGAGCGCCGGTGTGAACTCGATTACTTTCTGGTGTCTTCTCTGGATAGAGCAGTCACGCTCGAAGAGGTGTACCAGGTGGCCGTGCTTATCTCCGAGCACCTGCACCTCGATGTGCTTAGGATCCTCAAGGTATTTCTCGATGAAGATCTTATCGCTTCCAAACGCCTTCAGTGACTCACTTCTGGCGTTTCTATACTCGTTAACTATATCGGCTTCGTCACGGACGACTCTCATTCCTCGTCCGCCGCCGCCCTCTGCAGCCTTCAGCATTACAGGGTATCCCGCGGCTTTGGCGAACTCGACCGCTTCCTCTTCGGATTCGATCGCGGCGTCTTTGCCCGGCACTGTAGGAACGCCTACTGAATTCGCGACCAGCTTGGACTGTATCTTGTCGCCCAGGCTGTTCATCATCTTCGCCGTAGGTCCGATGAATTCGATGCCCTCGTCTTCGCACGCCTGCGCGAACACAGGGTTCTCAGCAAGGAATCCGTATCCCGGATGGATGGCGTCAACGCCCTTTGCCTTGGCAAGCTTGATGATCTCGGAAATACTGAGATACGCGTCGACAGGGGCTTTGCCTTTTCCGATCTGATACGCTTCGTCTGCCATCGTCCTGAAGAGCGCGTTCTTGTCCTCTTCAGAGTAAATGGCCACTGTCCTGATGCCGAGCTCGCTGCATGCTCTGAACACTCTGATTGCGATCTCTCCGCGGTTCGCGACCAGGACTCTCTTGAACTTCTTGATCTTTCCCATTTTTAGCTCCAATTCTCTAATAAAAACATGATCCTAGTGATACTGTGAGATATTTATTTATCTTCATTCCCGCCTTCGATCGTAACATCGACGTGTGGGAACGGTATCCTGACATCGTTGGCGTCAAACACGCTCTTGACCTCCTGGCCGAGATAGTATTTCGCCTTGAACCGGTCTTCCTTATGAGTCCATACGTACATATCCCATACTATGCCGCTTTCCTCATATGAAGATACGCCAATAACGGGCGCAGGCTGCTCAAGAAGCAGCTCCCCGTTCTTAACTATATTATTGAGCAAATCCTTTACTTTTTCAAGGTCTGAATCGTAGCTTACGGTGAATTTGCAGTCCACTCTGACGAGATCGTTCCTGGTCTTGTTTATCAGTATGGAATTCATCAGCTTGCTGTTCGGTATCGTTATGTACTGGTTGCTGAAAGTATGGAGCTTCGTGGTCATCAGATCGATATAATCGACTATCCCTGACACATCCTCCACCTGGATCTCGTCGCCCTTCACGAAAGGCCTCGAGAACAGGATTATTATGCCTCCTGCGACATTGCTCAGGCTGTCCTTCATCGCGAGGGCAAGCGCCGCGCCCACCGACGCGAGGACCGCGATATACGGCGAAGGATTGACCCCTGCCGACGTTATCAGCGTCAACCCGAGCAGTATCCAGCAGATTATCCTGACCGTCCTCAGTATCACCATATACGCCGACTCATCCAGCGCAGACTTGTCCAGCATCCTCCTGACGACTCTGACTATTATCTGGATCACTATTATCCCGACGATCAGCGTTATGAGTATGCTTATGATCTCAAAAGGGATATGGCTCCCTTTGCTCATGTTCTCTATCAGCTCTTTCATCTGTCCGCTCTTCTTCTTTCTATCTCACGCAGCAGCTTCTTCCTGAGGCGGATATCGTCAGGCGTGACCTCTACCAGCTCGTCGTCAGCTATGAATTCGAGCGCCTCCTCGAGCGAGAAGTGCCTGGCCGGCGATAATATTATCGCGTCGTCCGATCCTGCCGCCCTCATGTTGCTCACTTTCTTCGCCTTGCACGGGTTGACCTCCATGTCGTCGGATCTCATGTTCATCCCGACGATCATGCCTTCATATACCCTGGTGCCCGGCTCTACGAACATCTGGACCCTTTCTCCGATGTTGAACAAAGCGTACGGAGTGCATTCGCCCTCTTCGATCGCTATGGCTACTCCGTTCACTCTGTCAGGAATGAATCCTTTATGCTCCTCAAAGGCAAAGAACCTTCTTTCCATGTGTCCTTCGCCGTGAGTATCGTTTATGAATTCCGACCTGTATCCGAGAAGCCCTCTCGTAGGAACGTGGTATTCTATCCTCTGGTAGCCGTTCTCCGCGAACATCCTTACCATGAGTCCCTTCCTCTGGTTCAGCTTCGAGATCACTGTCCCCGCGTACTGGTCAGGACATGTGACTATCACCTCTTCAACAGGCTCGAGCTTCCTGCCCTGAGCGTCCCTGTGCATAATTACCTCTGGCTTTGATACGGCGAGCTCGTACCCTTCTCTCCTCATATTCTCGATGAGTATGGAAAGATGCAGCTCTCCCCTTCCGGATACCTTGAAGCAGTCTGTCGTCTCCGTCTCCTCGACGATGAGGCCGACGTTGACCTCGAGCTCCTTGTACAGTCTCTCCCTTATGTGCCTTGACGTCACATATTTGCCTACCTTCCCGGCAAAAGGAGAAGTGTTTACCATAAAGTTCATGGAAAGAGTCGGCTCCTCGATATGGATCATATCCATAGGCTGGATATTGTCAGGATCGCAGATAGTCTCTCCGATCGAGATGTCAGGGATACCTGACACGACTACTATGTCGCCGCATTCAGCCTGAGGCACAGCCGTCCTCTTGAGTCCTCTGTATGTGAACACCTGGTTGATCTTGCAGTTCTCTATCTGTCCGTCAGCCTTGGCTACGGCTACCTGCTGCGCTTCCTTAAGCACGCCCTGAGTGATCCTGCCTATACCGAGCCTTCCGATATAGTCGTCATACGCCAGCGTCGATATCTGGAGCTGAAGCGGCTCCTCCCTTTTGTCCGGATACGGCTTGCAGTGGTCGATTATCGTCTCGAACAGAGGCGTTATGTCGAATCCGCCGAAACCCTCCGGCGTATGGCCGAGCTTCCCTCCGTCCGGCGCGAGAAGCACGAGATCCTTGACCTCCTCAGGGTCCCTCACGCATATTCCCTGACGGGCGATACCGTAAAGGATCGGGAAATCAAGCTGTTCGTCGTTTGCATCGAGGTCCATGAAGAGCTCATACACCTCGTCCACGACTTCATCTATCCTCGCGTCCTTCTTGTCGATCTTATTGATGAGCAGTATCGGGTTAAGACCCTGCTCAAGCGACTTCGTGAGCACGAACCTCGTCTGAGGCATCGGCCCCTCACTCGAGTCGACGAGCAGGATCACTGTATCGACCGTTTTCATGATACGCTCTACTTCCGATGAGAAGTCAGCGTGTCCCGGCGTATCTACGATGTTGATCTTCACGTCATTATGCATGATGGAACAGTTTTTGGAATAGATCGTGTTGCCTCTTTCACGCTCTATCGCGTCGCTGTCCATCACGCAGTCAAGCGCCTCGTCCTGCCTGAATACGCCGCTCTGCTTGAGGAACGCGTCCACAAGCGTGGATTTCCCAGCGTCCACGTGTGCGATAACTGCTATATTGATTATCTTCTGTCTTTCTCCCATAGTCTCTCCGTTGATGTTTGATATATCTACCAGGCCCCTCCGCCGCCTCCGCCGAAGCCGCCGCCTGAGAAGCCGCCGCCGCCGAAGCCGCCGCCCGAGAAGTCTCCGCCTGTAAAGAATCCTCCTGTATCCAGAGCGTCCGAAAGATCAGGCATGGCTGTCACGAACTGGCTCGAGCAGCTGCCGGCCATATTGTTGTAGAACACCGGGCTTCGTACTATCACTACGTCAGTACCTTCATACCAGTCAGGCTGCGGCACCTTCAGGTCCTCGAATTTTTTTGCCCATGCCACTGACATGCCCATTACCATCGCGTAAGGCATGATGTCATAGTAGTATTCCGGGTTCTCATCTGACAGCGCCACGAGCCTCTGGTGCTCCGCGGTCGCTATGAAGTTCCTGAAGCCGAGGATCTTCCCGTATACCGCAGCGTTCTCCTTTGTCCTCGCCCACATGAACACTTCAAAGAACAGTGCGATGGCAAGCGACGCCGCCGCTGTCACAGCGATCAGTATGCTTCCCCCGCTTACGATCACAAGCCCGAGGTTCACGAGTGCCGCGAGCGCCGCTAATACGACTCCCGCTATGAACTTCCCCACGCTCGATACTCTTCCCGACGAATGCCTGTTATCGTATGACGATGAGATCAGCGCAAGTCCTATCAGTGTGAGTATGAGCGGGAACCCTGCCCCGAATATGCCGAGGCCCATATAGTTGGAATATGCCGTGACCAGAACTGACACAGGAAGTATCAGCGCGCATATGGCAACGCCCAGTCCTCTCGCGGACTTTGACTTCTCAGTGAACATCTTCTTCTTTCCGCTGTCGTACATGTTCTTGAGCTCTGTCCTCGCGCAGTCCACGGCGTCTGCGAATCCCGCTGGAAGATCGTCCAGATCAGCTTTCTGCTCTTCTCCCTCGACAGCTTGCGCGTACGGGAATATGCCGCCGAACAGCCTTACTGCGAAGGCAGGCTCGGAATCCGGGATGTCCTTCTTCTTCACGAGCTCATAGCTGTCTTTCGCCTTATCCTTCTCGCGTATCTCGAGATATCCTTTCGAAGCGAAATATATGAGCATGGACGACAGGTCTTTGTTGTCTATCTTGCCGTCGACGATATAGCCGACCTCGGCAGGCGTGAGCCCGTCCGGAGGATAGAACTCGACCGGCTTGACCACATCCGGGTCTTTTCCGTTCAGGAGCCACATGATGCCCATTAAGAGAGCCAGGAGAAGCGGCACGATCCAGGCGAATATCCCGAGGACTTTCCTGCTTGTCACGCCCTTCCAGTAGCCTTCCGGAAGCTCCGCCTGCACGGTGATCCCATGTCCCTGCGTCAGGTCCCGTCCTCTGATCCTGAGCGTCTTCCCGTCTTTGGAATATGTTACGTCGAAGTGCTCTCTGTCTTCCGAAAGCTCTGTCTTTTCGCCTATGTCTCCCGCATAGATGCTCAGGTCGTCCCAATCGATCCCAGCGGGGAGCGTCATGACGATATCGGCGCTTTTTATCGGCGTCTGCCATCCTGTAGGCAGAAGGTCGAGGGAAAGATAGTCTTTCTTCTCGTCTTCGTCTTTAGTGCAGACGAGCGAATACTTTATCCTGTAGTCCTTCAGGCCCGTGTACGTCCTGTACGCGTCTCCTATCTGGAGTATCTCGTTGCCGTAGGTACCGTTCTCGTTCTCACCCGTGAACTCGTAGCTCTCGTCATAGTCGCCGCCCCATACGTGGATGTCGTCTATGTCGTAGAACTTCTTCTGTATAGGGATGTACCTGTAGATCCCGTGATGAGGCTCCAGAAAATCGACTGTTATGCTCTCGTCATACTTCATGACGTGCTTTTCCGTTATCTCCACGCTCACGTCAAAGTTCTCCGTCGTGTAGCTGTCATCAGCCGCAAAGGCTTCGACGGCGCTTCCGGATGCAAGCGTGGAAAGCATTATCAGAAGCATCAGAAACACGGTCAAAGCCGTTTTCACCCGTCTGATAATTACAGCAAATGCCCCGGCGTTGCTTTCGCAGGCCGGAGCATCAGTTATACATGATCTTCTGGTAATCATATATTTGCCCTCTCGAGTCAAGTTAGAACTGCACCTTGACGTTCTGTCTTTCCTCAGCGCTGTTCACTTCGAACATAGGCTTTCTGTCAAAGTGGAACATCGTTGCGATGATGTTGGTCGGGAACATCTCGACCTTGTTGTTATATGTCTTGACAGTCGCGTTATAGTACTTGCGTGACTCCGCGATCTCACCCTCAAGTGTCTGGAGCTGTGCCTGCAGATCCATGAAGTTCTGGTTGGCCTGCAGCTCAGGATATGCCTCAGCGACGGCGAACAGTGTCTTCAGGGCTCCTGTCAGCTGGTTCTCGCCCTCTGCTCTCTCTTCTACAGAAGAAGCGCTCCCGATCATGCTCCTGGCTTTTACTACCTTCTCGAACGTCTCTGACTCATGCTTCGCATAGCCCTTGACTGTCTCTACCAGGTTAGGAACGAGGTCATATCTCTTCTTCAGGTATACGTCCATAGTGGAGTATCCCTCTTCACAGTTGTTCTTGGCTTTGACGAAGCCGTTATACATTCCGACGAACCACATCGCAAGCACTGCGATGACAGCAATGATGATAATAGCTAGAACCATCATGTACCTCCTATCTTAGCTTACTATTCAGATCTCCCAGTTGATTTCACCTGCTCCATGCTCTTTCAGGAACCGGTTGGTACGGGAGAAATACCTTCCTCCGAAGAAGCCGTTATACGCCGACAGCGGGCTCGGATGAGCTCCCGTCAGCACGAGGTGCCTGCTCTCTGTTATGAGGGATTCCTTCTCTCTGGCATTCCTTCCCCAGAGTATGAACACTACCGGCTCTTCTCTTTCATTCAGAAGACTGATCACTCTGTCCGTGAATATCTCCCAGCCTCTCCCCTTATGTGAATTGGCTTCATGAGCCCTTACCGTAAGGACCGAGTTCAGGAGAAGCACGCCCTCCTCAGCCCACGGGATCAGGCATCCGTGGTCCTTAGCGGGCCTCGGGATCCCGAGATCCTCTTCAAGCTCCTTGAAGATATTCGCAAGTGAAGGCGGCTGCTCCACGCCGTCCCTCACAGAGAACGCCATTCCGTGTGCCTGGCCCGGCTCGTGATACGGATCCTGTCCGAGTATCACAGCCTTGACTCTGCTGTACGGAGTATACCTGAGCGCGTTGAAGATATCGCCCATATCAGGATATACGGTGCCTTCTCTGTACTCGCTTATCAGGAAGCTCCTCAGCTTCCTGTAATACTCCTTGTCGAATTCACCTGCCAGGACGCTGTCCCAGTCGTTCCCCAGACTGACCATCTGATCCTTCCGGACTACTTCATCATGATATCTTTATGTTCAGGATGGTCATTGAACCACTTCTTGGCGAATTCACATGTCACGAGAGCGGTCCTCTTGTTTTCCTTCAGAAAATCATATGTCTTCTGAAGAAGATCCTCTCCGATTCCCTGGCCCTGATACTCAGGAGCGACGTCTACAGAGTGGATGTTGAACGTGTGGTCTCCAACCTTTGGAAAATCGACGCTCGCGATCTCGTTCCTGTTGTCGTCTACCAGCCAGATCCTTGTGTTGTTACTGAATAATTCCATTGTTATGACCTCCCATATTTTCTATTTATATCACGCCGCAGCCGGCGCTCTTTTCTAACTAAATAATTATATAATATCCGCGGCTTTTCTACAATACGGAATAGTAGAAAACAGGAGAAAATAATCCTGCGCCGCGCTATATCCCGTACAGATCCGGGCGGCGGTTCTGATACGAAGGATTGACCTCCCTCATATGCTTCTGGAAACCCAAGTCGAGTATATGATATACGCTGCATTCCTCGTCAGAAGCTCTCGCGACTATCCTTCCGTCAGGGTCCGCGACCGATGACCTTCCGGCACACCTGCTGCCGAACTGGTTGGCCGCGCAGACATACATGATGTTATACAGCGACGCCGCTCTCAGGAGCACCTCCCAGTCGTCTGTCCTCGGCCTGTAGAACGCCGCCGGAACCATCAGGACGTCGATCCCCTTGAGCGCGAGAGTCCTGACATATTCAGAGAATCTGATGTCATAGCATATGACCACTCCGATCTTACCTATGTCGAGATCGAAAATACCGATGTGGTCCCCCGGGGTGAGCCTGTCGGACTCTCTGTCGTCGTATGCGTCAAAAAGATGAGCTTTGCTGTAGTCACCGATCACGCTGCCTTCCCTGTCGATCACATAGGCGGTATTTTTCGGCTTCCCGGAAGGATCGTCTACCGGCATGGAGCCTGTCACTATGTTGACATGGTTCCTTCTCGCGCACTCTTTCCACGCCGCAAGGAATTCATCTCTGCTGCCCTCATAGTAAAGCTCCGGCATGCATACTATGTCCAGCATGCCGTACTTCTCTTTCGCCTCGTCCACATACGCGACAGCCTTTTTCAGGGTCTCTTCCTGGTCTTTACCGTATCCCACCTGCACGAGCAGGACGCCGATCTCGTTCTTCATCTTTCTCATCTCCTCAGCTGTATATATTTTACCACCGGCGGGCTGTTTCTACATCAAAACCGCATAAAAAATTTCACGCCGTCCTCTCTTTTTTACACCTATCCCCTGTGGTATTATATATATTATATAAAAAGCAGTATCCTGCTTAAGCAGAAGGGATAGAATATCATGAAAAGGCTGAAAGACAGACTTGATCCAAAATATACGAAGATCTGCTCCTACGCAAGCATCACGGTCGTGATCACCGTTATCGTCATCATGCTGCTGGCTTATTCCGGCGGCTTCTGGAATACTCTCTGGTCGATGTTCACGGCAGTGCTCAAGCCACTTTTGATCGGCGGCATAATATGCTATCTTTTCACGCCTCTCGTCGAAAAGATCGAGAACATACTGAGCAAAGAAGATAAGCCGTGGAGGCGCCCGATCGCCGTGGCGGTCTTCTACGGCACAGTGTTCCTGATAGTCGGTCTGATAATACTGACGCTGTTCTTCTGGGTCAAAGGCGGGATCGACGACTTAAGGAGCATAGATTTTGAAGCGGTAAAGGAATTCGTCATTTCGATCAGCGACAGATTCTCAAGCGAGATAAAATCGATAGAAGAGAAGATATCCGCGTCCGACCTTCCTATCGGCAAGGCCGGGGACCTGCTTACAGGCTTCATTAACAGCATAGCGGGCTTCTTCAGCGGGCTCCTGTTCGGCATCATATTCTCCATATACTTCATGCTTGACGGGAAGAACATAAGCAGATACTGGAAGAGAGCGTTCAGGCTCATAGCCGGCGACAGCGCGGGCACTGCTCTCTCTCGCTTCGCCGCGGACGCTGACAGAGTCTTCTCAGGATATATAAGAGGACAGTTCATAGACGCCCTCATCGTCGGCGTATGCAGCGGCATCGCCCTTCTTATCGCGGGCGTGCCGTACGCTGCCGTGATAGGCGTGCTCATGGGCATAGGCAACCTGATCCCTTACGTAGGCCCGGTCGTCGGATACGGCGCCGTAGCCATCATCTGCCTGGTACTCGGGCAGTTCGACAAGCTTGTTATAGGCGTACTGGTGATCGCAGTAATAATGTTCGTGGACGGAAACGTGATCAACCCGAAGCTGCTTTCCGACAATGTGGAAGTGCATCCGCTTCTCGTTGTCGCCGCCCTGCTTGCGGGCGGCGCGATCGGCGGATTCGTAGGCATGCTGGTCGCCGTGCCGTGCGCCGCGCTCCTCAAGCTGCAGCTTGACAGATATCTCGATAAAAAAGAGACGTCTTCCGACGCCTCCTGAATATACTGACAAAGAATATTCTAACTGTCTTTGATCGCTTTTTTGATCGCCTCATATGTTTCCTCAGTTATCACATGCTCTATGCGGCATGCGTCGTCATTGGCCGTCTCTTCATTGACGCCGAGGCTGATCAGCCACTTCCTGAAGAATTTATGCCTGTCGTATACTTTTTCGGCGATCTTTCTGCCCTCCCCGGTCAGAGTAAGGTATCCCTCGTCAGAGACAGTGATATACCCTTTCGCCTTCATATTCTTGACCGCGACGCTGATGCTCGGCTTGGAGAACCCGGTCTCGTTGGCCAGGTCGACGCTCCTCACCGCAGGCTTCTCTTCGCTTATGATAAGTATCTTTTCCAGATAATCTTCGACAGATTCATTATGATTCATTACCGGGACCCCCTGAAACAGTATTTGCTATTATTATAGATTATTTCCCGGCTGCTATCAATACAGGCTCTTTATGCTTCTACACAAAAGCAGCCCTTTGTATGGGCTGCTCATGCGGTAGATATGTTCATTGTTTATATGGAGGTAATATTAACCAGGGTATATCCTGTTTCCTCTATGACTTCACGGACTCTGTCTTCAGGCAGAGGCTCGTCGCTCCAGATCACAGTCTCATGTCTCTTGAAAGATGACTTTACGCTTTTCACATCGAAAGACCGTCTCAGCGCCTCATTGACATGAGCTTCACACATGCCGCACTGCATGTCCGTGATCTCAAGAGTCGTCTTCACCTTTCCCTTTGCTGATCCAAACACTTTTTATTCTCCCTGAGCTTCCTGAGCTCTTCCATACGCTGCATGCACTCACAGCATTCCGCGCCGCTTTTGCCGCATCCGCCGCAGTCAGCGCATGTGCATTCGCCGCGGAGTTCTGCCCTGATCATCCTGACCGTGCTTCTGCCAGAGAAGAACGCCAGGATAAGGACGCATGCTATTACTATGATATTTCCTGTCATCTCGCCGCCGCCTCCACGGAAGTCAGCGTCTTCGCGCCGCTCTCTTCTTTATATCCCGGGCGCACCAGAAGGAACACCAGGCCGCATATGAGGGCGACAGCGATCACAGCTCCGATGCCGAAGCCTGATTCCGTGAATGCTTTGCCGAGGTTGAACGCGATGAACGCCATCACGTAAGCCCAGCATGTCATCCAGCCGATCGCCGCCCAGGTCCACTTCGCGTTGTTCATCTCACGCTTTATCGCGCCGATAGCCGCGAAGCAAGGCGCACACAGGAGGTTGAAGATCAGGAACGCCATGCCGGCTGCTCCCGCCGCTCCTGAATTCTCGAAGTCTCCTCTTACGCGGCCCCAGATCTGGTCGCCGTTCTCTTCCAGCTCCCCCTCGCTGTCGTCATAGTTGTACAGGACGCCGAATGTGCCGACAACGTTCTCCTTGGCGATGAGGCCGGTTATGGAAGCTACCGTCTGCTTCCACGTCGTGAATCCGATAGGCCTGAACACCGGGGTCACCACGCTTCCGATATCGGCAAGGAGCGAATCGTCGTTAGGGTTCACGTCCTCTACCGGGATGCTCCTCTTCTCGGCGAGCTGCTGTACATATTCATCAGTTACAAGAGCCTTGTCTTCAAATTTGTCTTCGACCATTCCGAACTGTCCGTTGACTGTCCCGAATCCCTG
>JAZUNH010000048.1:0-2773 GCA_045604065.1 Anaerovoracaceae bacterium
ATCTTGTCGTCGACGTCGGTGAAGTTCTGGACGTACTTGACTTCATATCCTCTGTAGATCAGGTATTTCCTGAGCGTATCAAAGACGACGAGCGGCCTCGCGTTCCCGATGTGTATGTAGTTGTAAACGGTCGGGCCGCAGACATAGATCCTGACCTTGCCTTCTTCGATCGTCTTCAGCTGTTCTTTCTTACGCGTAAGCGTGTTGTATATTATCACTTCTCCTGCCCCTTTCAATCATCAAGCCCGGTAAGGTCGACCACGCCGGCCTCGTTCTCGAGCTCTGTCATATCTACCGAGCCGTCGTTCCCCGATTCTCTCTTCTCGAGCTCTTTAGTCAGCTTCTCGACTTTCTCCTCCATCAGCTCGAGCCTTCTCCTAAGGACCTCCATCTCCGTGTTCACAGGGTCCGGAAGGTTTATCTGGTTGATGTCCGACGTGCTCTCGCCGAATCTCTTCACCACACGTCCCGGAACTCCGACCACAGTGCAGCCGTCAGGTATCTCTTTCAGGACCACCGAGCCTGAGCCGATCTTCACGTCGTTTCCCACATGGAAAGGCCCGAGGACCTTAGCTCCGGACGATACTATGACCCTGTCTCCGATCGTCGGATGACGCTTTCCGGTATCTTTCCCCGTTCCGCCGAGCGTAACGCCCTGGTATATGGAACAATCGTCCCCGATCTCTGTCGTCTCTCCTATGACGATGCCCATGCCGTGATCGATGAAGCAGCGTCTTCCTATCGTCGCTCCCGGGTGTATCTCGATGCCCGTCGTGTGCCTGACACGCTGTGAGAGGATCCTCGCCAGAAGCTTCATATTATGCTTGTACATCCAGTGCGCCGGCTTATGCCAGATCAGCGCCCACACTCCCGGATAGCAGAGCAGAGCCTCAAGCTCGTTCCTCGCCGCCGGGTCTCTCTCCACGGCGGCGTCTATATCTTCCTTGATATCTTTGAAAAAACCCATTTCCTGACCTCGTCTATTACGGTCTCCTACTCCACTTTTATCGTCTTGATGACAACAGGCTCAAGCGGCATGTCGTAATTGTCCCTCGGCTTCATGGCTATGTCATGAGCCACGTCTGTTCCTCCGGTGATCTTTCCGAACGCCGCGTACTGTCCGTCAAGATACGGAGCGTCAGCCACCATTATGAAGAACTGCGATCCCGCTTAATCAGGGTCGTTCGTTCTTGCCATTGAAAGCACTCCGTCTGTGTGCTTCAGGTCGTTTTTGAATCCGTTTCCGGAGAACTCGCCCTTGATGGTGTATCCCGGGCCTCCGCATCCTGTCCCGTCAGGGTCTCCTCCCTGGATCATGAATCCCGGGATCACGCGGTGGAACGTGAGTCCGTCGTAGAAGCCCTTGTTTGCCAGGCTCTCGAAATTCTCGACTGTCACGGGAGCTATGTCCTCATACAGCTCGCCTGTCATTACTCCGCCGTCCATCATCTCAATCGTTACTTTCTTCATGTTTCTCTCCTCTGCTGCCCGCACGGGGCCTTTATCCTACGCCAGGAACAAAGCGCCCAGCGCGCCTCCTCCTATCATCACGAATATCGGGTTCACCTTCTTGGCGATGAGCAGGAATGAAGCTATGCATATCGCGAGGGATATGATCCCTCCTGTCCCGCCTGCGCCTGTTATGACCTGCTGGCCCATCAGCACCATGGCCGAAAGGACGAGCCCTGCCGTCATGGGCCTGACGCCCGTAAGGATGCCGTTTATCGTCCTGCTTTCCTTGAACTTCAGTATGAAGTAGCTCGCCAGCGTCACCAGTATGAACGAAGGCAGAGCCACAGCGAACGTCGCCATGAGAGCGCCGGGAGTACCCGCCGACATATAGCCGACGTAAGTAGCCGCATTTACCGCTATCGGCCCCGGCGTCATCTGCGATATCCCGATGAGGTTCGCGAACTCGGACCTGTCCATAGTCCCGAGCGTCCTCGCCGCCTCGTAGATCACGGGAAGCATCGCGACTCCGCCGCCGAACCCGAAGAGCCCTATCTTGCTGAAAGCGAGGAAAAGGTCGAAGTATATCATGCCTTCTCACCTGCCTTCCCCGCTGTAAAAGCCTGCATGGCCGTCCCCAGGACAGCCGCGCCGAGCACTATGTACACGATGCTTACGTCAAGGAACGTTATCAACACGAACGCCGCTATGGCGACCGCCCAGCAGAAAGCGTCCTTCAGTACTTTCTTCCCGACTGAATACGCCGAATACGCTATCAGGCCTGTCGCGGCCGCGCGTATCCCGGTAAGAGCGCCGGTCACATACCTGTTGTCTCCTATCCCTCTCAGGACCTCGATGACCAGTATTATGGAGATCAGGCTCGGAAGGATGACCCCCGCCGTAGCGAAGACCGCCCCGGGTATCCCTTTCTTGCGGTGCCCGACGTACGTCGCCATATTGATCGCGATCACCCCCGGAAGACTCTGCGATACGGCTATGCAGTCAACGACTTCATCCTGCGTCAGCCACTTCTTCCTGTCCGACACGATCCCCTGGAGGAGCGGTATCATCGTTATCCCGCCTCCTATGGTGAACAGGCCGAGCTTGAAGAACTCCCAGAAAAGCTCAGGGAGACTCGCGTCGCGCACTTTTGTTTTTTCTGAAGTTCCTTCCGCCATCTGGACCTTTCCGACTCCGCCCGGATACTACATTCCGAACTTTTCTTTATTCACGAGCTCAACAGCTTCCTTTATGGCTTCGTCCACTGTGAGCTCCCTCTTATCTTCTTCACGCCTGAGCTTGTATTCAACTATGCCCTCCGGCG